>CAZQOW010000042.1:0-14188 GCA_964595045.1 uncultured Pseudomonadota bacterium
TTCCTAGCGGATCTCTTAGAAAAACAACCCCATCAATCTGTTTATTCACGATCATCGCGGCAATTTGGGCATCTCCCCCTTTCGGGCCAGTTTCCATTTTTGTAACAGAAAGCCCCGCTTCTTCAAGATATCTGCCGGTAGTTCCAGTTGCGACTAGTTTGAATTTTTTAATGATTTTGAGATTGTCTTTGACGAAACCGACCATCTCCGCTTTTTTGCCGTCATGGGCAATGAGTGCGACGGTTTTTTGACGTTTTTTTTCCATGAAATTATTTTTGAATTAAGCTGGCATCGATTCAGCAAGTCTTAAATACATTTTTGCCGATTCATTGTTGGGACTCAGTTTTAATGCTTCTTTCCAGGCAGAAACCGCTTTCTTTTTCTCACCCGCGGCGTAGAAAGTAACTCCAATTTGGATTCGCGCTCCAATATAGCGGGGATTCATTTTTAAAACCTGGGATAAAACCTGGATTGCTTTTGAATATTTTCCATCTTCTCGGAGAGAAATCGCGAGTTTCGAACGGATATCCAGAAATTTTGGACCGAGCTCTAACGCACGCTCGTATTCAGAAATTGCTTCGGGATGAAGACCGATCCCTTCATAAATATCCCCAAGCTCTGCATGTTTATTCGCCAATTTGTTTTTCAAAAATGGATCAATTTTTTCTTTTTTCTTCGGCTTGGCCGAATGAACTCTTTTATAAAGAACCGCCGCTTTTTTATATTTTCCCAAATCGTTATACAGTACCGCCAAATTCATTAATGCTTCAGTATAATTAGGGTTTATTTTGAGCGCTTTTTCGAACGATTCAATCGCCTGATTAAAATCGCCATTCACATGATAGATAATTCCGAGCATGTTAAAAACGTCGGCAAAATTTTTCTTTGCCCGGATCAGAGCGACAAAACATTTTTCGGCTTTATCATATTCTTTTTTTTCAAAAAAACGTTTTCCATCAACAAATAAGGCCTGGCTATTTTCCATCGAAAATCCTCCTTTGATAACTTATTTTTTCTCTACCATTTGGACTGCCTTTTTTGTTTTTGCACTTGCCGGGAATTTAGTTTTTAAAATTTCTATTGGTTCTGCTGCTTCAGAATCTCGTTTTAATTTGTGAAGCGAAACAACCGTATAATACAATGCAGACTCATCTAAGCCGAGATCAGCAAAATTAGTATAAACCTCTCGAAATCGGGTGACAGCCGCTTTGTATTCTCCTCTTTTGAAATAAAAACGTCCAATATAAAAATGACGTTTGGCAATCAAGCGTTTCGCATCATCATATTTCGTTTTTGCCAATTTTGCATAAGGGGAATCAGGATATTGTTTGAAAACAATCGCAAGATTTTCAATCGCTTCGGGTAAATGCCCCTGATCTCGATCGATCGCTTTGGGGGTTGAAAGAAAATCACATAATCCCATTCTATAATAAACGTAATCTAACTTTTCACTATTAGGATGAAGTTTTGCGTAAAGCTGATAAGTCTCAGATGCGAGTAAATATTCTTTTTTGCTAAAATAAGATTCGGCCACCTGCAACTCCGCTTCGAGAGCAAGTTTTGAATCGGAATAACGACTTTTAAAGATTTCTAAGCAGTCAATTGCTTCCTGAAAATGCTTTTTGGTGGAGAGTTTCAAACACTGCGCAAAGGCTTCATCGGCTGTTTCTTTGCCAGTTAAATGGAGTTTTTTCTTCGCACAATTATAAGAAAATAGGAGAACTCCGAGAAGAGCTAAGCTTTTGTAAATCTTTCGTTTCATTCGATTTTCCTTCAAAAAATGACTCACAACGATTGACACTGTCAAAAGGTATTATTATTTCTAACAAATAAAATTCAAGTTATCTTTACACTACAGACCCAAGCAACTATTAACCCGTTAGGGAAGGAGTTTCTCGCATGAATAACGAAGAAAAAAAAGAAGAAAACTCAAGAATGCAAATAAATGACAAGCGCCGTTTCAACCCCGATGGAACTGAAAAACCAGAGAACGAATCAAAAACAACGATTCCGTCTGAACCAGAACCGCAAGAATTTTCGAAAAATGAAATTCACAAAGAATTACCATCGATTAGCTTTGCGACCTTGATTCTTTCACTCGCAGGATCAGTTCAAAGTGCCCTCGGAATTGCACCAGATCCGTTCACAAAAACTGTTAAAAAAGATCTCGTTCAGGCAAAACAGACGATTGATCTGTTAGGAATTTTAGAAGAAAAAACAAAAGGGAATCTCGAAAAAGAAGAAGAAAGTCTTTTAAAAGTAATTTTATCCGACCTGCGGGTTCGGTATATCGAGGAGAAAAAGAAAGAATGAAAAGAAAATATTCAGTCAAAACTCTTACTCTCACCGCTTTTTTTTCTGTTTTATTGGGGCTGTTTTTCGCTTTCAAATGGGACTTTTCCCCTAAATCAATCGCGACAGACTCCCCAAGCCAACCGGTTTCTCCCCCGGTTAATTTATCCATAGAAAATCTCCCCAATCTCACTGAACTGGTAAAAAAAGTAAAACCGGCAGTGGTAAATATCAGCAGTGTAAAAATTTTAAGAGTTCAGCAAAACCCGTTTGGACTAGGAAATCGTGATCCTTTTGGAGATTTTTTTGGACGAAATTTTGGGGCTCCGAGAGAACAGACTCAAAATAGTTTAGGATCTGGTTTTATTATCGATAAAAATGGAACAATTTTAACTAATAATCATGTCGTTCAAAACGCCGACGAGATTTTGGTCAAACTTTCTGATGGAAGAAAATTCAACGCTAAAGTAATTGGGAGCGACCCAAAAACCGATATTGCAGTCATTCGAATTCAGAATACTCATGAGGATTTTCCGTATGTCAACCTGGGAAATTCTGACCAGCTGAATGTTGGTGAGTGGGTGTTGGCAGTTGGAAATCCCTTTGGTCTGGGCCAGACAGTTACCGCAGGAATTGTATCGGCAAAAGGTCGTGTGATTGGTGCTGGACCGTACGATGACTTTATTCAAACGGATGCATCAATTAATCCAGGAAATTCAGGCGGTCCACTTTTCAATCTAAAAGGGGAAGTGATTGGAATCAATACCGCAATTATTGCTAGTGGGCAGGGAATTGGATTTGCCATTCCAATCAGCATGGCAAAAAACTTCATCCCGCAATTAATTGAAAAAGGGAAAGTGGCTCGTGGCTATTTGGGTATAGGGATTCAGGATGTCACCCCTGAACTTGCAAAATCCTTTGGACTCTCCACGGAAACAGGAGCTCTCATCGCCAATGTTTATCCAGGTGGCCCAGCCAACAAGGCGGGGATTCAGCCAGGCGATTTGGTTCTCAATTTTAATGGAAAACCGATTCAAAATCCGCATGATCTTCCAGTTTTCGTTTCTCAAACTCCAATTCATAGTCAGGCAACTGTGGAGTTGCTGAGAAAAGGGGAGAGAAAATTTTTGACAGTCGAAGTGGGAGAATTGGAACAAGCAGAAAGAGCACTTTCACAAGCTGAACAAACTAGCAACCAGCTAGGAATTGCTGTTCGGGATTTACAACCAGAAGAAAAAAACCAGCTCAATCTGAAACAAGGAATTTTAGTCGTCAAAGTCGCTCCCGGAAGCCGGGCTGAATGGGTCGGAATTCGAACTGGAGATCTGATTTTAGAGGTAAATAATTCTCCGGTGAAAAATATTTTTGATTATAACAATGCTCTCAATCAGATTAAAAATGGCGAGGTTTTAAGAGTTTTTATCAAACGAGGAAATCTGACCACTTTTTATGCCTTCAAGAAATAAGATCTTCTTGCCAAAGCATTGGAAAATGCTGGCACCTTGGCATATTTCAACTCTCCTCTTAACAAAGTGCCTCCTACATTCATTTTGGATAACCAGGCAGCTTTAGTTAGAATAGAATAAGACAAAAAAGTCACAGCTCCCAAAAAAAGCCCTTCTTCAATATATTTGGCTATTTTGTTTTCGGAAGAAGCTGGATTGATTGCCTGCTCTCCTGCTGCTGCAGGAACGGGAGAAGCTGGAACAACAGAACATTGACTCGAAGAATTGAATGAGTCTTCTGCCAAAATTTTTTGACCTATTCCATAACCGATTAAATGATAGAACCGTGGGTTATCTGTTTCCGTAGGAATAAACCGATAAATTCTTTTCATCAAGATTTCGCATCTGGCTTCACAAGATGAAAAAAAACTGTCGATGTTTCCCAAAGTAGAGCATCCACTTCTAAAGCTGGTAAAAAAAGCATCCAGACAACCCTCTTTGCAAGCCTGTTGAGGGCTTTGCGTGACTAATTCCTCTCCATTCTCGCGATAAACATATTCCACATGTCCTGCGTTGATCGGCGACGAAGCTGATGGATAGGCATGTTCTATTCTTTTAATAGCCATTGATTCCCCTCTGAGTAAAAACTGCTCTAATTTTTTGGTTTGTTTTAAAATGACTTCTAAAAATCTTATCTTGAATTCGTTAAAAGAGTTGCGATTTTTTTATTTATCAAATCGAAAACGATCAAACTTGTCCCAAACTGCCAGCGACTTTCGCTTATCTTCTTTCTTCAGAGGTTTTCTCAACATTCTTACAGGCGGCTCTGATGCTCTCACTGGCCTACTTCTTTTTTTATCCTCATTTATTTCTTTACATAAGCTTGCTTCCAAATCACCATAGTTCATTATGCTGATGGCGAAATCGACCCTCGGATTAATAGCGATCAAATCATAAAAAATCTTATTGTTTTCCTGAGATAGGCGATTGGTTATTTCAACGACCCAAGCACCTCCGGTGCTGATATATTTATGTTTTCCTTCGACGGGAAGAATCGAAGCATTGCAGAGCACCAAAGCACTCAAGTGTAGACCTTTTGTAAACATCTCTTGAAGATGTTGTTTGTCGAGAGTGCCAAAAGAATTAAAATCGACATGAAAATTCGGATTAATTTTTAATGGATTTCTCCATTTTCCAAGAGTGTTGAAAAATTGATTTCGGTTTTGCTCTCCTGCTTTCAATAATTCTTTTTCTCCAATGTCATTTAAGACAAAAACGCTGGCTGATATTGATTCATCTTTCGGTTCGACAATCAAAAAATCGGGGACATGATCTTGATTGACATCAATCACCATGTATCGATCTCCGCTCTGTTTTATTTCAGTGATCGATCTTTTCCATCCGTTCTGTAGGATATCAAAAGAGCTCAGTTGAGCTTCGTCAACAGACATTAAAACCTCTTTCCATAGAAGATGAAAACGGAATCCTCATTTCATCTCGTAAAGGATTTAAATGATTATATTGATATTGTTTTAAGAGACGAATCTCTTACAGAAAAACGAGCTCTTTACAATTGTCTTTTACCTTTATTGAGCAAAAAAATTAGATAATGTTCAGAAAAAAAATATCGTAAATTTCTCCATCCAAAATCCTGTTAACTTTTATATTGAAATAAAAGAGATACCTGAACTAAGGTGCAAAAAATTTTCGACTGCGGGAGTAGCTCAGTTGGTAGAGCATCAGCTTCCCAAGCTGAGGGTCGCGGGTTCGAATCCCGTCTCCCGCTTTTTTAGTGAATCATCATCTTTCATGAAAAATAATCTCTCTGAAAAAAAACGATGTGGATGGTGTAAAAATGATCCACTGTATATTGAATATCACGATCTGGAATGGGGTGTTCCTCTTCGAGAAGATCAAAAACTCTTTGAAATGCTGATTTTAGAAGGAGCACAAGCCGGCCTCAGCTGGATCACGGTTTTAAAAAAACGGGAAAATTACCGAAAAGCTTTTCATCATTTTGATGCAAAAAAGATTGCAAAATTTAATCCTAAAAAAATCAATGGACTTCTTCTCAACAAAGGAATTATTCGCAACCGTTTGAAAATTGAATCGACTATTCTCAACGCAAAAGCTTTTTTAAAAATTCAGGAGGAGTTGGGGAGTTTCAGTGATTACCTTTGGAAATTTGTGGATGGAAAATTAATCAAAAATCATTGGAAAGAGCTAAAGCAGGTTCCTGCGAAAACCAAAGAATCTGATCGCATGAGTGCTGATTTAAAAAAGAGAGGATTTAAATTCGTTGGATCGACAATTTGCTACGCTTTTATGCAGGCGGTTGGAATGGTAAACGATCACCTTGTCGACTGCTGGAAGTATTAAATTTTTTAAACTACTTTTCTTTTTGTTTCTTTCACACTTGCACTGAATCTGTTTTTCGATTTTTGGATTTTTATTCTTGCCTGAAAAGCCTCTGAAATTATTTTTGAATTCAAAATCGATTTTTTTCCGGAAGCAAGCACTTTTCCGTTTTTCAAAATCAAAACATGCGTAAAATTTGGAATAATTTCTTCTACATGATGCGTTACCAAAATTAAGGTTGGACCTTTTTTCTTTTTTGCCAGTTGGTTTAAAAATTTTAAAAAATTCTCGCGAGCGACTAAATCAAGCCCTGCACAAGGCTCATCCAGAATGAGGATTTTTGGATTCGCCATTAAAGCACGTCCTATTAATATTCGCTGACGCTCTCCTTGTGAAAGATAACCCCAAATTCTATCTTTCAATTTTTCAGATTTGATTTCTTTCAATATTTTTTTGGACTGTTTTATTTCTTTGGGATTCGGATTTCCCCAATAGTTAATCATTGCCTCTTTTCCGCTAACAATCACATTGAGAACCGTTTCATCTTCTCGAATCATTTGATGGACGGTTGAGCTGACGATTCCGATTTTTTTGCGGAGCTCACGCCAATCAGTTTCGCCATAACGTTGTCCAAAAATCTCAATCTCTCCTGAAGTTGGTGTGAGATAAGCAGTGAGAGCAGCTAACAAGGAGGTTTTGCCTGAACCATTCGCTCCGAGAATCACCCAATGTTCATTGGGATAAATATTCCAATCGATCGATTGAAGAATCGGGATTTCACGTTGAATCGTCAATTTTTTGAGAGAGAGAATTGGTTGATTGAGTGGCATATCGAATAGATAAATTAAAAAAACTAAAAACTGTAATTTTTTTTTGGCACTCCAATCAGCTTAAAAAAATCTTCGAGCGTTTGACCCATTTGAGAGTGAAATTTTTCTGAAGTTACTTTTAATCCTTTAATTCGATCAATTCTAAAATTTCTAAAATCATCTCGAAGATTGCACCAAGAGAGAACCGTCCATCTTCCTCCCCAATAAAAAAGACCAAGTGGATTCACAGTTCTTAAACTGCTTTTTCCTTTTTCATCTTGGTATTGCAGTTCTATTTTCTGTTGATCAGCGATCGCTTTGCGAATCGGTTCAAGTTTTTCTACTGGATAGGCATGAAAATCCGGAACATGCAGATGAGAGCTTTTCAGATTTTTCTTGAGAGATTCGGGAATCACCGCCTCGATTTTTCCGAGCGCATGAGTCGCAGCGAGAGAAAGTTCTGAATCGAGCCAACCTTTGATCATTCTCGCTCCGATCACCAATGCCTCGATTTCTTCACGGTTGAACATGAGAGGGGGTAAATCAAAGTCTTGTCGGAGAATATAACCGACTCCTGCTTCGCCGTCGATTTGAACTCCCGATAGAACAAGATCCTGAATATCTCGATAAATCGTCCGTTCGGAAACTTGAAGTCGATCGGCAAGAACTCGAGCTGTCGTCAGTTTTTTTTGACGAAGTAAATGAACAATCTGAAAAAGACGATCCGCACGACGCATAAAATTCCTTAAGTGAAAAATGGAGTGACAAAATTTTGTCACTCCAAGACAAGAATCTACAGATTATTATTTTAACCAACTGAATGCAACCCGATCGTATTTCCCTCAGAATCGGAAAACAAACCGATATAACCGATCTCTTCCTGTAGAAATGTTTTCGGCATCAAGACTTTTCCACCCGCTTTTTCTACTCTACTAAGGATTAGCGAAAGATCACTTCCACCATTGAGGTAAATAATTACCCCCGAAGAACTCGGCTTGAACTGTTCACCAAAGACAATCGCTCCGGATAACTGCTTTTGTTTTTCATGAGGGAAAATTGCCATTTTAATCCCATGAAAATCTTCTACTTTGAGTTCTTGGTTGAGAATCTCGCGATAAAATTGAACCGCTCGATCAAAATTGTTTGAAGGGATCTCAAACCAGTTAAGCCAATGTTTCCATTCCATAAATTTCTCCTTTAGTTAAAAAATAGTTAAAATGTTCGTTTCTCTTTCCGGAAAGAGAGATGAGACACTAACTGATAGCTCCTGACAGCTTTATGTCAGGAGTGTTTTTGGAAAGAATTTAAACTCTTCTTGGTTGAAACTATCGAAATCGATTATAATTTTGAATGTGAAATCTGATTCTACTTTCAACTGGATCGATCTGACCGAAGACGAGCTTTTAGAAAAAAAAATTTCTGATTTAAAATTAGAGATTCAAGGAAGCGAACTCGAATTGCAAATTCAAGAACTGTATCAGAACTTAGAAGCAAAAAATCTTCTCTTCAAACCCCCTTGCTATCTCGCGGATGAATGGTTTGTTTTAGAGAAAGAAACAAGTATCGGAATCCCGTTTTATCTCGCTCATCCCCGACTGAAAAAACTGGAAGAAAAAATGATCCTGGAAGCAGAAGGGGGATCGAGAGAAGAATGCTTAAAACTTCTCCGTCATGAAACAGGACATGCCTATTTTTATGCGTATCGTTTGGAGCAAAATAAAAAAGTAAGAAAAATTTTCGGACCTCCTTCTTCAGAGGATACTCCACACACCTATCGCCCGAAACCCTATAGCAAAAGTTTTGTACGACATTTGGATAATTGGTACGCACAGGCAGAGCCGGAAGAAGATTTTGCGGAAACATTCGCAGTCTGGCTCACTCCCGATTCCGATTGGAAAAATCATTACCGAAAATGGCCCGCCCTCGAAAAGCTTGAATATATGGATCAGCTGATGAAAAAGATCGCTGGGAAAGCTCCGCTCAGAATCTCCAAAGAAAAAACTTATTCGGTAAATACTCTCCGACTCACTTTGAAAACTTATTATCATCGAAAACAAAAACTTTTCGCCCAAGATTATCCCGCTTTCTACGATCACGATTTAAAAACTATTTTTTCAGAGGATGGAAAAGAGTCGGCGAGAGAATTCATGAAACGCAATCAGAAAATCATCATCTCAAAAGTTTCTCAATGGACCGGAGAAAAAAAATTCATCGTCAACAATCTTTATAAAAAACTGACCGAGCGTTGTCAGGAGTTGAAATTAAAAGTCGGAAAAAATGAATCAGAAACTCTTTCCGAAGTGACCGCATTCCTCACTTCGATGGCGGCGAATTATCTTTATACAGGGAAGTTTAAACCGTTGGTCTAACTATTGTAGGGGCGCACGGCAGTGCGCCCCTACAGCTAGATTGGATTTATCAGACTTATGCACAAAAAACTCAAAGTCTTGATCATCTTTGATGACGCCACTCCTCTGGATAAAAACAAAAGTTATGAGGAGATCTTGTCCGAGCCAAACAAACAGGCGGAGAAAGATATCTACGACGCACTCATCAAACTTGGGCACGAAGCACGTCTACTGGCAATTACCGACGATCTGAAAGAAATTCTGAAAGAGATCCGATATCATCCGCCCGATATTATTTTTAATCAGGTAGAGCAATTTGCTGGAGATCCGATTCAGGAAAAAAATGTGATCGGTTTTTTTGAGATGCTGAAAATTCCGCATACAGGAACCGGTTCGATCGGGCTCATGCTCTGCAAAAACAAAGGAATCGCCAAAAAAATATTAACGCATCACCGAATCAAAACCCCTGATTTTCATGTTTTTCATAAGGGGCACCGAATTCATCCGCTTAAAAAATTAAAATATCCGATGATTGTCAAACCGCTCAAACATGAAGCCTCTTATGGAATTTCGATGAACTCTTTTGTGGAGAACGACAAAAACCTGATCGAGCGGGTTCAATTTATCCAGGAATCGATGAATGAAGATGCGATTGTGGAAGAGTATGTCGATGGACGGGAATTATATGTCGGAGTGCTAGGAAATCATCGGCTACAGGTTTTTCCAACCCGTGAAATGGTTTTTACAGAAATGCCGGAAGATGAACCAAAGATCGCAACATTCAAGGCAAAATGGGATGAAAAATATCGTGAAAAATGGGGAATTAAAAACCGGTTCGCCAATCCTCTTCCACAGGGAATTGACAAGGTAATCGAAAAAATTTGCAAGAAAGCATATCTCTATCTCTATCTGTCGGGATATGCTCGGCTGGACTTAAGATTTACTCCGGAAAATGAAGTGGTGGTCATCGAAGCGAACCCAAATCCTTTTGTTGCGAAAGAAGAAGATTTTGCTCTAGCTGCAGCAAAATCGGGAATGGAATACGAACAGCTCATTCAAAAAATATTGAATTATGGTTTGGGTCATGCCGAAACAGATTCCTAAAGAATAATTTGCGTTTATCGATTCACCGTTTTAAAATACAGCTCACCATAATCTCTACAACTTCATCATTTATTTTATTTATAGAAGGAGAAAATCTATGAGTTCATCCGGAACCTCTTTTGGATTACTTCTCATCCGTCTCGCCTTGGGCAGCGTCTTCATCGCCCATGGTGGACAAAAAGTTTTTGGATGGTGGGGAGGACATGGGCTAGAAGAGTTTGTGAAAATGATGACCAATATCGGATTTCCCGCCTACATGGGATACCTCGCCGCCTTTACCGAGCTTGCTGGAGGAATTGCTGTCACCATCGGCCTTCTCACGCGGCTCGCAGGTCTTGGTCTGGCCATCGTCATGGGAGTGGCAATTTGGAGAGTTCATTTACCAAATGGTTTTTTCATGAACTGGTTTAATGAAGCGGGAAGAGGGCATGGAGTAGAATATTCTCTTGCACTCCTCGCCATGGCACTCTGCCTCTTATTCGCAGGGGCTGGGGAAATCTCCTTCGACTCTGCATTGAGAAATAAAAAAATTCATAGATCAAAAACATTCAGTTCACAGAATAATAATTAATATTAACATCCTGTGAATTTTTCTAAGAGGGGTTCAAGATTTTGAACCCCTTTTATTTTCCAGATTGAGATCTTGTCAATTTGTTAGAGATGATCAAGAAAGTTTTAACAATTCTTTCATCTTTTAAATCTCTTAAAATTTATAAATAAAAAAAAACTGCAAAGCGGTCTTATTTGAAATAGTTATCCTCTTTCCCTTTTCCACTTTAACAATCCTGACACAACCCTCGATTCTACAAACCCGATAACTCTGATTATGAAACATCAAAAAACCGTATTCAAAATCATTTTTGCTTCGCTTTTTATGTTAACCTTGGTGGTTTCCCTTCATAAAAGCTCTTATACGAACTTTCCCGAGCTAACTCCAGCATCCCTCTTAAAGGATGGGGTCTACACTAATAGAGAAAAAGGCTATTCGATCAAGTTTCCACTCTGGTGGACAGTCGAAGAACTCAATCAGGGAGAACAGATCAAGGCCTCAAGAACTGCGGATAATTCTAAAGATACTTTTCAAGAAAAGGTATCCCTTTCAATTGTTAAAAGCGAACAATCGATTCCTCTCGATTTATTTTTCAGGGAGAATGTCAAAGGATTGAAAGAGCTTTTTAAATTTCAGGAAATTAAAAAAGGAGAAATTTCATTGAATCAAACAACGGCAAAATGGATTCTCTACTCCTTTCAGCCTGATTCCCTGAAAACTAATGTCCAGATTCTTCAATATTTTTTGGTGAAAAACAGGCAAACCTGCATTCTTACTTTTATTTCAACTCCATCTCATTTCAACCAATACAAAAAACAATTTCAGGAAATTGCTCAAAGCTTTGAACTGAAATAAGATTGATAAAAGTTGTTAAAAAAAGTGAAAATGAACTTCAATATTTTTCACATCCTCTGCAATCCCATTATTTACAATACCTGCCGTTCATCTTATAATTTTAATAGATGAATTTTTTAAAGGGGGCGGGAAATGAAAAATCTTAAACCGATCATTCCACATCGATCAGATCCAAATGGTTTTTCAATGATTGAACTGGCTCTAGTGGCGGTAATACTTGGCATTCTCATGGTACTCGCCTGGCCGATGTTTACTAACATGAAAGAAGACCGCAAAGATAATCGGGAAGCGGTTCTCACTTCGGTCAAAAGCGGAATCAATATTTATCGGGCGAATCAGGAAGCCCAAAGTCTGGCGATTGTTTACCCAAATGCATTGGATAACGTCGCGGTGAACACCCCCTGCTCTAAAATAAACAAATGTTTTAGCAAAGTCATTCCAGAACCTGTCACCGATGGCCGATGGATGAAAGTGAATCAGAATCGGTATACCTGGTCTGTTACGCCGGGTGGACCGGTCATCAACACCTTCACTTACGATCCACAAACCGGTACTTTTCAGTAATTTAAAATTGTCGCTACAAGTTTTGTAAAAGAGAGAGTGCCTTTTCTTCAGTAGGAATCCTGGTTTTCAAAAAGAATAAATAACCTATCAAACTTAAAAAAGCGGTGAAATAGCATTTCATCATCAGAGGAATCACTAGCAGATCAATGACCACCGCAAGATAATTTGGATGTTTCAGATAACGATAAGGTCCATTTAAAATTCTCGAACCATTTGGAATCACCCAGATCCGGACATTCCATAATCTTTTCAAACTCCACATCGACCAATATCGCAAGAATTGCGCAAAGAGAAAAAGAGCAAATAAAATTGGCCAATAAAAAACCAGCTCGGTCTGAAAGTAGAAACTTTCAACCGGAATTGCGAGAAAGAAAAAAATCATCAAAAGGATCACCCATTTCAAATGGCTTTTTCCAAATTCAATCCCTCCCTGTTGCTCAATCCAGCGTTGATTTCTACGAGAAATGAAAACTTCAAAAAGACATTGAAGAGCAAAGAAAATCAATAATCCCCAAAAAAATTGGTTTTTTATCATGGCTGTACAAAACCCTTAAATTGATGATTTTTTAAAAGATTAGAATAGGCGGAAAAGTCGCTTCAATCAACTCAATAAAAGATTATTTAGACGCAATCAAAAGCTCTCCACCTCCTTCTCAAACACTTTTCAAACCTCCTCCATGTGGAGACAAAAATCCTCTACAATAGGCTAAAAACAATCATTTCCCGTCACTACAGTCATCCAATCCTTTAAAATATTAACTTTTAAGCCATATAACAGGAGATTGCTTATGGCACAGTGTTTGCTGTTAATTATTAATGGAGGTTATAAATATGACTAAACTACAATCCATTAAATCAAATGAGTCCCCAGTAAACTATTCGGATCAAGCTCCAGTAGTAAAAGGACTTGTCCTATCTCCTCATAGTGGAACCTATGTGACAATCATTAACTCTGCTTTGAGGGTACCGCCACAAATCACCACTTCTCCTTCAGGAATTTTTTCTGGAAGTGATGCCAGAGGAATTCTGGCTGGTAAAAAAGGGAAAAAATCCTCTGACAAAACTGAACCTGAGATGAGTATTTCTTCTCGTGCTGCTTCTCCTGCAGAAATAAAAAGAGCATTAGTTTCTAAGGAGGGGCCGATAACCCTTAAAGAAATAGAGCCCCATCATCGTGCAGGCATTTTAGAAAAAACTCCCACCCTCTCTTTCAGATTAGATGGCCAAACCACAACAGTCAAAGCTAACACTGGTCTCTTCAGAACCAAGGATAGAGAATTAATCGCCATTATCAAAAGAAGAGGAATCGAAGGTTACAAAGCCATCTCAAAACCAATTGCTGGAATGACTTATTTTGTTCCAGAGAATAATGCACAAGAAATCGAAGATGCTTTGTCTGGAAAGAAAAGAGAACAGGCTGACGAATCACTGATAGGTGATTATCTGGGCTCTCTTTAGTCAATCGATAGCTATTTTTTACATCGGCTTACTTTTCTTGCCTACATTCTTTCAAATATATTTTTTTATTTAACTCTCCGGAAACACACATATATACTGTATTTCCGGACTTTCTTACTGCTTCGCGTCAGAAACTCTCGCCCCTTTTCAACCGATAATTATAAATACCAGATAAAACTACTGAAGGGAGAAGTCCGTTTGGATATCGTTCATCAAAACAAGGATCGTATGGCAAAATCCGATTTCGACAATGCAAAAACAGAGATTATCGATATGAGCCCTCCCTCGTTTCCGAAGGAGAATACCGGCTCCTATAATTTCAACAAGTTTCCGGATGAGCATTCGGAAAGGGAGATTGTCAACGGAGTTGCCGTTCTGGAAGAACTTCAGGTGAGGGGAAATCAG
>CAZQOW010000043.1:0-13978 GCA_964595045.1 uncultured Pseudomonadota bacterium
AAAAATTGAAACAAATTTAGCTCAACTAAATCCAGGCATCTCAACTCCTAAGCCGATCAGCGGCCCTTTATCTTCTCCTCAGGGGCCGAATCGGAAGTCGATCGGGGATGTCGCTCCAACCATTGTCAATCCAGCGGATTACCCACATCTAGAGCAGTTGCTCTCCTTTTACGGAGTAGTATCCGGTATTTTCCGAAAATTAAAAACACTCACCAAAAGAAATAATAAAAAAGACAAGGTCGTTCTTGCCAAGAACACGGTCGGTGCGGCAGATAATAAAGGAAATATTTTTCTTGGAGTTGAGTTTTTAGAAGAATACCAAAACAACTCAGCCGTTCTCGCCGGTGTTTTAGCGCACGAATGGGGTCATCTTCTTTCCAACACGGCGAAATATGGAAATTTGGATAATTTAAGTTGGGACGAAATTTTCGGCATTCGAAAGGAAGAAGAGTGTGCAGCCGATGCATTTTGTGGAAGAATTCTTCCCCTGATGGGATATTCGGTTGAGCCGATCATTGAATTTTTGATGTCAAAAAAAGATCAGCATAAAGATTCGCATAAATATTATAGCCCCGAAGGGCGCGCAGAAATTATTCGACAAGCAGCCAAGGCAACTCTCGAGCGTCAAAAAATTTCCAAAGAAATGTTCAAAAAAGGAATTTATACCAATCCTTATAATTCGATTCTTCTTGGAGCATGAGAACATAGAATATCGAAGTCAGAAGAAATTCAGACTGTAAGACGAAGTTAATATTCTTCTGTTTCGTTAATTATGTCTCTAACATTCTGCTTGTTAGACATGCTGCGTCATTCAAAGATATTGCCAAAAGCTTTCTCTGTATGTTAATCGCCGCTAGTTTTCGATTTCATTTATCTCCTAAAATAGAAGGGAACTTATGATCAAAAACCGATGGTTTTTATCCTCTCTGATGCTCCTGCTTTTGCTTTCCCAACTTTCAGCATGCGGTTTGAAAAAAACTGCCGCGAGTATCACCTCCCAAATCATGAAAGATGGAATCCCTTCGGTGGAAGAAGAAGATGATCTTGCCTATGCGAATCAAGCTTCCCTTAGCTCCCTGAAACTGCTCGAAGCGATGCAAAGAGCAAATCCCAATGATGCCACAATTCTTTTTATGCTCACCCGATCGTTTGGATCCTACACTTTTGGTTTTGTTGAAAATGATATTTTAGAAGCCAAAGGTTCAAACGAAACGTTTGAGAAGTTAGCCACTGATCGAGCAAAGCGATTTTATTCACGAGGGAAAAAATTCGGTCTTCAACTTTTATCGAAAAACGGTTCTTTTAAAAAGTCTTTAGATGGATCGCTCGACAGTTTTAAAAATTCTCTTCGCGGATTTCATAAGCAAGATGTTCCCGCTCTTTTCTGGACAGCGTTTAATTGGGGTTCTCTGATCAACTTCTCGAAAGAATCCCCTGATGCGATTGCAGAGCTTTCAAGAGTTGAAGCGATGATGAATCGTGTTTTGGAGCTAGATGAAGATTATTACTATTCATCCCCCCATGAGTTCTTTGGAATTCTTTACGCTTCTCGTCCCCCGATGCTCGGCGGAAAACCTGAATTGGCGAAAAAAGAATTTGACCACGTCATTGAGCGAACCAGCGAAAAGTATTTAATGGCGAAAGTGCTTTATGCTCAGTTTTATGCTGTGCAAGTTCAAAATAAGCCGCTTTACGAAAAGCTGTTAAGAGAAGTGTTAAGTTCAGACGCTGCTGCATTACCTGAACAACGTTTGTCGAATGAGTTAGCAAAAAGACGTGCGCAGATTTTGTTGCAAAAAGAAAAGTTGTTTTTTTAGCGGATTAAATAATCTTAAGTTTAAAAAATTTTGTTGAATGATTCCTAATTTCGGGGCGTTCAGTAAAATTAGTTCTCATTATTTGGAGGAAAAATGCGAAAAATAAAAGTTCTGTTGTCCTTTCTGTCTCTTTTATTTGTTTTGGTAGTCTCTATTTCTTCATCTCAAGCGGCTCAATTTGAAATTAAATTTTCAGTACTCGCTCCCGAAGGTTCGACCTGGGTTAATATTATGCGGGAAATGGACAAGGAGCTTCAGGCCTCTTCTAGCGGCCGTCTTGCTTTTAAGATCTATCCAGGTGGAGTTTCAGGGGATGAAAAAGATGTCTTGAGAAAAATCAGAATTGGTCAGCTTCATGCGGCCGGCCTTACCGGAGTAGGGTTAGGAGAAATTGTTCCTGCGATTCGAGTCTTAGAACTTCCGATGCTCTTTAAAACCTACCAAGAAGTCGATTTTGTAAAATCAAAAATACTAAAAGATTTCGAAAGCCAATTTGATCAAAAAGGATTTGTTTTACTCGGTTGGGCTGAAGGTGGCTTCGTGAATATATTCTCCAACAAACCGATCAAAAGCAAAAAAGATATGGCTGGAACAAAATGGTGGGCTTGGGAAGGGGATCCTCTAGTCAAAACAATGTATGAGACTCTTGGTATAGTTCCGATTCCGTTGGCATTGCCAGATGTTTTGACCTCTCTTCAAACCAACTTGATTGATGCGGTTTATGCTCCACCTCTTGCCGCGATTGCGTTGCAATGGTTTACAAAAACTAAATATATGACCGATATGCCTTTGGCAAATTCGACTGGGGCGATGTTAATTTCAAAAGCAGAGTTTTCAAAACTTCCTCCTGACTTGCAGAGCTTGTTGAAATCAACTGCTGAAAAGTATTCGGCAAAGTTGATTCAGTCGATTCGACAAGACAATTCCCGTTCAACGGAGACCTTAAAAAAGAATGGAATTCAAATTATCCCAGTTACTCCTACAGACAGAGCTGAGCTTGAAAAAGCGGCTCTCGATGTAAGACCAAAATTGGTAGGAAAACTTTACTCACAAGAACTGTTGAATAAAGTTCAAGGATTGGTAGAAGAATATCGAAAAACACATCCTGGAAATTGATTGGATCAGGGTATTGGCGCGGCGCTATGTGCCGATACCATTGTTCGATTGAATTGTAATAATTTTATGCCGTTTCGAAGAATTGATGACTGGTTTGGTAAAATTCAAAATGCTCTTCTCACGATTATTTTAGTGAGCATGATTACGCTTGCTTTTGCCCAGGTGATCCTAAGAAATTTTTTCAATACCGGAATCTCTTGGGGAGATGCAGTGGTCAGGCATCTCGTTTTATGGGTCGGGTTTATCGGTGCTTCCGTCGCAACGAAAGAACATGGGCATTTGGCGATGGATCTCATTTCACGCTTTATGCCTGAGAAGTTTAAGAAATTTTCTTCCATTTTTATCCATATTACCTCTGCGATTGTCTGCGCATTTTTGACTCAGGCTTCCTATAAATTTGTCTTGGGAGAGAAAGAAGCAGGAGGGATTTTACTTCCTGGTGTTCCAACTTTTTATGCAATTGCGATTATCCCCATCGGTTTTTTAATTATGAGTATTCGTTTTGCCCTCCGACTTGTCGGTGATTTTGGTTCTTTAAGAGGGAGTGAATGAATACCATCTTAGGGATCTGCATCGCTTTAATGGCTCTTCTGGGAGCGCCACTTTTCGTTATCTTCGGAGCGATCAGTCTTCTTTCTTTTCATACGGCTGGAATTGACTCTTCGGCGACGATCATCGAGATGTACCGAATTGCCTCAGCGCCGACGTTGGTCGCGATCCCATTCTTTACCTTTGCCGGATATCTCATGGCAGAAAGTAAGTCCCCAGAACGTCTGGTGGCCCTTGCAAAGCCATTATTTGGATGGATGCCTTCAGGGCTTGCCTTGATGGCGATCATTGCCTGTGCCTTTTTTACAGCCTTTACAGGTGCTTCCGGGGTTACCATTATCGCTTTGGGGGGGCTTCTTTATCCGATCCTCCTCCAAGAAAAATACTCCGACGATTTCTCGATGGGGTTGATTACCACCTGCGGAAGTGTCGGATTGATGTTTCCTCCTTCGCTCCCATTAATTCTCTACGGGTTGATCAGCGGAACCAGTATCGATCAGCTGTTTGTTTCAGGTCTTCTCCCCGGCTTGCTGATTATCGCGATTTTGGGAATCTATAGTGTGATTCGCAATCGTCATGTGAAAAGAGAAAAGCATCCCTTCAACTTCAAAGAGCTTTTAAGTGCGTTTCGAGGAGCAATCTGGGAACTTCCCATTCCTTTCATTATCATTTTCGGAATTTATGGTGGATATATTACCGCCTCAGAAGCAGCTGCGGTAACTGCCTTCTACGTCTTGTTTATCCAAGTGTTTATTTACCGTGATTTAAGCCTGACGAAAGATATTCCCCGGATTGCCAAACAGTCGATGGTATTAGTGGGGAGTATCATCGTAATTTTCGCTGTGGCGATGGGTTTTACCAGCTATCTGATTGATGAACAGGTTCCGATGCGGCTTTTCGAATGGATTCGAATGTATATCACCAGCAAGTGGGTATTTTTACTCGCTTTAAATATCTTTTTGCTGATCGTCGGCTCACTCATGGATATTTTTTCGGCGATTATTGTTGTCGTTCCGCTCATTCTTCCGATTGCGCACGAGTTTAATGTCAACCCAATCCATCTCGGAATTATTTTTCTGACCAATCTGGAAATCGGCTATCTTCACCCCCCGGTCGGCTTGAATCTCTTCCTCTCAAGTATTCGATTTAAAAGGAGTATTATCAATCTTTACTGGGTGACTCTCCCGTTTCTTCTCTTGCTCATTCTCGCTCTGATTATCATCACTTATGTCCCTGGCCTAAGTCTCTGGCTTGTCCATTTTTTATCACTTAAATCTTAGCAACAAAATTTTAACTTTCCCGATAGTAGATTTATATAGTTTATTTTTTTAAATCCAAACTTTAATGAAGGAAACTTTCCAATGTCTAATCAATGCAAAGTGAGAGAATTTGATTTGGCGGCTTTTGAAATTTTTGAACAGGAGTTGAAGAGTCCTTCTGCTGAATTTCAAGCTGAATACCGAGGACTTGTAAGCGACCCTCAAAAACAGGGGGAGTTAAAAGAATTATTAGAAAAAAAAGCTCCCCTAAGAACATTTGCATTTGAGTTAGATAAAAAACAAGAACCTAAAAAAGATATCCAAAAATCGGATCCAAATGAGTCGAATGGAAATTCAGATGGTAAACTTCAACTGAGTGAGTTTACAGATAAGTTTCTGAAAGATAAATTTAAAGCTTCAGAGGAGCTTCTTTCAAAAGATCGTGAACAGGCTCAATGTCAGGCGATCAACATTTTCAAAGATACATCGGAGGAGTTGGAAAAAAAATTTCCTTCGATAAGGAAGAGGGTTGAGAGTGAGTCTGTAGTCGATTTGTCTCCGCTTCTATTAGACCCAAAAGATATTAACCTAGGAGGACTTCTTCCTGATCTTGATAAGTTCCCTGATCTCCCCTCCGATATTCGGAGTCTTGAGCATTTTCAGGCTTATGAAAAAGAGAATCAGTTCATTGCCAATAGCGGTATGTCAGCTGATCTTCAACGCCTAATTCTTACGGATGCTGAACTATTTAAAGTGTATCGAACTACTCAGGCGTATGTTTTAAAGTACAATGTTCCCCATTCTGATACCTATAACCTCACTCCCAAAGAGAGAAAAAGTGATTCAAATTTTGTTTACGTTGATACAAAGCTTGATCGATCTGAAGCTGAATTGGCTGAAAGAGATGGGAATACTCCGCTTCAATATTTAAGAGGAGTTAGAGAATCAATTCCCCAACTAGCAGTGACTGCTTATTTATTGAGACAAAGGTTAGGGCTAATTCATGCGACTCAAGAAACTGGTTTTCATGTTGGTTATTTTGATGCGCTTTATCGATTATCTCCCTCTTTATTCGAGAAAGATACAGACTTGCGAGCTGTTCGAGCGGTTTTGAGAAACCAAGACCAATCCCCTGAAGTAAAAGAACTATTTGCCAAAGGAGTTTTTACGGAAACGGAGTTTAATAAGGCAATTGATGGTATCCCAAAATTGGGAAATCCTACAAAAAGAAAAGAGCTCTGGAAAAAAGCTTTGTCACTTCAGGGAAAAGTTCTTCAGCCATTTCATTTGTGGCCATCCGAGTTAAGTGCAAAGGTGGGAGAGTTAGAGAAAGAAGAACGAAGTGCGATAGAAGGTTTGGAGCTAGGAGAGTCAGATCGCCAGATGGCAAGGGTGATGAAAGGATTAGTCACCGCCGAGAATGCCAAATATTTTCAAGAGCTTTGTGAAGTCGGATCGGTTTGTAAAAATAATCCGGAGAAAAAAGATGAGATTTGGAATGCGAAAATAGTAGGCCATTCCAAACATCCTGAAGCTCCTGAAGGAATTTATGATAAACTTACTTCTATTTTTCCACATCTGGATGCCTGGGATACAAAAAGGGTTGAACTACGCGCCTCGGAAAGACATACTGCTCTCGAGGCATTCAGGGAGTTGTTACGCTCGCACCCTGATTATTCGGTTGATCAAGCAGTAGCTGATTTAAAAAAGACCAATGGCAATGCGTATCAGGTGCTCGACCAAAAAATGTATCTTTCGGAAAGGGTTCGTTTATCAAAACTTTCCGAGGAAGATTATGGTTTGCAACGGGTGGAGTTTGCTAAGAAACTGAGAAGAGGAGTGGGAACAGAATCGGATCCAGAGCGGGTGGAAGCCGATCCGGTTTATATTGATGGAGAATCGGTTAGGGGAAGAAATCTTGAAACATATCTTGCAGAGTTGGAATTGAAAGATGTTGAGTCGAGCTATCCCGAAGGGGTGGCAGTTTTCAAAGGAAATTCACTTAACGCGCTTTTAGATCAGCTCTCTCCCGAAGATAAACAATGGTATCTGAATAAAAAGAAGGCGATTGAATTCGAAGGTGCCTCGGCTGACCTCGATGAGATTTATGAACGAATTGGAAAAAAATATGTAGGATTTATTGAATATCTTGAATCCGATGTTTCTCCAAAACTTCCCACTTTAAAACAAAAAGATCCTGATGCTAATTCTCTTTATTTTTCTTCCAAAGCGGCTTTTTTGGATAGCGATAGTCTCACCAAAGGGGATTATCCTGATTTAACAGAGGCACGAAAAGTTTTTGGGAGTTCTGAGCATAAACTTCTTCCGCATAAATTGGACGAACGTGAGTTGGCTCAAAAGTTGTCGATCGAAGGTTATCTTGTTTTAACCCGTTTTCTCCTTGCCTCTGCAGAAGAAGCCAAAACTGCTGGAGTTGGTGTGATGATTCAGGAGATGGCAACCAAGGTTTTTAAAGATCGTGATTCAGAATTCAAAAAATTTCTCGAGTTTGCCTGGGCAGAAAGACCAATCAAGGCGAAAGAAGAGGAGCTACTAAACAAATTTGCCCTAAAAACCGGTAAAAAACTTCTCAAAAGTTATGTGCAATATGTTGGAAGAGTTCAGGCAAATCCTCCTCAACCAAAAGCAACTGCCAGCCGACTGACCGGAAAAACCGAAAATGGTTTTTTCTGCCCAATTAAAAAAGATATTGAAGGGCTCACAGGTTTTGGAGCTCTTATAGAGGTTGGTTTTTCAGATAAGACAGATCAGGATGAAATTCAAAGATTGATCAAAAAACAAATTCCTGAAGATAACGAACCGGGAGGCACAACGACCGCTTCTTTATTACTTCCTTCTTTATCCGATTTTTTTCTTGGAACTGCGAATGCAGAATCTTTGCCTCTCCAAAAAAAATCAGAGAACCCAAAAAACAAAGCAGCAGAAGCAATCAAAGACAGGGCGGACTATATTCAACTCGTTCGAGCGAGCCGTTTATCCGAAGAAAATAAAAAGAAACTTGAAACCCTTTATGACAACATGTCGAAAACCGCCGCTTCAGTTCTTGCGAAAGAGGAGTTGGCAGGATTGCTCGGTCGTCGAAAATATAATTTCAACGGATCGAACGCTGCACTTGATGTTGCAAATTTCAAAATCCACAATCAGGGAGGGGTAAACGCAACTCTTTATAATGGTGGATTAATGAGAGGCTTTGGTTTGGGGGTTTATCTTTCTCCGGCGGTAGTGCTTCCTCTAGCTTCCGAATTTATGGCGAGTGCCGCCAGTTATGGTTGGATGAGATTGGCGAAAAAGCAGTCGGATTATGGGTTTATGCAAAATTACGTGAAGTTTCCACTGTGGGGGAAAGCAGTCGCTGGAATTGTGATTCTCGGTCTAACGATTGCCTTACCCGCCTTTGAATCGGTAAGAGAATATGGTTGTGAACAGATGAGAACTTCAATTCCACAATGGTCTGACGATGCCCGATCAAATGCTGTTCAGGAAGTGGTTCAGATGGGAGAGAGTCTAGTCATCGCCGGCTATGCTTCAGAAATGACGTTGGGCGGAATCAAAAAAGGTTGGCATGAAGTGGTTATTCGTCGGGGTGGTACTGCCTGGAGATACGCCGGAGCAAGGTTAAAAGGGGGAGAAGCAGCTGGTGCAAGATTCTGGCGAGAGAATCATCTGGAGGGACCTCTTGACCTTGTGCGAATGAGAGGAAAGAAAACCCATTGGGAAAGACTTCTGGAAAAGGCGAGAGCGCAGCATCCACAGCCATTATGGATCGATAAAATTTTTGAAAGATCTCACAACGATCTGACGCTTGAATTGGCAGAGGGGCAAAGATTATGGAGACAGGCGAAATCCGAGTTTGACGATGTTGCAAAAGAAATTGAAAGGCTTAGACAAGCAGGACAGGAAGTTCCTGCTAATTTAACCACGATTGCAAATGGAAGAAGAGATGCTTTAATGACAGCCCAAGAAAAAACAGCAGAGGCTGAAAGAGCCCTCCTAAGCTCCAGAAGAGTGGGCGCGGTGGGAGAGAGTTATCCTCTTTCAGAAAAAGCGTTGGAAGAGTTAAAACCAATCTATGAAAGAAAAGACTTTTTGAACAAGCAGCTTGAAGAAGCAAGAAAAGAAATTCCAGTATTAAGAAAAAAAATAGAGGATAACGAAGCAAAATATAGAGCTGCAAATCCAAATGTAGGGGATGATTTAAGTAAGATGGATGGAGAATTTAAAGAAACAAGAGATGGCTTAAGAACTGAACTAGAGAAACATATTCAAAATCAAACCCAGGCCGAAAAAGAACTTGCAGCCAAATCAAAAGAGTGGAATCAGAAAATCAAAGATACCTATTTGAAAACCGATGAAGCGATGCAGAAAGCGGCTGCTGAAGCACAGGCAAAAACAAAATGGTCGCAGGTTTTGATGACGAAAATTCCTCTCGCCATGAATTTTTATGATTGGGCGCATTCAACCATTGTGAACCCGATTAATGAAACGGCAGATCATTTTTGGTTGGTTAAAACATATAGAGATCTGAAAAATAAATATTGGGCACCGATGCGACTTCCTTCGCATATCCGGGATGAAGCTATCTCGAAAGAAGATATTGAGGAAGCAGATGGTGAGTAAGATGGTTTTCGATTATTTATCCGATGATCTGTAATAGAATTGCTTGCATTCTACCCCTATTTTTTGGCATAAATAACTGCTATCCAAATTTAATTTAAAAGTAATCTTCATTAACTTTGTCATTACTTGAGCCGACTGAAAAAAATTTCTGGTTTTGGAGCTGAGAAATTTTTTGTTTTGCTGAAGTAATGACAACCATTTCAATCTCTAAGAAAGGAGATCCGATATGTCGAAGAAGTTAGTCGTATGGGCTTTAGCCTTGAGTGTAGGATTCGCTGGTTTGAGCTCTTCTGTTTTCGCGGACGATGCGAAAAAGAAAGAGACCTCTAAAACCGAAGTAAAAGCTGAGGCCAAAACCGAACCAAAAGCAGAAGAGTCATGTCATAAAAAAGTGAAAAAATCAAAAAGCTGTCATCGTAAAGCGAAAAAAGGTGAAAAAGTAGAAGAAATTCCAACCGAGCCATCACCGGATGCGAAAACTCCTGAAAGAAAATAAGTAAGTAAGTAAGTAAGTAAGTAAGTAAGTTGTATTTGATAATGAGTTATTTGAATTTTGAGATCCTCCCAGATTTCTTTTTGAAAGATTCTGGGGGGATTTTTTTTGTGAAATGTGGGAAAAAGTTTTTAGAAATGCGTTGATTGGGTTAGCTAAGCTGTTGCTGTAAGTTTTTCTTTACTTGGTTCAAGTTGTCTAGATGAGTGAATATTTTTCTAAAGCAGGCAATTTCTTGACGAATTTCCAGCGGAATATCGTTACGATCTGCTAAATTTGATAAACCACCAATTGCCATCACAAAATGAGGGTGTTCGGTCTTATTTGTAGGTTCATTTGGGGGAAATTTTTCTGCGTATTCTTTCTTTTTTACTTCTAATACCGCAATCGTAATATCAATCAATTCAATCTGCTTTTGTTTGACTTCTCTTTCTGCGCCGTCTGATCTCCGTGAATCTAATGTTCCATCTTCATCGACCAATCTTTTTAGCTGTTGGACTTCTTTTACAGGGTTTCTGCCGGCAGGAAAAAAGCGAGTATCAATTAGTCCTTCAGGATAACTGTATCGATAAAAAAACTTTGTGTTTGGATTAGAATGATAAAACTTTTGAATTTCATTCTCGGCAGTTGACCAATCAATTTTAGGAGCTTCAGTTGAGCCATCTTTTGAGATTGCGTCTACAACTGCTTGTGCGATTTGTGATCTTGTTTGTTCACTAAAATTGGTAACTAGTAAAGCGCGCATTCTGGCTCTTCTCGCTTCTCGATTTTGATGATCAGTCGAAGAAGCCCATTCACATAATTTAGATCCTCCTTTGACAAAGAAACCTAAATAATTGCTCGCAAAATTTGCGAGCGGTCTTGGAAGTTTTGAATTCGCTGCTTCTCTTAACTCAGCTTCCCAAACATAATCTTCCATTTTTGCGTCATTTACTTTCCATTCTTGTCTTTGAACCTCTAAAGAAAATTTTGCAGTCTGATAGTTCCAGTTAAGGGTGATATCGGTTGTTTGAACATTCTCAATTACAGAGTCGACTAATCCCAATCCCTGATTGACCAAAGCAAAAACTCCCGCTTCGATGACAAGTATCGCTACACCAGCAGCTACCTTTGCCCCAAGTACCCCTTTTGCCAAACCGCCGATCATCGTTGAAGGGGAGTAAATCAGCGCAGGGAGAGCCAAGGGAGCGATAAAAGCATTCAGGGAAGATGTGAGCTGATTGAGCCACCCCCCCGCTTGAAACGTTTCTCCCACGTAGGGAAGATAGCCAAGTGTTAAATCGAGTGCGACAGAAGAGCTAACCTGTAGTCCATAAATGATCGGTGTGGCACGAGCCGCGGTTAAAAAATTGTAATTTTGAATAAGCCCCAACCGCTGAAGTCCGTAAAAAGTGGCAGTACTAGTGCCTAGGGTAATTGCGGATTGCCAAGGGGCTGAAAGATCTGGGTCAATAGATCTAACTCCTGCATTAATCGCCAAATTGAACACCGTACTTCCAAGAAACACTCCTGGAGAAATGGGAGCATTTGTGGATGAAGCGCTTTCCCCTCCTGTGGGAAAAGGAAGCGACGGGGGAGTAGCAAATGTTGGAGGTATTCCAGCCATAAATCAAATTTTATCTTTTACGAAAAACAGGTTGAATGAACCAATATTCACTTAACTTTTATCGGCGGATAGGGCGGAAATGTTGCGTCTTATCTTGATAAACCGAATGCAGGTTTGGCTATAGGAACTCCTATTCGCAGAGAGTTAGGAACATTCACTTTGACCGGTGCAAACTGCCCTACGGCAGGAGCAGTCGGAGTTGCAAGCCCAACCATATAGGTAAGTGATTTAAAGAATGTTACGACAGGATCAAACCCGCTCGCCACTTTCTGACCCCAGGTTCGTTCTTTTAAAATTCTGTCAGCGTCTGCATCCGAGAGGTTTGGGGCAGCGAGAGGGGTTGGAGTTAAATTTGGGGTCGTTTGATGAGCAAGTATAGTTTCATCTGCAGCGGAATCTACGGCTACTGCTGGTTGTTGGGCAACGGGTGATGATACTGTTGCAGGAGATTGGACAGCTACAGCCCCACCTGTTTCCGAGGGAGGAGATTCTGATAGACACTCGATGGCACCATATGCATTTTTCCTAGGTCCGATTTCTGGAACGGTTGCTTCTGTTGTAACTAGAGATTTTCCTCCTGGTAGCCATCTTCTTTTTTCGTTGGATGCAAGGGTCTCAGATAAATCACCTTTGTTAGCTACAAAAGTTCTTCTTTTTTTGGTGAGTTCTGATTTTCCTTCTTGATTAACTTTCTCTCTTCCTTTCTCATCTTTGACCGTTTGAAGACGTGTTCCCCGACCTAATGTATCATTTAATGCATCTGTGTATTGGTTATTCCACCAACTAAGAGCTCCATTTAAACTCCCTCTCCCGGGAGCTTCATAAGAAAATATTTTATGACCAAAAAAAACTTTTGCCCCAGCGATAAGTCCTACAACCCCTTTTTCTCCAACTAAATCATAGGGGTCTTCAAGAGCCCAAGTTAGTGTGGTTATTGCAGCCGCTAAAAGAACAGGAGCATCTTTCCAATGGAAATCTCTTTTCAACACTCGGCTTGCCAGCGAAGTTCCTAAAGTTTTCTCTCTGTAAGCTTTTAAAGCTCCTTCGATTAGCTCACTTCGATTTCTAGCCCCCAAACCGTTACATTCGCTTTGAATCGCTGTATCAATATCCTTGGCAATTTTCTTTTTTACCGCCCCTTCAGTCTTTTGCAAAACTCCATAGGCAACTTGACCTACGAAAAAAGCTGCTGCCGGTATATCGACGTATTTTAACCACCAATTCTTTTTTTCCAGTTCAGTTGACATTTTGAATCCTTATTGAAAATAGACTAATTTATTAAGGTATCGCTATTTCTCCCAAAAAGTTGCTATCGGATCTGACAGTTTTTTTAAAGCCTGTTAATTTTTGCAGTTTTTAAAGCTGTCTAAACCTGATAAAAGTTTGTAAAATATGTTTAATTTCAGCAAGTTAGACTAAAAAAAAATCAAAAAGAATATTGTGTGATTATCGGTTTGTGGGATAATTATTTTATGCTTACACAAACACATTACAACCGATTCACTCAAATCGTTATTTTACTCACCTTTGTTCTTCTCTCTTTCTCATTCCTGATCCAACCTGCAAAAGGGGAAGAAAGAATCGAGTTTGGCTCGATCAATAAAATTAAAAAAATGAATGTGCCGGCTCAGATCAAGGAGATCAAGGTCAATCTGGATCAGGCTTCGCAAACGATCGCCAATCATGACTATTACGGAACCAAGCCTTATCTTGATCGGGCGATTCTTCTTTTTCAGGGAATTCAGCAAGCGGGTAAGGCTGGAGGATCTGGAATGCAAGCGAGTCTCAATAAAATCGAGAGTGATATTTTCATCACGCATCAACAGATGATTCTTGGGCAGAGAAAAAGGGAACAAGATCGAAACTCGGTCTTTCGTAAAACCCAACAGCAGCAGGTCGATGCACTCGCCCATTATTATGATCTATGGGATCGTGATCTGAAGAGTTGGCAACCGGATTGATAAAGGCTGTTATGGGTAGTGAGTTATGGGTTATGGGGTTTTATTTTAATTTTTGTTTTAATGCCATGGTCATTTTAGAGAGCTTGATACACCAGTAATACAATGGCTCGTGTTATTCATGTGTAAGGTAATTTAATTCTAATACGATCTTTAATTGTCCTACACACTCAAAAATAGAACCTCTGGAAATATCAAGATATCTTTTGAATTCGATCAGGCCTCTACTACTTCCTTCACAAATGTTAGAAACAATAGAAACAGCAGCCCGTCTCAGTTGACTGACTAAACCAAACTGTTCGTTTTTTGGAAAATCCGCCGTTGCTTTATATACAGCTGTAACAAACCGAATCGCTTCGTCATAAGCATTTAACTTTTCAAAATTAAACTCATCACCCATAACCCATTACTCATAACTGCCTTCACGAGCATCCCATCGAATTCCCACAGTTCAAACATTTATAACAAGCACCATTTCTCACCGTAATATGCCCGCAAAGATCACAAAATGGGGCATCTCCCATCATTCCAGAAAGATGATC
>CAZQOW010000044.1:0-13906 GCA_964595045.1 uncultured Pseudomonadota bacterium
CGGGTGTTCGTTAAATCGTAACTCAACCTCACCCCTTAGCCCTTCCCCCTTCTTATTAATGCTTTCACTGGCTGGATTGATCTTTCTGAGAATGAAGCGCACTCAAATTAAAAGAGGATGATACTTACTCTTTTCACTTAAATAGCCATTTTCGCCTAAAATCAAAACGCCCCCGGCAGGAATCGAACCTGCGGCCAACGGTTTAGGAAACCGCTGCTCTATCCCCTGAGCTACGGAGGCAAAATACAAATTATTTTTAAAATCTAGCTACTTATAGAAATACTATTTTCTTGCAAGTTTCTAATTTCTTCCCTATATCTTCCCGCATATGGCTCATCTTCAAAAAAAGGAAGATGTTTATTATCTCGTCGACAAGTCTTCTGGCAAACCAAAATGGATCAAACTTGGTTCAATTAAACATATCGAAGCTAAAACTGTCCTCGCCAAATATGAAACTGATCAAACTTACCTTCGTCTTGGAATGCACCAAGATAGTTCAATCAATTTTTCTGAACTTTGCAAACTCTACATCACTTATGCAAAAACAATTAAAGCTGCAAGCTCTATGAGAGTTGAGGAAGGTATCTTAAATTACTTCTGTACGATGATTGGCAAAAAAATAGTTAGCACTTTAAAAACTGATGATCTTGAAGAATTATATTCTAAAAAAGTTTACGATTACAAACCACATTCAATTCGTTTACGAATCGATGCCTTACGAGCCCTCTATAAATTCGCTATTCAAAGAGGTTATCTAAAAAATAATATTGCTTTGCAACTCAAGCGACCACGAGCCCCCACCCTTCCACCTAAATATGTCGATCCAAAGCTCATCGATAAAGTCTTTAAGGCGATGTCTCCGAAGATTCGCATTAAATTTACGGTCCTTTACTTCACAGGAATGCGCCCTTCTGAAATGCTTCGTCTTCAAGCTCAAGATATCGACTTAGAAAATAGGTCAATCACTGTTCGCTATAGCAAAACAAAACGGTTTCGCTTTATTCCTATTCATCGTGAGTTGCTTCCTATTCTACAAAAAGTTACAGAAGGAAAAAATAAAGAGGATTTTTTATTCTCTTCGAGAAAAGGAACGGTTGAAAAGCATCAAATCTACATCAGCCAAAGCTTAAGAAGAGCCTGTAAAAAAGCGAAAGTGGAAGGAGTTACCCCCTATGTATTCAGGCACCAATTCGCTACGATGGTTTATAACAAAACGAAAGATTTAAGAGGGGTACAACAACTTCTGGGTCACACAGATATCCGAACAACGACTCGATATGCAACCGCATTAAATGAAGAGTTGAGAAATGCAGTCGAGACGTTATGAAAGAATAGTAAAATTCGCATACACTATGTACAAAATCTATAACCAATAAAAAACCGCACACAATGTGTGTGAAATTAATTTATGCATGAATCCGATAACCAAGAAACTATTCATCAAATCCTCAATTACCGAGAATGGCAATCCTTTGAGTGCAAGCGGGCATTAGTCAAACCGGCTAAGATTTTGGAAACCATCGTCGCTTTTGCAAATACAGAAGGGGGAATTTTTATTCTCGGTTTGGAAGATCCGGATAAAGCTCAAGGAAACGAAAGACTTTTTGGTATTAGCGAAAACTCAGACAATATCTCGGAAGTACAAACTCTTCTCAAAAGAGAGATTGATCCTCATCTCCAGTTTCTAAATCAGTGGGAAATCTCCATTCTCAATCGTGAAAAGAAAGAAGATCGTCTATGGGTTATCCATGTAGCGAAGAGTAACGACGTTCACTCTTTAAAAAATGGAGATACTTTTATTCGGAGTGGCTCACACAATGTAAAAATTGGATCCTCACAAATTATCCGTTTAAAGTATGAAAAAGGGGTCATCAAATATGAGAGCGAAGCTTCCGGACTCGATTCTCTCGATGAATTAGACTCTGGCTTGCTCGAGAAATTCAAAAAAGAATCAAGAAGCCAATCTACTGATCAGTGGCAATTTCTAAAAGACAATGGTTTAGCTCTCAAACGTAATGACAAATGGGAATTGACGAAGGGAGGCGCTCTTTTATTTGCTAAAAATCCCGCTGTTGTTTTGGGCTCCAAGTGCAGCATTAAAGTTACCCACTATCTTGGAACCAATCCATCCTTTACAGAGAATCCCAATTTTTTACGCCGCCCTTTTTCTATTGAAGGTCCTCTCTTAGAACAGATTACAAGAACCATCGATTATTTTCGAGACGCAGTCCGCTCTTCTCCTCCTAAATTAACGGGTGCGACTTTTAAACCAACTCTTCTGATTCCTGAATGGGTTTTTCAGGAAGCTGTTACCAATTCAGTCATTCATCGCGACTACTCACTTCAAGATGATACTCATATTCGCTTTTTTGATGATCGCATCGAAGTCGAGAGCCCAGGGACATATCCTGGGCACATTACTATCTCCAATATTCGACATGAGAGATTTGCGCGCAATCCATTGATTTTGAGAGCCTTGAACAGATTTGTGGAAGCACCTAATTTGGATCATGGAGAGGGAATTGACCGCATGTTTTCAATCATGCGGACTCATAATCTTTATGAACCTCTCTATTTGCCCCCGCAAACAAGGCCACATTCTGTTCTGGTCATTCTTCTAAATATTCAGCGCGTTGAATACTGGGATACGGTGAGCCAATATCTCGATAAACACTCCTCTATCTCCAACCGAGAGGCCCGGAAAGTGACTGGAATCACCGATACTATCAAGATGTCTCGCCTTTTAAAGTTATGGGTGAAAAAAGGGCTTTTAGAAAAACAAGAAACGGGAAGTAAAAAAGAAACGCTTTACCATAAACCTGGCATTCATCAAACTTCCTCTTTATTTGCAGGGGGGGGTGATAATAAAAGTTTTAATTTCAAATAATATAATATTTTTGAAGGGTTATAAATGTATCTATTTACATATGGGTCTCAAAGCTTCTCTATTACCCCTTCTCCAAAAAACTAAGTAAATAAGGAATAAATACATGACTGGGGATCAATATCTGGCAGGCATCCTTCAAAAATACACTGTTAATACAGCCGGAGTTAAAATTGCTGCTCAGGTTATTTATCCGATTCTTGAGAAGTGGGGCAATGGCTACCTTAATAAAGCTGAGTTTTCCGGATCAATTGCAAAAGGAACCAGCATATCACTCGGTACAGATGCTGATATTTTTCTCTCACTATCGTCTTCAGTACCTGGAACGCTTGCTGATATATATCTTACCCTCTACAATGCTATGACGGATGCTGGCTACTCAACTCGTAAACAGAATGTATCTATCGGTATAAACGTTAACGGTTGCTCTATTGATCTTGTTCCCGGCCGAAGACAGTCCTCATTTGGTAGTAATCATAGCCTTTACCGCAGCAAAGCTAAAACTTGGACTCAGACTAACGTCGCAAATCACATCTCCTACGTGCAAAGTAGTGGGAGAATGAACGAGATAAGAATTCTCAAAGTATGGCGACAACTTCATAGGTTAGAGTTCCCTTCATTTTTTTTAGAGATGGCGGTCATTGATGCGCTTGCGAACGCTCGGACTAATAACCTAGCAGCGAACGTCCTAAAAGTTTTAGATTACCTCAGTGACAAAATAAAGAGTGTCAAATATATTGACCCTTCAAACACGAATAACATAATTTCAGATGATTGTACCCTTGTAGAGAAAGACACTATTGCAGATCAAGCAGCAAGCTCACGTATGCAGAAAACATGGGAAAAAATTGTGTGGTGATTATGAATAAAGCGAAGGCTGAATCAAAAATTGATGGAAAATCTTTCCTCCGTTCCGCATTTGCTGCAGAACAGGAAGTTTTAGCTCTACAACTCAAGCTCTCCTCAAAATCAATTACACATGATGGAGTAATGGGTGAAGTTAATGAACAGCACTTTATCCAAATTCTTCGTAAATACTTGCCTGTGCGATATGCAGTTGATCATGGTATCGTAATTGATTCTAATGGATCAACAAGTGACCAGATTGATATAGTTATCTTTGATCGCCAATACACACCCACTCTTCTAGACCAACATGCTCACAGATTTATTCCGGCCGAGGCAGTCTATTGTGTGCTTGAAGTCAAGCCCATGATAAACAAAGCTTACCTGGAGTATGCAGGGGGAAAGGCTAAATCTGTACGTGAGCTTGAACGTACGAGTATCTCAATAACTCACGCAGGTGGCAAATACTCTCCAAAACCTCTTTTTCCAATTGTTGCTGGAATTGTTGCTGCAGATGTTGAGTGGGACGATGGAATAAACAGTGAATCTTTTAAAACAAACTTTACAGCATTACCTGAAATTTCTTCTCTTGATTGTGGACTTGCTCTCTCTGATAAATCGTTTGATAAATTTGATGACTCTCTAAAATTTAGTACAAAAAACAACTCGCTTGTTTTCTTCATATTCCGCTTACTTCAAAAACTCCAATCGCTTGGAACTGTTCCAGCGATTGACTGGAATAAATATGCCTATGTGATTGAGTCAGCAGATAATTGAAAAAAGATAAGTTTATGAAAAATTAGTAAGTTGTATAAGACTCTCGGGAATTGGAAATAAGTACCGTTTGGATTAAATATCAAATTTTTACGAAAACCTTTCGATTCCGGTTGGCCATCCCCATTTGATTAACACTAGAGGGAGTATTTCTAACCAACCTTCTTTAAAGATCCATTCGTTTTTCCTCTCTATCTCTGCCGTTAAACATTACCTTTCAGCCTATATAAAAGCCCTTTGGGCTCCGCCCAAACCCGGTAAAAATGAGACACACCTGACGCAAATATCGCATTTGCTTTAAGGGTTTAAAATCCTTGATAATTCATTAAATTTTTCCTCAGTCCGTTCTTGGCCTTTCCTGTCCTCTTTTGTCCTCTTCCTTTTAACTACCGGTAATTTATTATATTTTGAGGAGGATAAAAGAAGATGAGTTTACTTCGAAAATTCAGCCTGGGACTTCCCTGGGAGATGTATGAAGAGCTTCAAAAGATTGCTCTACAACAGAAAATGTCCCTTACCGATGTGATTCGAGGAAGAATTCTACAGGCACAGAACAGCTCTGTGAATACAAATTCTTTGGATCAAATTCTTTCATTACTTCAGTTGATTCATCAAAAACTTACAGAGCAAAAAGAGCCCAACTCTACCCAAGCTATTTCATCAGAAAATCAAAGTTCTGACCCTTTGCTCCTCGAAATTCTTTTCCTACTCCGTGAGTTTTTGTTCGAGCGAAATGGTCAAGTTTTGAGACGCGTCGATGAAAAATTAGACCGGCATTTCGGAAAAGATCGAAAGAAGGTTTTATGAAAAGTAAAATTCCTGAGGTGATTTTTAGTACGGTAATTGCTTCGGTTCCTTTGAGTTTTTTTGTCTGGATGGGAGTAGTCGTTCGCCATTTTGAACTCAAGAGACCTTATGCCAAGCCTCTTTTTAAGTTGGTGCAGGTCGCTTTCAGCGATCCAAAGTTAACTTGGATTACTTACGGAAGTTTGTTGGTAGTTTTTGCGATCTGTTCTCTGCTCTCCTATCTCTATCATTACCACTCTTCGGCGGGTTCCAGATTCGATCATCATATCCGTGGATCTAAAATTATGGATCCCAAAAAGCTTAAACTTAAAATTAAGAAAGAGGAGAAGAAAGAGAATATAAACAGAAAAGACAGAGAGAATGAGAAAGAAGAAAAAAAACAAGAAAAGCTGGTTACTCTTGCCGAGATTCCTATTCCCTTACCTTTGGAGACTCTTCACTTTCTGATTGGTGGACGAACTGGTACAGGCAAAACAACCGCTATTAAGGAAATGCTTTTGCGGGTTATTCCCCGAGGTGATCGGGTCATCGTCACCGATCCGAATGGAGATTTTCTTTCTCACTTTTTTAAGAGAGGAGATACTCTTTTAAATCCGTTCGACTTGAGAGGACAAGGGTGGTCAATTTTTAATGAGCTTGATTCTCAATATGATCATGAACGGTATGCAAAGTCGGTCATCCCTCCTGCTCGTTCCCTTCAAGATGCGGAATGGCATGGATATGCTCAATTGTTATTTGCCGAGACTACGAAAAAACTTTTCAAAATAAAACAGTACACCACCAAAGCACTGATCGAATGGCTTACTTTAAAACCGGCGGATGAATTAAAAGCATTTCTTTCTGGTACAGCGGCATCGGGGCTCTTCGATCCTGGAGCCGCTAAAGCTTTAGCCTCCACTCGATTTATCATCACTAATTACATCGCCCCTCATCAGTATTTAAAACCTGGGTCTTTCTCTCTAAAGGCTTGGCTGAAAAATGAACAGTCAGGAAATCTTTATATTACTTGGAGAGAAGATATGGCGGATGCGCTCCGTCCTCTCATTTCAACTTGGCTCGATATTCTTTGCACCTCTATCTTGAGTTTACCTCCGAGCAACAAAAGAAAAATCTGGATTATTATTGATGAACTGGCCTCACTAGAACGGCTGAACAGTTTGGAGGCAGCCTTGACCAAGGGAAGAAAGCATGGGCTCCGAATTGTTATAGGTCTTCAATCTACTGCTCAACTAGATCATCTCTATGGAAGAGAAAAAGCGATCGCCCTTCGCTCCTGTTTCAGCAATCTTTTGATTCTTGGAGGAACTTCCAGCGATTCTCAAACCGCTGAAGATTTTAGTAAAGGATTGGGAGAACAAGACATTGAAAGAGTTAAAATTTCCACCACTCAGACTCGCCAAGGGAGAAATAAGACTGAATCAAATGAAAGGCTCAAAGAAAGAATTGTTCTCCCGAGTGAAATTACTCACCTCCCTCCGTTAACTGGATATTTAAGTCTTGCTGGTGACTATCCCATCTCAAGAGTCACTTTAAAAATTCCATCTCTTCGTCCAGTGACCTCTCGGTTTGAGGAATAAATTTCTATAAAAGTTTATATGCTCACTTTACAAAATGTTGGAAGTAGTCAGGATGCAGGTCATTATTATGAAAAAGCTGATGATTATTACACTCAAGACAAAAGCCCCAGTCGGTGGGAAGGAGAAGGAGCAAAGGCTTTAGGACTCAGTGGAGAAGTCAACATCGAGGACTTTAAACCTTTAGTCGACGGGATTCTTCCAAATGGTGAAACAATTAAAATGGGCGCAGAAGGGAGACGAGGTGGAACTGATCTCACCTTTAGCGCTCCTAAATCCCTTTCGATGCAGGCTTTTATTGGAAATGATTTGAGGCTCATTGATGCCCATGATCAAGCTGTCGCTCGAACCTTAAAATATGCTGAGAATTTAGTCATGTATCGACAGATGAAGCAGGGAGAAACGCAATCGATTTCTTCCAATAATTTCGTAGTTGCCACCTTCCGCCACGAACTGAGTCGAGCCTGTGATCCTCAGCTTCATACCCATTCTGTTGTCCTCAATATGACCCAGCGTGAAGATGGAAAATGGAGAGCGATTGATAATAAACTTTTCTATCGTCAGAAAATGTTGATGGGAGCTTTTTATCGAGCAGAACTCGCTCGCGAAGTTCAAAAGCTGGGATACGAAGTTCGAATCACCCGATTTGATGGTCTTTTTGAATTGGCTCACTTTACAGAGCAACAACTCGATCAATTCAGTCAACGAAGTAACGTCATTGAAGAAGCGTTAGCTAAGAACGGAAAGACAAGAGAAACCGCCACCGCACAAGAAAAGCAGATCATTGCAATTGCCACACGACAGAAAAAAACGGAAGTCGATCGAAAACTTTTAAAAGAATATTGGCAGGAAAAAAGTTTAGAATCAAAAATTGATTATTCTCTCCCGACTAAAAAAGCTATTCAAGGTTCTAACCTCTATTTAAACTCTCGATTGAATCTTTCAGCCGTCGAAGCGGTTGAGTTTGCTGTGAATCATTCGATGGAAAGACAATCAGTAGTTTCAGGTTCTCAAATTGAAAAGCTTTCTCTTCAAGCTGCTGTAGGAAAGGCTACTTATAAAGAGATTAAAGAAGAAATAGAACGAAGAATAAAAGAAGGTTTATTCATTCAATCCGTTCAAAAGAATGAGAATCAAGAGTTTCGCTATACCACCCCCGAGGCAATCCAAAGAGAAAAGACAATCTTATCTATCGAAAGACGAGGAAGAGGAAAAACCCTCGCTCCTTTATTACAACAGGAAGCTCAATCTTTTCTCGAGAAAAAAGAACTGAACGAAGGTCAAAGACAAGCAATAGAACTTATCCTCACCTCTTCAAATCGAATTATTGGAGTGCAAGGTCTTGCTGGAACTCGAAAAACTTCTATGCTCCCTATTGCTCGAGAGATTGCAGAGAAGCAAAACTATAAAATGATTGGGGTTGCTCCCAGCGCAGCAGCAGCCCTTGAGCTTTCCAAGACTGGGATCAAAAGCCAAACGATTGCTTCGTTTCAATCAACCAAAGAAAAAAATCTCGATTCAAAAACCATTTTAGTGATTGATGAAGCCGGAATGGTTTCTACGAAACAGATGGAGTCTCTTCTCAAGACTGCCGAGCGGTATGGATCCAGAGTTGTTCTCATGGGAGATACTCAGCAACTCAAAGCGGTAGAAGCAGGAAGGCCTTTTGCTCAACTTCAAGCGAATGATATGGCTGCGGCCGGAATGAGTGAAATCCAACGACAGAAAAATCCAGAACTAAAAAAAGCGGTTGAATTGGCAGCGATTGGTCAAATTAGTCAGTCTGTCGCGTTAATGGATAAACAGATTTTGGAAATCACAGAAGATAAAGATCGATACGCTCGAATCGCGAAAGACTACACCACACTCTCTCAAGAGGAAAGAGAAGGGACTCTCCTAGTTTCTGGAACCAACGAAGCGAGAAAAACAATCAACGAAAATGTTCGAGAAAACTTGGGACTAAATGGCAAAGGGAAAAATATTCAAGTTCTAGTCCAAAAAGATTTTACGTTAGCTCAAATCAAACAAACAAGAAGTTACAGCGTAGGAGATTTTATCAAGCCGGGGAGAAATTACGACGCCTTAGGAATGAAGAAGGAACAGCTTTATCAAGTCGAACAAATTCAAGAGACAAAAATCATCTTAAAAAATCTTGATGGATTGCATGTCGAGTGGGATCCGAGAAAAAGAGCGAAGGTAGGAGTTTACACTATCGAAAAAAGAGAGATGGCTACAGGAGATCTCGTGAGAATAACGCAAAACGATCGAGAGAAAGGGCTTGTGAATGGAGATCGAGCAAAGGTTTTAGAGATCAACGAAAAAATTATAAAAATTCAAAGAGAGGATAAAACCATCTTTGAATTGAAAACCGAAAATGCTCTTCATATTGAGCATGGGTATTGCTCTACAGTTCACTCAGCTCAAGGGAAAACTTGTGAGAGAGTTTTCATTGATGGGGATACGAGAAGTTTAACGAGTGCTCAGGATACCTATTATGTTGCCATCAGCAGAGCAAGGCAAGAGGCGAGAATTTATACGAATGACAAAGAGAAGTTGCCAAAGGCAATGGGGAGAGAAAATGTAAAGGAGGTAGCCTTAGAACTCAACTGTAAACCAGAAAGACAACAATTCGAACAACCAAGGCTTGAAATTAATAAAGTAATCCAGCTTGCAAAGGAGATAGAACTAAATAGATCCTGAACTTTTTTTCATTAATTTTTATGAATTAATTTTTCTTTCAAAGAAGTTTTACTCTTTTTACATAAGATATTTTCAAAAGATCCAAACTGGTTTTTTAAAGATCTTAATATCCCTAAGCTCAAATTGTAACTGTCCTGTTCTTCATTATCTCTACCATTTCGGGAATAGGGTTAACTTGATAATTTGATCAAATTTTCTTTTTTATTCATCCAACCATAAATTGCTGGTAAAACTAAAAGAGTCAGTAAAGTAGAAGTGACTAACCCTCCAATCACGACTGTGGCTAAAGGACGCTGAACTTCAGATCCAGGACTAGTCGAAAGTGCCATCGGAATAAATCCAAGAGCAGCAACCATCGCCGTCATGAGAACAGGGCGAAGGCGAATCTGAGCAGATTTACTAGCAGCTTCGGACGGGGATAGCCCTTCTTCTAATTCCATCCTTCGAATAGAGGTGAGAAGAACCACTCCATTAAGGACTGCAACCCCAAAAAGGGCGATGAATCCAACCCCTGCGGAAATGCTTAATGGCATCGATCGAAGGAGAAGAGCAAAAACCCCTCCAGTAGCAGCAATCGGGATATTCAAATAAATCAATAAAGCAGGGCGAGCAGAACGAAAGGTCGCAAAGAGGATTAAAAAGATGAGAAGAAGAGCAACCGGAACCGCTATCATGAGGCGCTCTTTCGCCATTTGCAGATTTTTAAACTGACCTCCCCATTCAAAATAATATCCAGAAGGAAGTTTGACTTTCAACTCAAGTTTCTTTTGAGCTTCTTCAATAAAACTTCCGATATCTCGACCTCGAATATTGCATTCAATCACAATCCGTCGGCTTGCTTTTTCTCGACTCACTTGGGCAGGGCCTTCTTCGATCGTAATCTTAGCGAGCTCCCCGAGTAAAATTAAAGATCCCTTAGGCCCCGCAATCGGGAGCTTTTCATAATTAGTTGTATTTTCTCCCAACGGAGAACTGATTTTCACCGCTAAATCGTAGCGGCGTTCTCCTTCAAAAATTTCTCCAATTTTTTTTCCGCCAACGGCTGCTTCAAGGGCGAGAATCACATCATGAGTATTAATCCCAAAACGAGCGATCTTGTCCCGATCAATCATGACACGCATCACTGGAAGACCAGCAATTTGTTCTGCCTTCACATCTTTCGCTCCCGAAATATCCGAAAGAACTCGAACGACCTCATCCCCTTTTTCTTTTAAGATTTGAAGATCTGGCCCAAAAATCTTGACGGCGACATCGGAGCGAACTCCCGAAATGAGTTCATTAAAGCGCATCTCAATCGGTTGAGTGAAAGAAAAATTAACTCCAACCGTTTCAGTTTCGAGCGCATCTTCCATCTTTCGAATTAACTCCTCTTTTGTTTTTACCGTTTTCCATTCTTTTTTAGGTTTTAATCCGACAAAGATATCCGAGAGTTCCATCCCCATCACATCGGTAGCGACATCCGGAGTTCCTGTTCGGGAAACGACGTAAACTACTTCAGGAAATTTTTTCAGGATTTTTTCTATTTGGAGGGTCGATTGAACCGATTCTGATAAAGCAATACTCGGCAAACGAGTTGCTTGAATCACAATATCTCCCTCATCTAATCGTGGAATGAACTCTGACCCCATGAAAGGAACCAAACTGACTGAAATCAAAAAAACCGCTCCGGCGATGAGACTTGATATTTTGGGATTTTTCATTGTCCAGCGGATTCCAGGATTAAACAGCCGATGAGAAAGACGTAAAAGAAAAGGTTCTTGATGACCAATCTTACCTCGTAAAACAAGTGAAGCTAGTGCAGGGATGAAGGTGAACGAAAGAAGAGAGGCTGCGGCCAAAGCGAAAAGAACAGTGAGCGCCATCGGTCGAAACATTTTTCCTTCAATGCCGCTCATTGCTAAAATCGGGAGATAAACAATGCCGATCACCAACTCTCCAAAAAAGGCAGCTCGTCTAATTTCTAGTACGGCATTCTTAATAGTTAAAGTTCGTTCAGTATCGTTTAAAGAACGGCCTAATTCTTTCTGACGAATCACGAGATGACGAATCGAGTTTTCTATCGCGATGACCGCTCCATCGACAATCAATCCGAAATCAATCGCTCCCAAACTCATCAGATTCCCAGAAATACCGGCATACTTCATAGCGGCAAAGGCAAAGAGCATGGCGAGTGGAATACTTGAAGCAACCACAAGTCCCGCTCTTAAATTTCCGATCAGAAGCAAGAGAACAACGACGACAAGGACTCCTCCCTCAATCAGATTCTTAGTCACCGTATGAATAACTTGATCGACTAGATCAGCTCGATCATAAAAAGGATTGATCTGAATGCCAGGAGGGAGAGACGGAAGCATTTTTTTGATTTCTGCTCTAACATTGTGAGCTACCTCCCGGGCATTGGCTCCTTTCAGCATCAGTGTCATGGCAATTACAGCCTCTCCCTTTCCATCTTTCGTAGCCGCACCAATGCGAGGGGGAGAGCCAACGACAACTTCTCCAATATTAGCAATGGTGATCGGAGTTCCAGAAGAGGTGTGACTAATAATCACTTTTTCAATCTGTTCTTTATTATTTAAAAGCCCTTCTGCGCGAATGAGATAAGCTTCTCCATTTTTTTCAATATAACCTCCACCACCCACCGCATTGTTTTTTTCTAAGGCAGAAAAGATATCGCCAATGGATAAATGATAAGCGACGAGCATCGAGGGATGAATTTTTACCTGATACTGTTTTTCATAACCCCCTTCTGCCGACACCTCGGTGACTCCTGGGATCGATTTCAAACGAGGAGTAATCTGCCATTTTAGGATCTGTTTGAGATCCATGGGAGAGTATCCTTCTCCAGAGACTACAAATTGATACACCTCTCCAAGTCCTGTCGTAACTGGGCCCATCTCGGGAGTTCCAAATCCTTCAGGAATTAATTCTTTCGCAGCAGGGAGACGTTCATTAATCAGTTGTCTCGCAAAATAAACATTCACTGAATCTTTGAACACAACGGTAACAGCTGAAAGACCAAAACGAGAAACCGAGCGAATTTCTTCCACGTCTGGAATGCCGCTCATCGCTATTTCGATCGGATAAGTGACATATCGTTCAACTTCCACGGGGCCTAAAGGAGCGGTGCGAGTTAAGATTTGCACCTGAACATTCGTAATATCCGGTACCGCATCAATCGGAAGTTTTAGGAAAGATAAAATCCCAACTAAGATGGAAATCGCTGTGAATGCTAAAATCATCACCCGATTCTTTAGAGAGAATTCAATAATTTTTTCGATCATAATTAATCCTCGCTCTCTAAAAGATGTTTAAGAGAGAGGGATTTCAGTTGAAAACTTCCCTTAGTTACAATTTGTTCTCTTTCTTTTAGGCCGCTTTTTACTTCAACCTCTTCTTTGTTTTTGACTCCCAAGGCCACCGAACGTTTTTCAAAATCTTCCGGATTAATTTTCACAAAGACAGCAAAATATTGATCAAAACGAACTACAGCTGATTCTGGAATCACGAGAGCACTCTCTGTAATTTTTTCAAGGATTCGGCCATGGACGAACATTCCATATTTAATGTGCCCTCCTCGGTTGTCGACATCAACGCCGACTTTTAAAGACTGTGAGGTCTCATCAAGGTTAGGAGAAAGATAAACAACCCGACCTGAAAAAATCTCTTCTTCATGACCGATGAGATTTACTTCAACATTCTGGCCAATCCGAACACGATCCATCTCTTGAGGGAAAACATCAAAAATCACTCGAATCGGATTGACGTTGGCGATTGTAGCAATCGGAATCATTCGGGTCACCTGCTGTCCTTTAAGAGCATTGATGCTGATAACCGTTCCACTTTTGGGCGACCGAATCATTTGTCCATTCACTTGAAGAAGAGGAGAACCTTTTTCGACATAAGATCCCATCGGAGAAAAAATCTTTTGAACCTCTCCTCCTTGAGCGGTAAAAACAAACTCGGTTGCTTGAGGATCTTGAATCGCTTTTCCGGTCGCAAAGATCGGCTGATAAAGTTTTTTTATCTGAACTAAAACTGTCTCCAGACCGAGGGCCTCTTGTTTCTTTTTGGAAAGATGAAAAATATTTTCCGCCCCTTGTTCAGATTCATGAGGAAGAGTTTCGGGCTGTTCTTTTTTTGAACAGCTCACCTGAAAACCAAGAAAAAAAATTAATAAAACAAAAACGATTGATTTCATCATAATTACTCCTACTCTTTTCTGGATAATGAGCTGCCTAGAGCTCTCTCTAAGGCGGCCCGCTTTACAAAATAATCAAAAAGGGTGTCGTAATATTCAGACTTGAAATTGTTCACTGACTGA
>CAZQOW010000045.1:0-13546 GCA_964595045.1 uncultured Pseudomonadota bacterium
GCCGATTTTTACACTCTCACTAAAGATGATCTTCTTACCATTGAGAGAATGGGAGAGAAACTTGCCACCAAACTGATCGGCAATATCCAGTCAAAACGTGAAATTCCGCTTGATCTATTTTTACAATCGCTTGGAATTCGGGAACTGGCAAAACATTCCTCAAAAATTTTAGTAAAAGAATTCGGATCACTAAAAAATATTTTGCAAGTGACCGAAGAAGAGCTTTCATCCATTCATACGATTGGACCGGTGATTGCCCGAGAAGTAGTAGAAGGTTTTCAAAAGAAAAAAGAGCTCATTCAAAAACTTTTAAAACAGGTTCATCCCATCGAAGGCATCATTTTAAAAAAAGGGATTTTCTCCGGAAAAACCTTTCTTTTCACCGGGAAGATGGCATCGATGGAACGAAACGATGCCGAGAAAAAGGTCGAGGAGCTTGGAGGAGAAATCAGCTCTGGAGTGACGAAAGATTTGAATTATCTGGTGATTGGATCAGAAGGTTATAAAAATCGGGAGAAAGGGAATAAGTGGATCAAGGCTGAAAAGCTAATGGAGAAGGGAGAAAAAGTTCAGATTATTTCAGAGGAAGAGTTCCTAAATATGGCTAATTTATAAAATTATCCTCCCAAAACTCTAAAAAAAGTAACCACCGGAGAAAAAATCCATCCACTATGGGTAATCACCTCAATGATCGGATTTTTCATTTCAGAAAGTAAAAAGCGATAATTATATACAGGACTCACACTCCATTTCCCCTCTTGATAAAAAAGACCAAGCGCTGCTCCCCGCTCATATTGGAAAAAATTGATTCCGCGAAAAAATGAAAAGCTGAAACCGGTTGCTCCAAGGCCATGAGACCAGGAGATTCTTTTTTCCCGATCCTGAACGCGAACCTTAAATTCTTGGGGATCAAGCTTCAAATAAATCTGATGAAGGATTTTCAATCCCCCCTGCTCTAGAATAGTTGCCCACTTTGCATCGGCTATTTTCCATTCGGCAATCAGCATCCCCTTTTTTCCTTCTCGAATGTGAAAAGGGAGATCGAGTTGGTTGATCTCAAACAATCTTTTTTTCAGAAGTTCTTCAGAAATCGGAACGTGTGAGGCGGAAGGGAAAATTCGGGCAGCCCAGCTCCCGATCCGGAATAAAAAGAAACCGTAGAGTAAGGTATAAACTCCGATTCCTATAAGGATGCCAGCCAAATGATGGTCAAAGGCTTGCGAAAGAGCTGTAGGATAAGCACTTTTAATCAACCAGCCAATTCCGTTTGGAATAAGAATTGCCAAAAAAGCAAAAGCAAAAAAGAGAACAATTCGAAGAATAGACGGTTTCACTCCACCTCCCGATTTAAGCAGCCGAGATTTCGAGCATGCGCTTTAAAGGAGTGTAAGCTTTTTGACGCAAATCTTCATTCATTTTAATTTCGGGGGATTCATTCTTCATGCAAGCAAGCAGCTTTTCTAAAGTATTCAGCCGCATATAGGGGCATTCATTACAAGCGCAGCCTGAATCGTTCGGACCTTCAATAAAAATTTTCGTTGGAGAAGCTTTGTGCATCTGATGAATAATTCCAGATTCAGTCAAAACAATAAATTTGTTCACGGGAGTTTTTACTGTGTAATCAAGAAGTGCTTTGGTCGATCCGACAAAATCAGCCTCTTTTAAAATAAACTCTTCGCATTCAGGATGGGCAATCACTTGCGCGTCTGGATGCTCCAACTTCAACGCGAGAAGTTTTTTCAAATTAAAGGTTTCATGAACAATACAAACCCCTTGCCACAAAACCATTTTACGACCGGTTTTTTTCATCAAGTAGCTCCCCAGATGACGATCAGGACCAAATAAAATTTCGCGATCAGAAGGGATGGAATCGATGATTTTCGGGGCGTTACTGGAAGTACAAATTACATCAGACAATGCCTTAATCTCGGGACTTGAGTTAATATACATGACTACGTAAGGATTATTTAGCTTTGACTTAAAGTATTGAAAAGCTGCTGGGGTACAGCTATCTGCCAAAGAGCATCCTGCTTCAAGATCCGGAAGGAGAACTTTTTTGGATGGATTGACGATTTTTGCTGTTTCGGCCATAAACCTTACGCCGCAAAAAACAATCGTATCGGCATTAGTTTTTTCACAGTATTGCGCCAATGCGAGCGAATCTCCCACACAATCGGCCAGCTCTTGAATTTCCCCTTCTTGATAATAATGAGCAACTAGGGTCGCATTTAATCTTTTTTTCTCTTTCAGAATTTCATCATTGATGTTCATATCTTCGATAGTTAAAACTATTTTTCTGTAATGTAAAGGAGTGGCAAAGCTTTTGTAACATAATATTCCAAAGGAATAAGCAATGAAAATTTTGATCACTGGAGGTGCCGGATTTATCGGTTCTCATATTCAAGATGCATATATTAATGAGGGGTATGAAGTTGCTGTCATTGATAATCTGATCACCGGAAAAAAAGAAAATCTTCATCCGAAAGCAAAATTTTATCAGATAGATATACAATCCCCCGAATTAAAAGAGGTTTTAAAAGAATTTCGTCCAGACATCGTCAATCATCATGCCGCTCAAATGAATTTGAGAAAATCTGTTCTCAATCCTCATTTTGATGCAGAAGTAAATGTATTAGGGCTGATTAATGTTCTCCAAGCTTGTCATGAAAATAAAGTGAAAAAGATGATTTTTGCTTCTACTGGCGGAGCCATTTACGGTGAGCAAAACTATTTTCCTGCCGATGAAAAGCATTCTCTTGAACCAACTTCCCCTTATGGATTGACGAAAATGATTGGAGAAGAATACCTAAAACTTTTTGAACGTCTTTATAAAATTCCTTTTGTCGCTTTACGCTATACAAATGTTTACGGTCCTCGTCAAAACCCTGATGGCGAAGTCGGAGTTATCGCAATTTTTTCTAGTAAAATGTTGAATGAAGAACTTCCAATGATTCACGGAGATGGAAGTCAGACCCGCGATTATATTTTTATACAAGATGTAGTAAAGGCAAACCTGCTTGCGTTGGGAGATGAAGTAAAAGGAATTTATAATATTGGCACTGGGATTGAAACCGATGTTAACTCCCTCTTTAAAAGATTGGCACAGCAAAGCGGAGCAGACAAAGCTATTCATGGAATGGCAAAAATAGGTGAACAAAAAAGAAGTGTTATTTCTTATGAATTCGCAAAAAAATCTTTCGGTTGGAGTCCCAAAATCTCCCTTGAAGAAGGACTCCAAAAAACTTTTGACTGGTTTCGTGAAAACTCAAAAAAACAAACTAAAAAAGTGGAATCTGCTTAAAAGTTCTTTCGAAAAACTTTACCAAACTTTTTCAGTGGATTATCTGACAACAGATCCTCTCTGGTTTGTCCATCAATACCAAAATCCTAAGGATCAGGAAGTGATCGCTTTTATTGCCTCCGCGGTTGCCTATGGAAATGTTAAACAGATTTTCAAAACGCTTCATCTTCTATTAAAGGAACTCGGATCTTCTCCCGCAGAATTTATCCAAAATTACTCACCTGAAAAACATCCGAATTTATTTGAGAGGATTTATCACCGATTTCATGCTCCGGAAGATTTTAGAATTCTCATTTTTCTTCTTTCTCGGATTTATCAAAAACATCGTTCTTTAAAAGCTTCGTTTCAAAAACATTATCATTCAGAAAATGAAAGCATTGCCCTCTCTCTTTCAAAATGGATCTCAGAGATACTTTCTGAAAAATCGATTCCATTCTATTTCGATGGCATTCTTCCGCTTCGAGCTCCTGTCCGTTTTTTTTTCTCCTCACCAGAAAACGGCTCGAGTTGCAAAAGAATGAATCTTTTTTTGAGATGGATGGTCAGAAAAGATAAAATCGATCTCGGCTTATGGGATTTTGTAAAACCTTCCCAACTCATGATTCCACTTGATACGCATATCTTCAAAATCAGCCGTTTTTTGGGATTAACCGCCAGAAACAGTGCGAATTGGAAAACAGTCGAAGAAATTACAAATCGATTAAAAATACTTGATCCTTTTGATCCAATCAAATATGACTTCGCTCTGACACGGTTGGGGATTTTAAAAATCCCCTTCTCAAAAGAGAAGATTTCAGCGAACCATCTGTTAGCCGAAATAGCTCAATCTGCGGGAGTAACTCAGTGGTAGAGTGCAACCTTGCCAAGGTTGAGGTCGCGGGTTCGAATCCCGTCTCCCGCTCATTTAAAACCCCAGTGAATCAACTGGGGTTTTTGTTTTTAAGGAGATCTTTTTTTAAAATGATCGTCCATAGCAATCTATTCTTACTCTACCTACACTATCTAAATTGAATACTCTTCACCCCTCAATGTAAATGTGGAAATCGAGCTTTTTTATAATCCGATGAGAAAAGACGAAAATAAAAATTTGGAGAAAGTTCCAGTCAAAAAAAGATGGACTGAAATTTTAGGCCCTGGGCTCATTACCGGAGCTTCTGATGACGATCCGAGCGGAATTGCCACTTATTCGCAAGCTGGAGCGCAGTTCGGTTATACGATGCTTTGGAGTCTCTTTTTTACTTATCCACTCATGTCCGCGGTTCAATATATTAGCGCCCGAATCGGAAGAGTCACCGGCCGTGGAATCGCCAGCAATCTTCGCCGACATTATCCCCCATCGATTACCCGAGCAATTATCTTGATACTGGTCATAGCCAATACCATTAATTTGGGAGCAGATATCGGTGCCATGGGAGAAGCAATGAAATTAATGGTTGGAGGATCGGCACTCTTTTACACCTCCTGCCTCTCTACTCTCGCGGTTCTTTTGCAGATTTTTATTCCATACAGACATTATGTTTTTATTCTCAAATGGCTTACCTTGGCACTTTTTTCTTATGTGGTCACCGTCTTCATGGTGCATGTCAATTGGGGAGAAGTGCTTCACAAAACCTTTATCCCTTCGATTGTCTGGAATAAAGATTATTTTACCGTTCTGATTGCCGTTTTTGGAACTACCATCAGCCCTTATCTCTTTTTTTGGCAAGCCTCCCAAGAAGTGGAAGATGAAAAAGGCTCCTCAGATAAACATCCTTTAAAAAATGCTCCACTGGAAGCCAAAGCAGAAATTCACCGGATCAAACTGGATACGCTCATTGGGATGGCTTTTTCCAATCTCGTTGCCTTCTTTATCATGCTGGCAACTGCTGTAACTCTTCATTTACACCAGATCACAAATATTCAAACCGCTGCCCAAGCGGCCGAGGCTTTACGACCCTTTGCTGGAGATTTCGCTTTTTTTGTTTTTACTGTGGGGATCATTGGAACCGGGCTTTTGGCACTTCCAGTCCTGGCAGGCTCTTCTGCATATGCTGTCGGAGAAATTTTTGAATGGCCGGTAGGGTTAGAATATAAACCTCATCGAGCAAAAGCTTTTTATGCAGTTCTCACAGTCGGTTTCATCATTGGTTTGGGATTGAATTTTCTATCGTTAAATCCGATGAAAGCACTCTTATGGGCCGCAGTGATTAATGGAATAGTTTCTATCCCTGTTTTAGTCATGATGATGCTGATGGCAAACAACCCGAAAGTTATGGGGGATTTTACCCTTTCGCTTCGAACCAATATTTTGGGATGGCTAACCACTTTGGTGATGCTAGCAGTCGTTGTCGGATTATTTTTGAGTCTTTAGCGTTTGGGTCAAAATAAAAAGGAAGGCCCAACCGTTGAAGTAAAATCTCCTGCAAATTTGGAATGATTAAAACGAGGAAAAGAGTAAAGATAACTATTCACCTCAAACCGAATCGCCAGCCAGGGGATACTGGTAAAGCTTTTCATCCCAACTCCGATTAATCCCGCGACCCGATTCTTATTGTTAATGTTAAGATCTCCAATTCCTACAGTAGCAAAAAGATCAATTTCCTTGATTTTTTTAAAGGGTCTTTCCAAAGCGGCAATATTATAAGTCATAAAAGCATTGGAAATATATTCATTACGAGTGCGTATTCCAGATTCTGCAAAGTTGCTTTGTGGGTCATATTGAATACGACTATAGTTAAATAAGACTCCTACCTGAAAACGATCACTCACCCGAAAAGCAAGTCGACCACCGGTCACAAACGAGTAGTTGAGATAACTTCCACGATAGGTCCCTCCGAATGGAGTGAACTCTATCAATCGCGGAGTATTCTTTCTCGTTTTAAAATCGAGAGAACTATCAATATCTTCCAATGAAGATTGGGATTGTCTTTCTTCTGCCTTTAAAAAAGTTGAAAAGGAATTGAGTAATACGAAAGCTAAAATATACAAGGCTGTTTTTTTCTTCATTTTTTGTTCTTATTTTTTCTTAAAAGAATTACTTCTTATATGGCATTTCCCCTAGATAATCTTTCTTCCCTACCTCAACCCCATTATGTCGTAAGATCGAATAAGTTGTGGTGATATGAAAGTATAAGTTTGGAATCGCATGCTGAAACAGAAAATCCTTACCAGTCAGCCATTTCCCTTCCCATCGTGGTTGGGAAATTTTTCTCTCTTCTGCCCCTTTAAAATCGTCTTCTGAAAATTTACCTAAATAACTCATTACTTCTTCGATGCGACTTTTTAATTCGGGAAGAGTTTTCTCTTTGTCTTCATGGACCGGCGCATCCTTGCCTGTTAAACGGGAAACAGCCAATTTTGCTGTATCGCAGACAATCTGAACCTGCTTAATCAGATTAAATTGATCGGGAAAAAGACGTGAACTCAGCAGCACCTCAACTTCAAACTTCTTTGTAGAAGCATAAAGTTCAGCCTTATCTAAAATACGACTTAAGTTTTGAAGCATTTTCACAAATTGTGGAACGGTAATTTCATAAAGCATAATTTCTCCTTAAAAATTTATTCATACGATGAAACTGAATAAGACAAAAAGAGAGATAAACAAAGATAATTCTTTTCTTCTCTTTCTTTTCACTGAAGGTAAAGAATAAGGAAAAGAAATTTAAAGGAGATACTTTTTATATACCTTAAAAAAAAGAGAGAATTAAGAAATGGATAATCTACATTAAAAGCTTTTACTTTAATCGATTGCGCTCATAATTTTAATATTCACAATCTTTAAAAATTAACATTCACTCCTAAGCGAACTTTGTTTTTAAAGAAAACTCCAAATCGGGTTGAAGGTGTGACTGAATAACTTGTCATATTCGACATCCCTCTCAAACTATCATTAAATGACCCATCACCATCAAAGTCTGAGAAATAGGTTTTTCTTGGAAAAAGAGGAAGGGGGGTTGGTTGAAATTTATGTTTTTCAACAATCTGCAACTGCTCCGGTTGATAATTTAAATTTGGAATCGAAGCTTTACCAAAGCGAGAGCTGCAAAGAGAAATCAGCAGTGCTAAAAAAATTACTTTGCCAAACGAAAACAACCCAATCTTTTTTGAAAGAGTTTTGATCATTTGATTTAACCGCCTTTCTTGCCTCGGTTACTTACTATTCATAGATTTTACTAATGGCTTTCAATAGAGTTATCGTATAGAAGGAAGTGAAAGTTTCTAACGCATGGCGGCGACACATGTCAAAAAATAGAGGTTTTATCTATGTTTGCGAAGGATTAGCTAAAAAAAAAATATATTTTAAATGAGGAAAAGTTGGAGCAACTTTCTATAAATCAGGTCTTATATAATTTATAGATTTTAATAGACCTTCTTTTTCATTCTCTTTTTTTATATTCTGTAAATACCAGCTTAAAACTTGTTGAAGATTGTTAAGGTCCAAAGGTGCATTTTCCCCGTATTCTTCACGTGATATGGGGATTTGAACAAGATCATGCTCATCATTAGCGATTGAATGGGAGTAAAAATAAATAGCTCTAACTTTACGCCCTCCACAAATGAATTCTATTAAAGCTTCTTGAGAAGTATACGTAATTACATTAGCAGAAAACCTTCGAAACAAGTTTTCTAAACCACATTTTTCAATCACAGATTTTTTTATATTGGGATTTTTTTCATTCAGGATATCCATCAAATCTATTTTATCAGGTTTTTGAAGAACAAATTTCTTTGGAATCATCATTCCATGCCATGCATAAATCCCCCATCCATCTGGATAAAGAATGGCGGCTCCACCATCTCGATGTAAAGCTCCTTTTTCATCTAAATGAAGCTCGACCGGCCTCTCTGAAAATATGACTACTTCTGGAAATTGCCACCACCAAAAAAAAGCAGATTGAGCAATTTCAAACCATCCTTTCATTTTAGAAAAATCTAGTCGGCAAACCTCCTGAAAATAATCGAATCCGGCAAGTGCTGAGAGAGGAATATTACAATAACTTACTTTGTCGACTTGTCTTTTCAGTTCGTGTCGGACATGAGTTTGGATTTGAGATAAAGAGCCCAAATTCAAACTATGCCACATAGAATCCGAGAATAACTTTTCAATTTCAACATACATAATTTCATTTGAAACATGCGGAAATATTTTTTCGTGTAACAAAAAAAAGACAGGATCTAAAATCTGTTTTTTCACTTGATACCAAATCTTCTTTTTAACTTTTTGGCTAATCTCCTGTTTTCCCACTTCATTCCAAATCCAATGGCCGTAATAATTTGTTCTTTCATTTCCATAAGCGAGAAGCGCTTCAAATAATGAGAGCTTTTTATATTTCATTTTTGATTTCACTCGACTTACAAGGTATTTAAACTCATTAGAATCAAGATCTGTGAGAGCAATCGTTCTAGATTCAGAGTGACGAATAGCCGCTTGTACACATCCCTGTAAAGGAGAACCTGTCCAAATGAATTCTTTTGGAGGTTTTACTCGTGCAGCTTCATATGCTTTTAAGGCTCCCTCCTCTGCTCGTTTTCGATCGGCAGGTTCAGTAGAAAGACCAATACTTATCCATTTATTTCTAAACTCTTCAAAGCGTGATTCTTGGTCTAAAGTTAATCGCTCAATTTCGAACTGCTTACTTTTCTTTGGTTTTTTAGAATGTAAAGCATCTATTTTCTTAGATGGATGGATCTTTTCGCCTAAAAACCAAGCCAACACTTGATTGGCATTACGAATATTAATCTTATCTCCATAACTCTTTTTGCTTCGAGGAACTTCGACGACTCTTTCTTTTCCTGTTTCTATTTCTTGATATTGCAGAATTCGCACTGGGTATTTATTAAGTTCGAATTCTAAAAGCTTTGCTCGAGAAGAATCAGAAATCAGTTTAAACGAGATTAAATTTTCAAATTTTGAAACAGAACACTTTTCCATTAACGGTATAACTTTAGAAATATCTTTTAAATTAAGAACTTGTCGTGCGGAAATTTCATTCGGTTTTCGCAAAATGTACTTTTTTGGGAGAAAAACTCCGTGATACCGATAAAGACCAAAACCATCTTTCCATTCTAGAGCAGGAGCAAAATCTCGATGGAGTTTTTTTTTGAAGATCAAAACAAACAATGGAAGGACGTTCGGAACAAATTACTGTATTCGGAAAAGGAAACCAAAACGGGCCACAAGACTCATAGATTTGAACTAGCCCCTTAGCCAAATCAAAATTAAAAAGATTGATTTCTTGAAAAAATCGATAAAGAAATAATCTTCCAATGTAATGAAAAAATAAAGGAATTTGTAAAGTTCTTAGGTGGTACTGTTTCTGAGTGCCTATTTGAGTCGCAATTGCACCATTCAAAAAACATCCCCGATAAAATTTATGTCGTGCTTCCTCAGTTTGAAGTTTGTCTTTATCGAAATCATTCAGATTGATCTCAAAAGTAAAATAATCTTCAAATGATTGAAAAATCTCTCTTCCTATTTCTTCGGTGACTTTTTCCTGTATAAACTTTTCTAAATGTTTATGAAGAAATTTACTTGCCTCCTTATCTACTTTTTGTCGAATCATAAGAGCTAATTGATTATCAAAAGATTTAAAAAGCTCTCTTTCAAATACTTTTAGTCGATCCCTTCCTGTTTCAAAAAATGCATTTAAAACAGGACCCTCTGGCCATTTGGAAATTTTCTCCTCTATTCCTCTGATTGCATCAATCTCATTCATTTCTAATAAAGATTGAAGACACAAATCCGATTTCAAAATTTCTAATAAAACACCAGCTTGCAAAGGAGAGTCTGCCCAAATAATTTCTCGAGGTGTATTTAAATGAAGTGATTCATAAATTTTACAAATCACTTTTTCAACCCTTTGGCGGTCCACAGGAGTAGTGTTGTAAATAAGTTGAATAAAGTCGCTTTGCTGTTTTTGCAGTTCATCTTTAATATTTGAGTGAATATCTTTTAAATTGAGCAAATCTGACTCCTTTCTTTTATCTCTGGATCAAATTCGTTCCAGGAAAATAATGAAATAAAATCTCATCAAATTTTTTACCTGATTCAGCCATCCCTTTGGCTCCCCATTGGCACAGTCCAACCCCATGACCAAATCCATGTCCTTTAAAATGGACATCGCCGTTGAGCACTTCGACTTCAAACCAGTTACTTTTCAGAATTCCCCAGCCAAGATATTTTCCGATGATTGAAAGGAATGGTAAAACGGAAACGGTCAAATTTCTTTTTCCTTCAATAGCGATTGTGAAAGCTCTTCCATTTTCTTCATGATCGGCAATTCTAATATTTTCAAGGTTTCCACGAGGAGTAAACTGAGGATCTTTTTTAAATACCTCTTCTAGAATTTTCAAAGGAATAGAGGTTTCCCATTTAAAATGAGGCGATAAACTACAATATTTTTCATCATTCACCCCTTGTAGATAGGGCAATGCTTTCCCGCCAAAAACCTTTTCATTCGAGCTGGTATGTCCACCACAGGTTGAATGATAAAGTGCTTCAATCGGTTTAAAATGATCTGCCAAAACTATTCCTTCTGTTTGCTTTGCCGCTTGATTCAAAGCAGAATGATTCGATCGAGATCCTGCGTACACCTGGCAATGAGTCAGATCGCAAAAGTTAAACCCCTCCTTTTGATGTTTGTCTAAATGCGCTAAGGCATAGCTTCTAACGGCGACGGCTTGAGCTTTCAAAGCCTCAGGTGGAAATTGATCGGAGATCTCACTTTCCAAAACTCCTTTCACATATTCTTCTAGCCAGACCTCTTCGAGCAATATCAGACTATTTGTGTTTGAACGAATCATCAATTTACCAAGAAATTTTTTCTCAAGTTTTCCGGCGGACTTCACAGTCAGGAAACTTCCACGAGGGGGAATAACCACAATCTGACTCACTTCTTGGGCAGAACTTCCAAGACGAATATTTAACCTGTTTTTATCAGCTTTTACCTGAAGCGGAATTTGTGGTGGCCACAACGTTTCTGCTTCTGATCCTTTTTCAATGACTTTTAATTTTGCAAGAGATCCCGAGATTTCTACCTGACTCAAATCATATTTGGAAAGAACATGTATACGAACCAGCTGATCGAGTGAATAAGAGGAAGAAGAGAAAAGAAATGTGGAAGAAAAAAAGAATAAAAAAAGAATATGAAAAATGAAATAAAAATTTTTTCTATCGTTCCTGCGATGGCAGGAACCCCCCTGAAACAATTGAATGTAGGAAGGTCCTGCATTCACAGAAATGGTATAGATCTGTTTACTTTTTCTTTGGATCATTCCTTGATTCTCCTCTTTCACTCTTTTGAAGGATTCCTTCTTTTTCCGCGATACCGAAAATATGACTCGCAAGTTGCACCGGCTCCCGAAAACCGTGCGCCTCTTTTAAAAACACAAGCAACAAATATCGGGGATGTTGTATTGGATAAGCCGCTAAAAACCATCCGTTTGTTTTATAACTTTTCTCGAGAGAATCTCCAGTTCCTGTTTTCCCCAGAATTTGAATTTTTGTCATAAATGATCGTGCCGCTGTCCCCTCGCTTACTACACGAAGGAGAGCCTGCTCTATCGCAGTATATTTTTTATCATGGACCTGTTGAAGATATTGATTCCAGAAATTGAAAATTTCCAATGGAGAAACCTGAAAAAAATAAAATTCACCAATCGCTAGTCGATCGATGTGACGATTCAACTCGGATCGATTTTGATAAAGCTTTGAACTTTCAGAGAAATGATAATCTTTTATTTTTTCAAGAAGCGATTCAATTCCAACTTTTAAAATCAAATTCGAGAAGAAAAGATTGCACGATTTACTTAAAGCGGTTGGTAAATCGAGATTTTCATGTCCTTTTGAATTCCAACAAAATCTTTTTTGATTGAGAATTTTGTCTGATCCGTTGCAACGATAATGAAACTCGACTTTCTTATCTAAAGCAAGTTCCGCAACCATTAATTTCATCAGGGATCCGGGCAAAAATTTTTCATCCAGCAATCGACTGTTTCCAAAGATCATTTTTCCATCCTGATCTTTATCAAGCCAGAGGACCACTCCATCCCTGCCACGAAGAAACTGATCGGTCTGTTTTTGAACCTCTGCTTGGAAGCTTTGGAGGTCAGGATCTGTTTTTGAAAATGCAAAGAATGGAAACAGGAAAAAAACAAGAATAAATAAAAGCGGAATTTTATTTCGGATCAACTCAGGTGGTTTGCAAAGTTTCATTCTTTCGCTGAAATAGTTTAATGAAAAGATAAGAAGTAATAAAAACGGCAAAAACGGCCGTCAAAAGTATAAGTCTATTCGATCGGCTGAAATAAGAAACCTCCTGAAAAACCGGGATAGCAAAAACTGCAACCGCAAAATTCAAAAAAACAACCGGAGGAATCAGATCACTTTCAACCACCAACAAACCGGTCATATAACTCGAAATAACTAAGCCAAATAAATAACCTGCAAAAGGACGAACATGAAGAAAAATCCCTAACAAAAATGGAAGAAAAATCCCAAATAAAACCATCTGTAGATAAAAATTTATTACTTTTTCTTTTTGAAATACCTGAAAAATCATTGGAGTCAAAATCCCGATAAATAAGGCAACAAAGGTATACGGGTGTGTAATCACAATCCCCAACGAATCGTAGGAAGTTTGGACAAGATAGTACTGAATCACCGCTCGCCCAATCGCCAGAAGCGATGCATAGAGGATCGTCCGAAAAAAAAGCTCTTGAGTCGATTCGGATTGACTCCAACCTTTGAAAATAAAACTAAAGTTGTTTAACAAAATAAACCCATAGCATAGTCCTCCCCAAACCCCTTTTAAACGAAGCGTGAGAGCGAGTCCTATGACAATAAAAACAGCCAAACAAATGGAAGAGATCGAAACAGACAAATCCATCAAAAGAACATACCAGATCAGTAAACTGAGCATCGCTCCAATTGGAAAAATAAAAGATTCTTTGAAAGATAGATGAAACAGAAAATAAGCAATGGCAAAACCGATCAAGCCCTGAAACAGTTGAAAAGCGGCAAAAACAAAAGTGGAAAATCGACACTCTTCTTTTTTAGAAAAAGCGGAGAGAAGATAACCGACAGAAAGTCCTCCCAATGCTAGAATTAGAACCATGACATAAGAAGGATAAATCGTTTTCACCCCTTTTGAAAAATAGCAGGCGAATCCGAGGTTCATCAGATAGGTTAATAAAAAAAACAGAAGAGTTTTTTTCGAATTTTTAAGATTCATTTTTTGAAATTTCCTTTCCCCATATTTCGATAAT
>CAZQOW010000046.1:0-13520 GCA_964595045.1 uncultured Pseudomonadota bacterium
CAAGGACCTGATCCAATGGCGAATTAATAAGTCTGTTGTTTTATCTACTGGATACTAAAGAAAATAAAAAGGAATTGAGTGACTCTAAAATTTTTTCTTTCTTCTTCAAAAATTTTCTTTTTTTTTGGTTTTAGTTCTGCTTTTCTTTTTCTTTTTTTCTTTTTTTATTCCTATCGATTTCGGCAAGAGCCGATCAGAGAAATTTTCTTCAAAATTTTAGGAAGTCACACATTTCTTTTTTACCTCACCTATAAAATCTTTTTGCAGTTTCATTATTATTCTTTGTATCCGAAGCAAATCCCTATTGCATCGTGGGTCAATTGGGGATTGGTAATGATGACTTTTCTCCTTTTTTTTATTAGCTATCTCATCCGAACAGCGCCGGTGATTCGAGCTCATCGCTTGAGTGAAACTCTGTTTCCACTTTTTTGTGCCATTCTCCCTTTTGGAGTTTATGAGTCTTCTTCATGGAATCATTTAAAATTCATTCAAGAAAGTTTCTTGAGTCGGTTCTTCCACCCTTTTTACACTTCAAAACAAGGTTTTGTTTCGATCGGTTTTATTATTTTAGGAGATTTATTGATTCTTAGTGGAATGCTAACGCTTAAAACTGCTTTCAGTATCTTTGTTCAGGCAAGAGTTCATATTCAACATGGTATTTATCGTTTCATTCGACATCCACTTTATCTTGGGGAAAGTCTTACTACTATTGGGTTTTGTCTTCTTTCTGTTTCCTGGTTCAATCTTTTTTTGGCGATTTTGTTCATCATTCTGCAAAGAGTTCGCGCTTCATTTGAGGAAAAAAAACTTGCTTCCGCATTTCCAGGTTATCTTGAATACAAAAAAATAACCGGTCTATATTTTCCAAAAATTTCATAAAGAGAGAGCATCTTTTAATTTTTTCATATATTCAGAACGTAAAATTTCTTTTGCCCCGAAATTTTTTAAAAGAGGGGTAAGCATTTGAATATCCATCCAGTTAATTCCCTTTTTTTTCAGACACTTCACGGCTTCAATTAGGGCAAATTTGGAAGCATTTGCTTCTTTATAAAACATGCTTTCACCCGCAAACATTTTATTGATCAAAACACCGTATAATCCGCCAACTAATTGATTATGGGAGTTCCAGGTTTCAAAACTATGTGCAAATCCTGCCTTATGAAGTTCCAGATATGCAGGAATCATTTCCTCAATGATCCAGGTTCCCTGTTGCCCTTTTCTATTGCGGCTTTCGGCACAAGCACGAATTACCTCTAAAAAACAGTGATCTACCGTCAAGTGAAATGAATGTTTTTTTAAACTTTGTGTAAGACGTTTTGGAATTTTGAAATCGTCAAAGTCAAGAATAGCCCTATGTGGAGGTGCGAACCATAATAAAAAATCTTCGTGAGGATCTGGCCATGGAAATATTCCGCTTTTATAGGCAAGAAGTAGAGTCTCTAACTCGAGATCTCCTCCAATAGCGAGAACTCCTGATTCGTCGGCAGATTCTATGGGAGGGAATTTTGGAACCACCATGAAGAAAGTTTTAAGATAAAAAATATTAAATAAAAACTATTATTTTACTTCTTTAAGCATTGATTGACTTCACAAGACAACGCACATTAGGGAATATATTTTTCGGGATAAGAATTGATATGGTCCAATGTTCTGACTGTTTTATCTCTTACATCTCTATTTTGGTGTTGGTATTTTCTTTCCCTCTCACTTTCACGTTGCTTGTCTCTTTCGCGATCTCTGTTCTCTGATCCTAGATGCTGGTGATGCCATTCTTCTTGACGATAGTCAGTATAATCGATCCCGGAAAATGCGAGTCTGGCTATAAAGAGAAACCCCAAACTGACTACTGCTAACACAACTTTTTTCATTATTTTCCCCCTTCTATTTATTTCGCAAGAATTCAACTCTCAGACTTTAATTCAAATATTACGAATTACACTTTTTATTGCTTTTTTTATAATCAGTTTTTTTATGATGTTTATGATACAAAGTTTTATTACAGGTTGTGCTTGGAGTAGCAGTTGGAGAATTATCGTTTCTTTTAACACTACTTTTATGTTGTAAAGGGGCTTGTGGTTTCTCTTGTTTTTCAAACTCTTCTCGATATTGAATATAATCAATTCCGGCAAAACTTAAAGTGCTACTTGCGATGAATAAGAAAACTGAGAGCGTAAATAATATTTTTTTCATGAGTTCCTCCTTATAATTTATTATCTATATTTAATATTGTATCTGCTCAAATAGAGATAAATCAAGCATCAGAGAAGAATTAAAATAATTTAAAATAGAAATTGTTAAGAATTGATTAAAAAAAACAAAATTTGTTGAAATAAAAAAACGGAATAAATTTTTATTTATTCCGTTTTTTATTCATTTAAGAAAGAATTAAATTATTGGCATCGATTGATATGATGAAAACGATGCTTTTTATGGTGTTTATGAAAGAACTTCTTTTGAGGAGCCGGTTTTTGATAAGTGTCCGTAAATGCCTCAAAGTTTGGCTCTGTCTGGTTTATTCGAGGTTCGAATTCTCCACGAGCAGTTCTGTTCTTATGTTGAAACACCTGGTTTAACACGTCTTGCTGGCTGACAGTTTTATGTTTCACCTGTCCATGCCTTTTGTGGTGTTTGTGATAAAGGGTACATTCACCTGCGGCGAAGCTCAAGCTGCTTACCGACAGAAATGAAAGTGCCAATACTGCTGTAATGATTTTCTTCATAATCTCCTCCTTCTTTAAAGAATAAAAATGATTTACCTATAATTGTAAGCCCTGCAATGTAGATAAATCAATAGCTGGAGAAGATTTATTTTTTTTGAGTTGTGGTTTTTTGATTAAATTTATGAAGGATTGTCAACCATTGGGGACTTATCAAATTCATTTTTTTATTTTGAATTTGATAAGTCTGTCAGATGATTTGAAGGAAGATTTTTTTAATTCTAATTTTTGGATGATAAATATGAACGTTGATGTAAAGCTTTGCCAGCCAAGATATAATCTTGTTGATTCAGTTGAGTAAGCTGAAGAAGATTGTTGAAATTATTTTTAGATCGGCCATTTTTTAATATTTGTAAAGCGGTTGCCACTTTTTCAATGCTGAAGTCGACAGATTTTTGCTGAGTTAATTCGTCAACAATTCCGGTCATAGCCTGACTCATAACATCCCATGGATTTTCACCATAAGCGAGTTCAGTATAAAAGGCATTCAGCTCTGTGAATCTCTCAAAATCAGAACGAGGCTGTTTTCTTGCATTGGATATATCAGCCAAGTGAGAGACTTCATGATATTCAATGGTTTTCATCCGAATCTGGCTAAACTTTTCGGCAAAATCAGACTCAGCCTTATTACTGGAAGAGTTGTTTTTGAGAGAGTCTTGGTAAATGCCATGCCACGCTTTATATTCTAGCGCTGCCTGGAGTCTTTTAACGGCAGATTTAAGATCATTTCTTCCGGAAAAATCAAAAAGCTTGTCCGATTGCCCTAAGCTTAATTTCTTTTCCAAAAGATTCAGTTCCTCTTCAGATAAGGCAATGTTTGCGGGATCAGAATGTTTGAACTTTCTGAAAAGATTCTGAGCCTCTTTTTTGAAAAAGATTTTGTTCATGATGACTACATTTACTTTGCGTCCATCCTGATCTTTCACAAATGCCTCACCATCATAATCGACGGTTTGATCCTGTTTTACAGAATATTCATATTTAATCGCTTGATTCCAGATACTGAGAGATCGGACTTCACCCGAAAAGTTAGAGGTGGATTTATCAGCAAAAGCAAATGAGGGAGATAAAGCGATTAATGCGATAAGTCCCATCCGTTTTACTGTCGATAAGAATAATTTGTTTTTTAAATTTTGTGTTTTCATACCTGAGATGTATCGCAAATATCGATCCAATATGGTTTTGCCACTCAGGCATATATAATCATTGATAGAAATATGCAATCTCGACTTCAATGAGAGTAAGTTTTGGGGGATTTTGTCTTCATCGATTACAAAATTTGGAGAGAATGCTCCTCAAATAAAAGAGGAAAATTAAAACCACTAAAATTGGATTTTGTTTGGCAAACAGGAGATATTTAGAGCTATACTTTTATATACTTTTTTAACTTAAAATTATTAAAGAGCTCTTAAAAGCTTTAAAGGTTTTTTCTTATGGCAATTCATTGGTTTTTACTTACTTTTATCATCTTTTATTTTACTCATGAGATTTGGGAGACTTATCTTGTTTACCTGAATCGTTCTTCCATTTTAAAAAACCGATATCGTATCCCTGAATATTTTAAAGATAAAATTGATAAAGAAAGTTACCAAAAGGGAATCGACTATAATCTGCAAAAATCTCGATTCGGTCTTCTTATACAATGGATTGGAGTAATGTTGACTCTCACTATTATTTTCGGAGAAGGTTTTTTCTATTTTGATCAATGGTTATCTTCTTTTGTCAATGCGAACAGTCTTCATTATTCAGTCATCTATTGCCTAACCCTTGTCTTATTACTTATGGTTTTAAATATCCCCATTTCTCTTTATTCCCATTTTGTTATTGAAGAAAAGTATGGCTTCAATAAAATGACCGCTAAAATTTTTGTTTTGGACTTTTTGAAAGGATTGATTTTGAGTCTCGTTTTGGGAACTCCTCTCCTGTATTTATTGTTCTGGCTTTATCAAGCCAGTGGAGATTATTGGTGGCTCTGGGCTTTCTTCTCCTTTTTTGGGTTTGAACTCTTTATCGCAGCGGTTTATCCAACCTGGATTGCTCCGTTATTCAACAAATTTATTCCTCTTTCTGAAGGGTCATTAAAAGATGCTATTTTTGAAATCGCTCGCCGAATTAATTTTAAAATGTCCGGAATTTTTACCATTGATGGATCAAAACGTTCTACTCATTCAAATGCTTATTTCGCAGGAATCGGAAAAACCCGGCGCATTGTTCTTTTCGATACCTTGGTCAGCCAATTCACAGAACCAGAAATTGTTTCAGTTCTCGCGCATGAAATGGGACACAATAAAAAACGGCATATTCAAAAACAACTTCTACTTTCCTTTTTTTCAGGGCTTTTAGGTTTCTGGATTTTGTCTCTCGTGATGAATTGGGAACCGTTCTATCAGGCTTTTAATGCAGGAGCCCCGGCACCCCATAAAGCACTCGTCTTGTTGGCTCTCTTTAGCGGACATTTTACTTTTATGTTTACACCGCTGATGAATTATCTTTCGAGGAAATACGAGTATGAAGCAGACCGATTTTCGGTTGAAGTGACCAAAGATGAAGAGTCGATGACCTCATCTTTGGTAAAACTTTCAAAAGAAAATCTCTCCAATCTGACGCCTGATCCTCTTTATAGTTTTTATCATTATAGTCATCCAACGACATTGGAGCGAATTGAAGCTCTGCAAAATCTTTTCATTACCGAAGCTGGCGATATGCTTCGTATAAAGTAATGCCGACTGCCGTTGCAAGATTCAAGCTTCTCACTGGTCCCCACATTGGAAGAGTGAGAGTAGAGTAGGGGTTTTGTTCCAAAATTTCCCGAGGAAGTCCGTGTCCTTCATTTCCAAAAACGAGAATATCGTCTGATTCGTATTGAACTTTTGAGTAAACTGTTTTGCCTTTAGTGCTCAAATACCAAAAACGAGAATTTGGATTTTCTTTTCGAATTTCTTCCAGAGAGTCGACTGTTTTTAAACGAAGATTTTCCCAATAGTCGAGTCCGGCTCTTTTGATCTCTTTTGAATCGATAAAAAAACCGAGTGGACGAACGAGGTAAAGCTCAGTATCAGTGGCAACACAAAGTCTGCCAATATTTCCGGTATTTTGAGGAATTTGAGGTTGGTATAAAACCACTTTCATAGTAAGCCCTGAACTCAGAAAAACGTAACCAGTTTTAAAAGGATTTCAAAATGTCGCAAGGAAAATTTGTTTTATTATTGTTTTTATTGGGGGCAACTGTCGGCTCCTTGATGGATGGTTTTCATACCTATAGTCATACAACAGCCTATACCCATCCAGTTTTTCTGAAGATGGCTTGGTGGGTTCCTCTATTATTCGGATCAGCTTATGTTTTAATTGGGGTTTCGCATATCGACTTCTATAAATTTTTTAAACTGAAAAAAGAGTTTTTGGGATGGGATCGGGTCATTCTCAGCTTTTTTTTATTTGGACTTGTTTATTTTGCGAGCGCTTTTCTTCGTACAGAAAATTCGTTTAAAGTCATTCTGCTTTATAGCAGTGCTATTTTGATCTGGATGTTTTTCAGCGGTCACTGGCAGGGGATTTTACTCGCCCTATTAACCGGTTTGGCCGGAAGTTCGGTTGAAATTCTTTTATCGCATTATAAAACCTTCTCATATCTTCAACCGGATATTTGGGGAATTCCATATTGGCTCCCTGCTCTTTATATGTGTGGATCAATTGCAGGTGGAAATCTGGTAAGAAAGTTACAGGTAATATAGAAGAAGGAGAGCGCACTCGCGTGCGCCCTCAAAGAGTTATTTAAAATGGATTTCAATTCGCCTGTTTTGATATCTTCCTTCCGGATTATCTTTTCCATTGATCGTATTAGGCGCGACTGGCTCCATTTTTCCTCTCCCTTCTGTGGTGATTTTTCCAGATTCATATCCTTTCTCCACAAAATAATTTTTGACGGAGGTCGCCCTTTTTTCAGACAATTTCTGATTGTAGGGAATCGAACCGATCGAATCGGTATGTCCGATAATTGTGATCGCTGGATAATTTTTTGTCTTTAATCCTTCAAGATTTTTATCGAGAATCGGATAAGAAGAGGGGAGAATGTTATATTTGTTAAACTCAAAATTGATTCCGTGAATCACAATCGGTTTTGGGGGTGGAGGTGGTTCTTCTTCCGCCACATGATACCAACGCCAACATTGTTCCCGGTTTTGTCTTCCAGACTTGCAGGCATCTGGATGCGGATTTTCAGTCATTTCATACCAATGATTACATTTCTGTCTGTTTTTTCTTGAAGCCTCACAAGCAGCAGGATTTTCTTTTTGCGGAACGAGAGTGGAGGAGTTGAGCGTACGTATTTCAGATAGTGAGAAGAGTCCTATAAAAAATAAAGCTAACAAGTTAAAAGAGATCAGTTTTTTCATTTTAACCTCCATGCTTTAAATCAGTTCTGTTCTTTTTTGATTTACCTCCTTAATTTCAATTCTACCCGAAAATAGAAAATTACAAAAAAATAATAATTGATATTTTATATAAAAAACAAATATTTAAATAAATTAAGTTAAAGTAATTTAATAACTGTTAAGCTTTGATGATCCAGGAATTAAAACGGTTTAAAAGAGATTCCTAACTTGAATTGATTTTTAGTTATCGCTATAGAGGAAAAATCTGAATAAATTTAAATATTTGAATCAAAAGGAGGTTTTTATGTCTTTATCTGGTTGTCAGTTTTTTTATAGATTAGCAAAAGATGACTTACCGAATGTCCAATTGCGTAAACAATTAGATAGTTTAAATTGTAAGGATTCTCAGAATCCTTCCCAGTTAAGACTAATGACATCATCTTTTCTTTTTTCTCCTGACACTCACTTTGTATTGAGACGTTTTTGGTCTTTTGAAATTTCTCAAGGATCTTTGAAGAGAGAAATTGCATTATCTTATCCTTCCGAAGAAGGGGGGATTCCCGAACATGCGCGTCCTTTTAACCCTTCATCCTCCACTCCTCCTCCGTGGGCATGGCCTACTGATCCCTCGAAGAATCCTGAGGAAAAAGATCCTTTTGAGAGTCCTTTTGATATAAGCGATATTAAAAAGCCTTGTTTGGCAAGAATAGCTGGTATCGCTACCTGTATTGGATTTGCCGCTTTTTGTTATTTTAATAGAGGAAGCATCGTGCAATCCATTAACAAAGCACGAGAACTATTCGCACTTGAACGATTTTCTTTTGCAATGGTGTAGAATTTCAAAAAGTAAACGGTCATAGTGAAAAAACAAAAGCTATGACCGTTTTAGAAGAGGAAACTGGTTTATTGTAAGATTTAAAAAAACATTTTCTCAGGCTTTATCTCTGCGTCAGAACAATAAAAATTCTAACAATCTTGAGATAACCTGTAAATAGAGAATTGTTTAAATTAGATAAAATCTTATTATATTTTTATATTTAAGAACATTTTTGTTAAAGTTGTTAATGATTGTAAATGATTGTTAAAAGAGAGAGTCGAAAAACAAAAAGAATTCGCCAAGATGAATTATAATTAATCAAGAAAGTGCTTTATGTCCGAAGAAAAAGAAAATTTTATTCAGGAAGATGATTCGGGTGTTCAAACAGTTACTGAAAAAAGAGTCGAGGTAAAAAAACCATCTCTTTATAAAGTGTTTTTAATTAATGATGATTTTACGCCGATGGAGTTTGTCATTTTTTTACTTGAAACAATCTTTCACAAATCTCACGAAGAAGCGACCCGCTTAATGTTAGATGTCCATATAAAAGGTCAAGGATTATGTGGGGTTTATCCATATGACATCGCTCGAACCAAAGTTTTTCAAGTAAAAGAGCTAGCAAGAAAGGAAGAACATCCGCTAGAATGTATTATGGAGCAAGATTAAAAACGGTTTTGAGTGATCTGTGAGAAGTTTTGTTATTCTAATAATCCAAATAATATATGCTAATAACCGAAGAACTTGAAAAAACTTTAAAACGTGCATTTGATGAAGCGAAAGTAAGAAGGCATGAGTTCGTCTCATTAGAGCATCTTCTCTATGCTCTTACTTTTGATGCCATTGCCTCGAATGTACTAACGCATTGTGGAGCAGATCTTCAAAGATTGCGGGATGAAATAGAAGATTTTTTGATTCGCCATATGCCAACTTTGCCGGAAGAGCTCAAAATCAATCCCCAATATACTTTAGGTGTACAATTTGTATTACAAATTGCTGCCACGCATGTCCAATCAGCCGGAAAAGAGCAGATGGATGGGGGGTCTGTTTTGGCAGCCTTGTTTCGAGAAAAAGAATCGCATGCAGTTTATTTTTTGGCAAAACAGAATATTCAACGTTTCGATATTATTCGTTATCTTTCCCATCAAATTTCTAAAATAGATTCCGATGAAAGCTTTTCTGATTTTGATGCAGATCAGGAGCGCTCTTCCGGGAAAATGAGAGATCCTTTAACAAAGTTTTGCATCAATTTAAATGAGAGAGCTTTAAAAGGAAAAATTGATCCCCTTGTCGGTCGTGAAAAAGAGTTAGAACGAACTGTTCATATTTTGGCGAGACGCCGAAAAAATAATCCAATTTTTGTTGGGGATGCTGGAGTCGGAAAAACCGCCATTGTAGAAGGGTTAGCTCTTCAAATTACTCAGAAACAGGTTCCGCCTCATTTAGAAAATAGTGTGATTTACTCGCTCGATATGGCATCGCTTCTTGCTGGAACGAAATTTCGGGGAGAATTTGAAGAACGATTGAAAGCGGTGGTTAAAGATCTTGGAACCAAACCAAACGCCATTCTTTTTATTGATGAGATTCATACAATCATTGGAGCCGGGGCTGTTTCAGGGGGATCGCTTGATGCTTCGAATCTGTTAAAGCCGGTTTTAGCTAATGGCGATTTGAAATGTATCGGAACAACCACTTATAAAGAATATCGGGCCATTTTTGAAAAAGATCATGCTCTTTCTAGACGTTTCCAAAAAGTGGAAGTGACTGAACCGACGGAGAGTGAAGCCTATCTAATTCTTCAAGGTTTGAAAAAACATTACGAAGATTTTCATCAGGTCAGTTATTCTTCCGCAACGCTGAAAGCGGCGGTTGAGTTGTCCAACAAATACATCAATGATCGTTTTCTTCCAGATAAAGCAATTGATGTGATGGATGAAGCGGGAGCTGAAGTTAAACTGAAGAAAAAAGAAGTGGAAACCGCCGAAGATTCAGTTGGAACAGCGAAGAGTGTTCGAACCCCCAAAGTAACTCCCCAAGATATTGAGGCGATTGTTTCTCGCATTGCAAGAGTTCCAACGCAAACGATTAAGCTCGATGATAAAAAGCGGCTTGAAAATTTAAAAAGGGATCTACAGCTTTTTATTTACGGACAAGATTCTGCGATCGAAAATGTGGTTCAGGCAATTCAGCTCTCTCGGGCAGGGCTTTCTGAGCCTGATAAACCGATCGGCTCTTTTCTTTTTTCAGGGCCAACCGGAGTCGGAAAAACCGAAGTAGCGCGTCAACTGGCGCAAACTTTAGGCATTGAATTTATTCGTTTCGACATGAGTGAATACATGGAAAAACATACAGTCGCCCGGCTGATCGGTTCTCCTCCAGGCTATGTCGGTTTTGACCAGGGAGGACAATTAACCGAGGCAATTCATCGTCATCCTCATGCCGTATTACTTCTCGACGAAATTGAAAAAGCGCATGAAGATGTTTTTAATATTCTTCTTCAGGTGATGGATTATGCGACGTTAACCGACAATAATGGCCGTAAATCTGATTTCCGACAGGTGATCTTGATCATGACGACCAATACTGGTGCGCGTGAAAGCATGGTCAATACGATCGGTTTTGGGAAATCGGCTTATGAAGACAAAAGTTCAAAAGCGATTGAAAAAGCGTTTAGTCCTGAGTTTCGGAATCGTTTGACCTCGATTGTTCAATTCAATCCATTAGCATTAGAGATTGCCGAACGAATCGTTGAAAAAATGATTACCCAACTCGAAGAACGACTCAAAGCAAAAGAGGTTCATCTGGTTCTAGATCCATCCGCCAGAAAATATCTTGCCCAGAAAGGGTTTGATCCGCATTATGGCGCACGTCCTCTGAAAAGACTGATTGAATCAGAGGTTGCGGCTGTTTTATCGAAAGAAATCCTCTTCGGAAAGCTGTCGAAAGGGGGAGAAGTAATGATTCAGGCTCCTAAAGAGAAGTTAGAATTCAAATTTCTATAAAATTATCTGAAATTCTCTTGTTTAAATTTCATAAAAAATTTTAATGTTTGAAGTCTATGACTTCAAACACAGATTTACTTCTCGATTATGAACTGCTTGATTCCGGTGATGGATTTCGTCTGGAAAGATTCGGGAAAAACTTCATTGCTCGTCCTGAATCGATTGCGATCTGGAAACCTGTCAATCCTCTATCCGAATGGAAGTTTCATGCGATTTGCCACCCTGATCAGAGAGGTCGAGTTCAATGGGAAAAGAAAAATGGTTTTATAGAACCTTGGATCATTTCTTTAAATAAATTAAAATTTGAGCTTCGTTTTTCCCTTTCGAAAAATGTTGGGATTTTTCCTGAACAGCTTTCCAACTGGATTTGGTTAGATCAAATGATTCGATCGAGTTTGAAACCGCTTTCTATACTTAATTTGTTTGCTTACACTGGAGCCGCAAGTTTAGTCATGGCTCATGCGGGAGCGAAGGTTTGCCATGTCGATGCCTCCAAATCGGTGGTTCATTGGGCCTCAGAAAATTTGCGGATGAGTCAGTTAGGTTCTGATAAGATTCGCTGGATGGTTGAAGATTGTCAAAAATTTTTGATGCGAGAAATCAAAAGAAAAACTCCTTATGATGGAGTAGTGCTTGATCCACCTGCGTTTGGCCATGGTGGAAAAGAGACTTTGTTCAAGTTTGAAAATGAGATTTCAGAATTGCTTTCGCTTTGCAAAGAGCTTTTACCTAAAAAACCAAAATTATTCCTTTTGAATTCTTATTCGATGAGATATTCCTCTTCGGTGATTGCGAATCTGGTAAAAGATTTTTATCCGGATGAAACGATTGAGTCAGGTGAATTAGAGCTTATTCAGAAAAATAATCAATATAGTTTGCCTTGTAGTATTTATACAAGATTTAAAAACTCTGAGGATTGTGAATGAAAAAAATATTTTTTACTTTATTATTTTGCCTCCTTTTAAATTCTAATGCTCGAGGAGAGTTTAGGTTTTATAATTTTAAGATTGAACCAAAATCACTTTTTGTAGATCAAGAAGGATCTGTTTTATTCTCTGTTCAATTACTTTCCTCTCTTGAAAAACAAGCACCCGTTTTTCTGATAGAAGTCGATAAAAGTGGCGAGCTCATTCGATATCATTGGCCATTAAAAGATGATGGCTCTTTTGGAGATGTAAAAGCGGGAGATGGGGTTTATAGTCGAATCATTCAATTCAAGGAAAAAACACCGAAACAACTTCATTTTTTAGTGACCAGTTCTCAAGACGATGAAAAAATGAAACAACATGCAAAAATTGAAGAGCTTAATTCATCTTCCATTTTGAAAGCAGATTTAGAAATTACTCCTCGCCCATCATTTTTGGAAATTATGGCTCAGATTTGGAAAAAGATTAAAGAAAGATGACATTCTCCATCCGCTCGTTTGTAGAAATGGGAGAATTACTCTCTTGCTTCCACAATTACCTCACACAAAACGGAATTTGCGATAAAACATTCTTTATGTGCTTTTTCGTGAAGCTTTTTTAGCTTTTCTGAATCAGGAATATTTTCTCCGCCAAATTTCACTTTCGGTTTTAAATAAACTTTTGTGATCGCTAATTTTCCGTGAGCATTTTTTTCGAGGATGGAGGTTGCCTGATCTTCGTATTCTTCGACGATATAATTTGACATGGAGGCGATCGCCAGAAAAGTGAGAAGATGACAGCTGGAGAGAGAAAAGGTGAGAGCCTCTTCAGGATTGACATATTCTTTTTTCCCTAAATATTCCGGGGCTGAAGTCGCCTGAATTTCCGTTCCTCCAGGAAATTTCACCGTATGAGTTCGATCGAAAGTTTTATAGCTAAAATCAGCGGTTGTTTTTTTCCAGTGAAGAGTTGCTTTATGTTCAGACATGGTTCTGTTCCTTTTTTTTGATAGGATGGGAGATAGAACAAAAGAGGGCGTACAACCGTACGCCCCACAGAATAGAATTCTTTATTGGACTTTTAATAACTCAACTTCAAAAATCAAATTTGCATTCGGTGGTATATCAGCACCAGCTCCTTGAGAGCCGTATCCAAGCTTTGAAGGAATATAGAGCATTCTTTTCCCGCCGATTTTCATTCCGGCAACCCCTTCATCCCAACCTGGAATTACTTCACCGCGACCCAAATGAAACTGAAATGGCTGACCACGATCTTTTGAACTATCGAATTTTTTTCCGGCAGATCCGTTTTGATCGAGCCAACCGGTGTAATGCACACTGACTGTTTTTCCACGGGTTGCTTCGACTCCAGTTCCGGTGATTTGATCGACATATTTTAATCCGGTCGGGGTGGTCACTGTTTTTGCTGGAGTGACAGAATAAGCGTTAGTTACAGAAAAAACGACGAATAGAAATAAAACCAAAAATATTTTTTTCACAAGATTCTCCTTTAATAGAAGGGTTAATTTTGAAAATTTATAAGACAAATCTTTAAGCATACAAAGAATTATTTTCTAATAATTTTGGTTGGACTTGATCTCGTTTTAGATCGTTGATCGATCGGGTTAATCCTTCAATGGTTAAAGGATACATCTTGATCAATTTCGAAATCGCATGAATCGTTGGATGCGTTTGCCAATAATTTTCCGGTTC
>CAZQOW010000047.1:0-13443 GCA_964595045.1 uncultured Pseudomonadota bacterium
TGATTGAAGGGGTGCAGAGAAGATTTCAGGAGGAGTTGCAAGTAAAGGCACAGGATTTAGAATTAAAAATAAAGGCTAGAGAAATATTACAAAGTTCGGAAGTTGAGCTCGACACTTTAAAAGATATTTATTCTTATTTGGCTAAACAAGATGGGCTTCTTTTAGAAGTCTGGCTTGGAAAAACCTATGTCGATGCTTCAGAAGAAGATCTAAGGGTTTTGTTTCAAGAGATGGATTGGGCTGAAGAAAAACAGATTGCTTGGATTGGAAAATATAAAATTCGAAGTGGTTTGAAAATCTTGGAACAAGTTATTGCAAAAGATAATCTTAATTTAACTGAGAAGGCAGAAGCATTTTATAACCTAGTAAGAATAGATCATTCTAAAAAAGAAGCTCTAGAGTTTATAAAAGAAAACTTTTTGAAAGATTTTAAGCTTGGGCAAGCAAATATGCTGATGGCAGAGACTCTCTCTCTCTTGTCTATTCCTGAATCAAGAGAGTTATTAAAAAATGGGCTTTCTAAATTAGAAGAAACTATAGAAAAAAGTGAAGTTAAAAATAATAAACTTCTTTTGGATCGATTACTAAAGCTTCAAGTGAAACTCGCGAATGAGTTTTTTATATTAAATCCTGATCGTCTTTTTGAAGAATGCGCGAAATGGCTGAAGTCGGAAAACTTTGAACTTAAAATATTGGCGATTTGGTCATTAGGCGCTCTTGGGAAGGTTGAGCCTCTTTTAGAACTTTATCCAGAATTAAAAGATAGAAAAATAGAGGATCATTTTTCAGATATAAAGTCATATCTATTGAATTGGGCTACAACATCGTATGGACAACAATTTTCTCCTCACTACTTAGAACTTTTATCCCATTTGATTATTTCTATTCACTATTCAAATGCTAATTCTCCAATATTAAAGTTTTTTAATGAAAATCGAAATTTAATTATTCCAAATTATACTACCCCGGCAATTGCTTTTCTTAATCGCTATACTCCCCCTGAAATTCTTATTTCTAACCTCAAGGCACAGATATCTTTATTATCAATGGAGAGTAGATCTCAACGACAGATAATAGATGCCCTGAATCATTATGTGCCTGAGTGGGATATAGACTTAAGAGATCGACGTCATTTTGCTCAAATCTTTCATCAACAACTTCACAGCTCACTTGAAGAAGCTCAAAAAGAAGATCTTTTAGGTCTTGAAGAACTATTTTCGCGTCTACCGAAACGGGATGGTTCTGTTGAGGCAAAATCAGAGCAAGAATTAAAAAGAACAATTCTAGAAATGCTAAAAGTAGATAAATTTACTTCTATGGAAGAGATTTATTTAGAATTGGCTAAGAAATTTGCTGCCGATAAAAAAATAAACTTTGGAATATGTTTGGGAAGATTTTTTAGAGATGCAGATATTGAAGTTATTTTAAAAATTGTAAAGGTATTGGAAGCTGAAGGTTTGTTAGCATCTGGTAATAGACTTTTGTGGATTCTGACGGTTTTCGGAAAAGGTAAGGCGAAAGATCAATTAATTACGAAATTTCAAAACGATATTATTGATATTTTTGAATACAGTCGCGATATAAGTAGCGAACATGAAGAAGTAGACAAACTAATACATATTTTAGCTCATTTTACTGATCGAGAAAGCGTTATTCCGCAACTTCGCGAACTTCTAAAAAATAAATCTCCCTTTGTTAGAGTTAATGTAATGAAAACATTAATGAGGTTGAACGCAAAGGAGACGATTCCCGAAATCCATGGAGTTTTACAAGAAGTTTTGCAAAAAAATCGACCTTTAGAAAATCGAGTTTTTGAATGGGATGGGCTCATTGTTCTATCAGCATTAGGAGATAAAGAAGCATTTGAAGAGTTATCGAAAAAGACATTAAATGCTTTAAAGAATAATAGTGAAGAGTATGCAGTGCAATTGAATAGAGAAAAGGCTCTCTTAGCTCTAGAACAGTTCAAAGAAAAAGAAGTTTCTTTTGCAATTAAAGAAGAGCTGAAGCCGATTTTAAATCGGTTCTTATTGGATGAGTCAGAAAAGATTCGGGGCAAGTCTCTTTTCGGTCTTCTGAGCATTGAGGGGAAAGAAGGATTAAAAAAAGTCTGTGATAAATTAAAAGATCCTAGTGAAACTGTTCAACGTATCGCGATGGAAGCTTTGATTTCTTATGGAGATGCTGATGCAATCCCTTATATTTTAGATGCTTATAAAACAAACGAAAATTATTCCTTTGGTGTTTTGACTTTAAGAGCTTTAGGTTTTTTTAAAGATAAAAGCCTTTTAATTGAAGCTAGAGAAATTATTTCTGGTATTAGAAAAGTAAATAGAGATATTTTAATTGAAGCCATTAGATATGCGATTAGCATTGAAGATAGACAAACTGTTTCCGAATTGAGAAAAAAAATTGAAGAGAATAACTTATGGGGAATAAGTTTTGCACAAATAGAATCCTTAAGAGGTATGGATCAACTGTCTCCTGGATGGGATTCTGATTTAGTAACTGTAGGTCCAACTCTTATTCGGCTATTGAATGAAGTTGTTTCCGGTAAAATAGAAGAAACTCGTTCTTCTGAGGCTTCTGATTTTCAATCGCTCATCTCCCAGCTTTCTTCTCGCATTTCCTCTGTTCCCTTAGATTCTTCAGGAGAAGTGATTCCTCAAGAGGTACTCAAAGACTTTGAAGAATATCTAATCCCTAAACAAGAAAAAGTAGCGCTGGTAGGCCCATCGATCGAAGGATTGAAAGGATTAGTCACCGGAATCCTATCTAAACTCCCAGTGATGCTTTTGGGAGAAACCGGTCTAGGAAAGAATGCACTCATTCGCCATTTAGCCAATCTTACTCATACCCCTTTATATAGAATCAACTTTGGTAAAGAGACAGACGAATCTCAATTGATGGGGCATTACGAGATCGAGATGAAAGAGGGAAAGAAACAGGTCATCTTTAAAGAAGGAAGAATGGTCGAGGCTTTGAAGTACGGCGGCTGGATGCTTTGGGATGAGGTGAATCTTGGTTCCGAAGGATTTTTAGTTTCTCTGAACGATGTGGTTCAACAGATTCAGAGCGGGTCTGTGATGATCAAACAAGGGAATCAGGTAGTGACTGTCAAGGTGCACGATCATTTCCGACTTTTTGCAACAGGAAATCCGGACACTTATCAAGGCAGAGGAAAATTAGAAGCGAGCTTTAGAAGTCGATGGTTATCAGTGGGGATGAGAAATTTTCAGCCTCATGAAGAAAGTGTGATTTTAAAAGAAAAGTTTGTTGGTTTGTCTCCCGAGAGTATTGATCAGATTCCGAAGGCTCTTTCTGTGATGAAGAATGGAGTGGGGAAAGACAAGATTTCTATTCGAACTTTACAGAGAATAGCAACTCGAGTTCAAGAAGAGGAGTCTTCTGGGAAGAATCTTTGGAGAAGATCAGCAAATGGAGATCCAGAACTGAATGAAATTGGAATGCGAGTGATTACGCAAGCGTTTGAAGCAGAGATATTAGACGGATTGAATCCCGAGGCTTATATCCAAGGAATAGAGCAATTAGAGAGAGCGATCCCTCGCGGAAGTTATGAGGCAAAAGATTTTTTGAAAGCAAATGATCGATTAGAGGATTTAAAGAGAGAGGTGATCGAAGAACGGGAGAAGTATGAGAAAATATTAGGAGAAGCAGACGATCAAAATTGGAAAGTACAGGATTGTGGCGCATGGGAAGAGTTGGTGAGTGTTCCCATAACTCTTAAACTCCTTCGACGAGTTCTTGATTCTTTTAAACGAGGTAACTTTGTATTGCTTGAAGGACTTCCAGCGGTTTCTAAATCAGCGATTGCAAAGTGGGTTGGAAAACTGACGAGTCAGAAGGTGATTGAAGTGACTGGAAGTAAAGATTTGTCGATTGCGGATGCAGTAGGAATGCCGACATTAGGTGAGGATGGAAATTTAATTTTTAAAGATGGGTATTTTCTAGATGCGTTAAAATCAGGAGCAATCTTGATTTTGAATGAGGCAAATTTAATTCCCGCTGAGGTGCTTGAGAGATTGAACTCGGTATTTGATGATGATCGCAATATTATGGTGAGTGAGAATGGAAGAAGAACGCCGGTGAAGGCGCATCACAACTTTAGATTAGTGATCACTCAGAATCCAGTGGGGATGAGGGGTGGAAGGCGAGAGTTGTCTCCCGCATTAGAGAATAAGTTTAGAAAAATTTATGTCGATGAGTTTAAAGAAGAGGAGTTGGTGCAGATTGTAGCGGAGACTCAACCAGGCTACGCACCCGTAGCAAAAGAGATTGTGGAGTTTCATCGTGCGGTGGCGGAGATTTTTGCGTCAGAAGATGAAAATTTAACGCTCAGAGATTTGCAGAAGCTGGGAGCAATCGCAACAGTGACAGAACAGTTAGAAATTCTCTCTCCGCATGAAGCGCTTCTTTTCTCAGTGGAGCAGGTTTATAAAAACAGAACTCTCAATGAAGTGATCAAGGATAAAGTAGAAATAGAAATTCAAAATTTAAGAAAGAGTACTGCTGACAAAAACTAAAAGCAAGTAAAGAAGAATCTCTTTCTCTCGAAAACCGACTTAAACTCAGAATCTTTAAAATTATTCGAGAAGGTGGAGAGAAGATTCGGAGTGTTAAGGATATTTATCAAAAATTGGCAGATGAATCAGGAATGAATATCGATGTGTGGCTTTCTGAAGTTTTTAAGAACGCCAATGACGAGAAGTTAAGAAAAATTTTTGCTAACTTAGAGTGGTCTTCCGAACAACAAGCTTTCTGGATTGAAAAATTTAATATTCAAGGCGGTGCCTCTTTATTACTTGAATTACTAAAAGAGAGTGTAGAGAAACAGAAAGATACAAAAAAAATAATCAGTGGTATAACAAAATTAAAAGTTAAGGAAGCAGTTCCAGCGTTAATTAATTTAATTAATAATAAGAAGATTTGGTCTCAGGTGGCTGAAGATGTAATTTTAGCCTTGGTTAGTTTGGATGATGAAAAATTCGTTCCGTATTTAAAACAATTTGCTGAAGGTAAGCACATTAGAAATGGAATGTCTCAGCTGGAAATACTTGACGCCAATGAAGTTAGATATATAGCCATTCGTGAATTGGCAAAATTGAATGTCAGAGAAATTATTCCAATTTTAAATGAGCAACTCAAAAATAAGAAAACTTATCCACAATTAAAAAAACATATTATCCCTGCTTTAACTGTCTTTGCACTTCACGAGCCGATTCCAGATTTAAACCAAAATTTAATCGATATAATTGAAAGTAGTTATGAGGGAGAAGGTGTAAAAACTGCCGCAGCTGAAGCTCTAGGGAAAATCGGGGATAGTGTTATTGCCCCTCTGCATCTTGGATGGCAAGTAAGCAGAATGCAGGTAGACGCTGCTAATAGACGTGGATTTGATAAGAATTACTATCAAGCAGCCTTTACCGCTTACGATAAATTAAAAAAAGAAACCAGCGTTTTTATGGCTGTGGCTACACAAGATACTCGTTCTGATAAACCAGATCACTGGAGGATGGCAGAAGCGATTAATGTTCTTGTCGAGATGGGTGAAAGAAAAATTATTCCCAATCTGATTCATAAAATCACTACATCTGATTATGTTGGTGTTTTACTTTCCACCATCGATGCCATTTTGAAATTCGAAGTTCGAGAGTCAATTCCTCACCTGATCAGCAAGCTAGATGATAAAAATGATATCGTGCGAGAAAAAGCAATTGAGGCGATTACTAAATTCGAAGTTCGAGAAGTAGTACCTCAATTGATGGATAAGTTGAATGATAAAAGTATGGCAGTTCGACAGAAAGCTCTAGAGGCTCTTCGTTATTTGTCTCCTGCTTCGCTTTCTCATTTAGCTGAAGAAGGAGAAGTCGTTTTTCAATTGGTAGAAGATATTTTACATTCAGAAATTGGTGAAGAGCAAAATCTTCAGAAATTAGATCTTCAAAAACTTCTCTCAAAACTTTCTTTTTCATCTGAAAGAAGTGAGCTGTCTTTAGAAGATCCTTTAAGGAAAAAAATTAGAAATCTTTTATTAAAGGATAAAGTTTATTTAGATATCTATAAAGAATTAGCTCAAGAAGAAGGAATCAATTTTGAAGTTTGGTTAAGTAAAGCGTTGAAAAATGCCAGTGTTAAAGAATGGGAGTTAGTAGCTCATCAATTAGGGTGGGATGAATTTAATATAATTAATTTTTTTCAAGTAACTGCGGTCCAAGGAAGAGTCGAAAGACTCATCGCTTACGCGTCAGATGTGAAATTGAACCTGCAAAATGTTCGTCGAAATGCAATTCAGTTATTGGGGAAGATAGGTGGTTCTCAGGCGATTGAGTCATTAAAACTGAACCTTCAGGATCCCGAATGGCTCATTCGTATGGATGCAGCGGGAGCTTTGGGAACAATAGGCAATCCGTTAGGAGTTGATGCTTTAATATCAGCCATTTCTATTGAGAAAGATAATATGGCCAGTTCTGCAATGATGGCTGCGCTATATAAAATAAAAGATCGCTCAACTGTTAATGTATTCAAATTAGCTCTTAAAGATAATGATGAATTTAAGAGGTTATACGCGATTAAGGCTTTAGGAAGAATTGGAGATCAGTCAGCGATTGAAGATTTAAAATGGATTGCTGACCCTAAGAATCATCAGCCAACTCAATTCAATATACCAATACAAGTTCAAGCACAACTTTCAATATGGCAAATTGAAGGTGCAATTTTTGAATTAAAGTCGGCTGCTCTTGAAAATGAGAATCAACCTACTCGTGTTCGGGCAGTTGAGATATTAGGAGACCTTTCAGAGAATGAAATATTAAAAAATATATTAAAATTGGCTATACAGAATAAAAACTATGATGTTGCCGAAGCGGCGGCCGAAGAGTTGGGTAAGATAGGAGATCGCTCATCGAGTGAGGAATTAAAAAATACATTAAAATTGGCGATACAAAATAAGCAGGTCACGGCTGCTGCAAATGCAGCCGAAGCTCTAGGAAAGATCGGAGATCTTTCCGCTATTGAAGAATTAAAATTAGCTCTACAGAATGAATATAGCAATGTTTCTAAAGCGGCTGCCTGGGCCTTAGGGAAAATGAAAATAGAGGATCCTACGGTTGTCGCAATGTTGAAGTCTATGCTTCAAAGCAATGAGGGATATCTGAGGGTGCTTCGTCAAAGTGCCGCAGAGGCTTTGACAATGATCAACGAGAACTGGGATGAAGAGCTTGTTAAACGTGGAAAACATGCAATCTCTATTCTTCAAGAAGAGGTGCATCAAGAAGGGGGCGTAGAAAAAGCTCAAGCAAAAGATACTGAAGATCTACAAAAACTTCTCTCAAAGCTTTCTCCTCAACAAATCTCGGAGCAGCAAAGACAAGAACAAGAGTTAAGGAAAAAAGTGTTGGCGATTGTTCAGCAAGGTGGAGAAAGTAACGTTACCTCTCCAATGGAGGTTTATCAGAGGTTGGCAGAGCAGGAAGGGGTAAGTCTAGAAATTTGGTTAGCGAAGGCGATGGAGGGAATGGAAGAAAAACAGTTTAATGATTTTTTGAAATTATTCGAAGAGCAAGAGCCAAATGAAGACAAAATAAGTAACAAAGTAAATCTACCAAATAAAATAGAGATATTGAGTGCGTTAAAAAAGTATCGAAAAGAAATGGGAGATTGCTGTTTGAGTGATGGAAATCGCGATACTCAAGTAGAAGTTGTGAAAATATTAGCTCAATTCGGAGATCCAACATCACTTTCCCAACTTAGAAAAGTCGCCGAGGGTGGCTTTTATCTCGCGCGTGCTGAAGCTGTAAAATTGTTGGGTCAGTTAAAGGACCAGGCATCTCTTCCTCAAATTAGAAAAGCTCTTCAAGAGAAGGATATTGATGTTCGGATGTCAGCTTTAGATGCAATTGGGCAGCTAAAAGATCAAGAGTCTCTTTCTCAGGTTCGAGAAGCTTTAAAAAATAAAAATCCTTTTACTCGGTTGAAAGCTATAGAAGCATTAGGTCATTTAAATGATCAAGAATCTTTTTCTCAAATCCGTCAGGTTTTAAAGGCTTTAGAAGAGGAAGAAGGGGAGGATGAAGCTTTTAGAAGGGTTGCAGTAGAGGTCGTAGGAGCTCTAGAAGGTCGAAAAGCTTTACTTGAAATTCAGCAGGCTTTAAAAGACAAAAGCCCTTTTGTTCGAGCGAAAGCGTTAGAAGTAATGACACGGCTAGAAGGGGAAAACTCTCTTTCTCAAGTTCGTGAAATTCTAAAAAAAGAACATGTATTGGTTCGACAAAAAGCTTTAGAGATACTGGGAAGTTTCAATGATCGAGTTCCTATTCGCGAAACTTTAAATGATAAAAATCCTAATATTAGAGCGAAAGCGATAGAAATATTGGGAAATTTAAGTGATCAAGAATCTTTTCCTCAGATTCAAGAAGCTTTAAAAGACCAAAGTTTTGATATTCAAATAAATGCGTTAGAAGCGTTAGGCAAATTGAATGATCAAAATTCACTCCCTCAAATTTATGAACTCTTAAAGCATAAAAATCCCCATATCCGAATGAAAGTTGTCAAAGTATTAAATCGTTATTTTTCAAACTGGGATGCTAATCTAGTTTCTCACGGTTCTCCTCTCATTCGTATTGTCGATGAAGTTCTCTCTGATAAAGTAGAAGATATTCAAATTTCTGAATCCTCCGATATACAATCTCTTCTTTCCAAAATTTCTTCTCAAGATAGCTCTTCGTCTGTTTTTCGTGATTCTGCCGACGATGCGATCCCTGTTCAAGTTCTCAAAGATTTTAAAGAACATTTAATTCCGAAAGAAGAAAAGGTTGCTCTAGTGGGGCCGAGTATAGAGGCTTTAAAGGGACTTGCCTCCGGTATTTTAGCGAAGATCCCAGTGATGCTCTTGGGAGAAACTGGACTTGGGAAAAATGCTCTCATCCGCTATTTGGCTCATACCACTCAAGCTCCACATCTTCCTGGGCTCAAAGGAACTCCTCTCTATCGCATCAACTTTGGCAAAGAGACCGATGAATCTCAATTAATGGGTCATTATGAAATTGTAATGAAAGAGGGAAAAAAACAGGTCATCTTCAAAGAAGGAAGAATGGTTGAAGCGCTGAGGTATGGTGGCTGGATGCTTTGGGATGAAGTGAATTTAGCATCAGAAGGGTTTTTAGTTTCTTTGAACGATGTGGTTCAACAAATTCGTAGTGGTAAAGTAATGGTGAGACAAGGAAATCAAGTGATCGAGGTGAAGGTTCATGATCATTTTCGTCTCTTTGCAACAGGAAATCCTGATACATATCAAGGTAGAGGAAAATTAGAGGCAAGCTTCAAGAGTCGATGGTTAGCGGTTGGGATGAGAGGTTTTCAACCTCATGAAGAGAGTATAATTTTAAAAGAAAAGTTTAAAGAATTATCAGCAGAGAGTGTCGATCAGATTCCAAAAGCATTATCGATCATGAAGCATGGAGTCGGAAAAGGAAATATCTCGATCCGAACCTTACAAAGAATAGCGAGTCGTGTGCAAGAGGAAGAGTTGAAGGGATTAAAACTTTGGAAAACTCTTCAAGAAAAAGATGCAGAAGGAAAAGTAAAATTAGAACTGACTAAGCTTGGAATGAAGGCTTTGGTCCAGGCATTTGAAGCGGAGATATTAGATGGATTAAATCCAGAAAGTTATGCTCAAGCCTTAGAACAACTAGAAAAAGCGTTACCCCGAGGAAGTTATGAAATAAAAGATTTCTTGAAGTCGAATGATTCATTGGAACAGGTGAAGAAAGAAACGGTTGAAGAGCGTAAAGCATATGAAAAAATTTTACATCAAGCCAAAGATCAACAATGGAAGGTGAAGGATTGTGCGGCATGGGAAGAGTTGATTGGTGTGCCGACGACCTTGAAGTTAATGAGACGAGTTTTAGATTCGTTTAAGCGAGGTGATTTTGTTTTATTGGAAGGGCTTCCGGCAGTTTCAAAATCAGCAATTACAAAATGGATTGGAAAACTAACCGGTCAAAAAGTGATAGAGGTGACAGGCTCAAAAGATCTTTCTATCGCGGATGCAGTAGGAATGCCAACTTTAGGGGAAGATGGAAATTTGATCTTTAAAGAAGGCTATTTCTTAGATGCCTTGAAAACAGGTTCTATCTTAATCTTGAATGAGGCGAACTTAATCCCGGCAGAGGTGCTTGAGAGATTGAATTCAGTGTTCGATGATGATCGGATGATTGTGGTGAGTGAGAATGGAAGAAGAACGCCAGTCAAAGCACATGCAAACTTCAGGTTAGTATTAACCCAAAATCCAGTAGGGATGAGAGGTGGAAGAAGAGAGTTGTCTCCCGCCTTAGAGAATAAGTTTAGAAAAATATACGTAGATGAGTTTAAAGAATCAGAATTGGTTGAAATCGTTGCGGCGACTCAACCTGTCCATGCTCCAGTAGCAAAAGAGATTATAGAATTTCATCGAGCAGTGGCAGAGATTTTTGCGACAGAAGATGAAAATTTAACACTCAGAGATTTGCAGAAACTAGGAGTGATTGCGGCAGCCACAGAGCAATTAGAAATTCTTTCTTCCCATGAAGCTCTATTTTTCTCTTTAGAGCAGGTTTATAAAAATCGAACCGTAAATGAAGAGATAAAAGAAGCAGTTGAAACGGAAATACAGATCTTAAAAAAGAAAGTAGAAAATAAAAAGATACGCTCAAGCAAAGAAACTGCGCTTTTACTGAAAGAAAAACTTAAACTCAAAATCCTCAAAATTATTCGAACAGGAGGAGAGAAGGTAAGCAGTATTCAAACAATTTGTGAGAAATTGGCGAAGGAAGAAAAAATCGAATTAGGGATTTATTTAGGGAAGTTGATGAGCGGAATGAAAGCCGAAGAGGTTCAAAGTTATCTGCAAGAATTGGGAAAGAGTGGAATCGAAGATGACATGAAAATGGAGTTGTTAAATGCATCAAAAAAGAATCGAAGAGAGATTGCTGAATATTTTTTGAGGGATAAAAAGTTTTCTATTCGAGAAAAAGTGATAGAGGTTTTAGGTGAGGTTGGAGATTCGGCATCTCTTCCTCAAATTCGAATGGCGCTTAAAGACACCGACAGTAGAATCCGAACAAAAGTATTAGAGGTGTTGGGCAAATTCAAAGATCGAGAAGCGCTTCCTCATATTCAAGAGTTGTTTAAAACCGAAGATGATCCTTTTGTCATCAGAAAAGCTTTCGCGGTTTTAGGGGAGTTTGGCGATGCAAGTTCCCTTTCTCTAATTCGAGAATTACTTAAACATAGAGAAACCTCTGTTTGTGTGAAGGCATTAGAAACCTTGAGTCAGCTGAAAGATCGAGATTCGCTCCCTCAAATTCGCTTACTGCTCAATCATAACGTTCCTGCAGTTTGCATGAAAGCTTTAGAGCTTTTGGGTCAATTTGATGATCGAGAATCTACTCCTCAAATTCGAAACGCGCTCAAGCATGAATCCAACTCTGTTCAAGAAGAAGCATTAAAGGTTTTGGCTCTGTTTGGGGATCCAGAGGCCCTTTCTCAGATGCAAGAAAAGCTTAAAAGCTCATGGACCCCTAGCCGCGTGAAAGCTTTAGAAGCTTTGAGTCAATTTGGAAATCGACTGTTTCTTCCCCAGATTCTAGCAACTGTGAAAGACGAGAAGTCTTCTATGGCTAGCTTTTCTTTTAGAGAGGTTCGTATAAAAGCTTTAGAAATTTTAGGTCAATGGGGAGATCGAGAATTTATTCCTCATGTTCAAGGAGCCCTTGAGGATAGAGAATCTTTAGTTCGCAAAAAAGCGTTAGAGGTTTTAGTTCAGCTGCAGGGTGAGAGGGCATTCCCTCAGATTCGAGACGCGCTTAAAGATAAATCTCTTCGTGGAAAAGCGTTAGAGATTTTAGGTAATCTTGGAGATAGAGTCTCTCTTCCCCAAATTCGAGAAGTCCTGAAAGAAATACCTCTTACTGAAGAAATATTGGATGTCTTGGGTAAATTAAGAGACCATGAATCTATTCCTCAAATTCGTGAACTACTTAAACTTAAAGGATTTGATACTTTTGCTATTCGTATAAAAGCATTACGTGTTTTAGGTCAAATGAAAGATTATGAGTCAATCCGACAGACACTTAAAGACGAAAATGAGGATATACGTGCAGTGGTGATAGATGTTTTAGGTCAACTCCAAGATGAAGGGTCTCTTCCTCAAATTCGAGAGCTACTCAATGATAGAAGTGATTATATTCGTCAAGAAGCAGTGAATGCTTTAAATCGTATTTCACCAAATTGGGACGAGGAGTTGATCGCTACAGGTTCAGTACTGTTTTCAGCGATAGAGGAGGTTTCACGTCAAGATGTTCAAGAAGATCAAGCAGAACAAAAATTTGATCTTCAAAAATTTCTCTCCAAACTTTCCCCTCGATTAGACCCTTCATCAATTCAAGAGCAGATGAGAAAGATTTTCAATATTCTCAAAGATGAAAAGACTTCTAATGAAATAGAAGTTTATAAAGGGTTTGCAGAACTATTTTCAAAACAGGAAGGATCAATCCCCGCCAAGGTTTGGTTAGGACGGGCATTGAGTCATATAAAACCTGAATGGATGGATGGGTTAATAGAAATTCTTCGAGAAAAAGCACCGTTTGGATGGAATCATAGACCAGTTATACATTGGCTTATCGAGCATCCCATTTCCAATCTAGATGAAGTTTTGGTTCATCTTCTGAAAAGAGAAAAGGTAGCAGCTTTATTTACCGATTCGGAAGGATTATCTCTTCTTGCAAATTCGAAACGCCCAGAAATTATAGATTTTTTAATTTCAAGACTTTTGGATTCAGAAGAATCAAGCTTGGCTAAAGGAGAAGTCGCTGAAACATTGGGAAAGATCGGTGGTAAAGAAGTTGTTGATCTTTTAATAGAACAATTAAAAACTGAAAACGATACTGATATTTTAATAGGCATTGCAAAAGGTTTGGGAAAAGTAGGGGAAGAAAGAGTTATAGAGCCTTTACTAATTAAATTACGCGAAAGTCGTTCTGAAAAAGGGAAAATAGCAATTATCGAAGCCTTAGGAGAATATTTAGGAAAAGATCAACCTCATATCGTCGAAGCTCTCATTTCTTGCTTAAATTCAAAAAGAGAACTGATTACCGTTCGAGTTGCCGCTGCTTATATAATTGATAAGGTTCAAAAAAAATCGAAACCTACTCGAGGTGTTTTAGGTAATTTAGGTTCATTTCTAGGAATTAGAAAAGATCCAATTGCGCAGTTTATTGATGAGCTACTTCATAATGTTTCATCGGGGAGCTTGTCGCCCATTAAAAGCGAATCAATGAAAGCCTTGGGTCAATTAGCGGTAGGAAATTCTAAAGCAATTAGTGTCTTATTGGAAAAGTTTGATTCAAAAAAAGAAGTTTTAACTGTGACTCTTCCAATTGACAACGA
>CAZQOW010000048.1:0-13161 GCA_964595045.1 uncultured Pseudomonadota bacterium
GAGAAAAAAGAGCGAATGGAAAAAATGTCCTCAGGAGAAGTTCAATTCGTGATTGGAACCCATTCGCTCATTCAAGAAGAGCTGCAGTTTTCGAATTTGGCATTAGCGATTGTCGATGAACAACATCGATTTGGTGTATTGCAGCGGGCAGAAATCAAGAAGAAAGGAAAAAACCCACATTTGCTGATTATGACTGCCACTCCAATTCCGAGAACACTAGCGTTGACTGCCTATGGGGATTTAGATCTCTCGATTATTGATGAAATGCCGAAAGGGAGAGGAGAAATTCTTACAAAACTTTTTTCTGATAAAGAAATGGGAAAGATTTATCCTTTTATCAAACAGGAAATTTTAAAAGGACGTCAGGCTTATTTTGTCTATCCTCTCATCGAAGAGAGTGAAACCTTTGATCTTAAAAATGCGACCCAAATGTTCGAAAAACTTCAGAATGAAATTTTTCCAGATTTGAAAATCGGTTTGCTTCATGGTCAGATGAAAGGGGTAGAGAAAGAAAAAGTTCTGACAGATTTTGTCAATCAAGAGATTCAAATCCTGGTTGCGACGACGGTCATTGAGGTCGGGATTGATGTTTCGAATGCCACGATTATGGTCGTTGAGCATGCTGAAAGATTTGGCCTCGCACAACTCCATCAAATTCGCGGACGAGTTGGCCGAGGAGCCGAAAAATCGTACTGTTTTCTGATTGCCGGATGGCCTAGGAGTGAGGTAGCAAAAGAACGTTTGAAGGCGATGTGTCAAACCAATGATGGTTTTAAAATCGCCGAGGCAGACCTGAATATTCGTGGCCCGGGTGATTTTTTAGGCGTTCGACAATCCGGGATTCCCGATTTCAGAATTGCAAATCTGGTTCGAGATCTTTCCATTTTAGAAAGTGCAAGAAAAGAGGCTTTTGATTGGATGAAATTTGATCCAAAATTGGAAAAACCGGAGTCAAAAATAATAAAGGCCATTTTAACTCATCGTTGGAAAGGAAGATTAAACTTGGCTCAGATTGGTTGAAATGTTTAAAATAAAAAAACTCGCATTCAATTATTAATGATTCATTTTGTTTAAGGATTTTTATTGTGGAATTTGAACGTATTCAAAGACTCCCCCCCTATGTACTTGGCGTCGTGACTCATCTAATGATGGAGGCACGCAAGAGGGGAGAAGATATCATCAATTTGGGGATGGGAAATCCTGATCTTCCGACTCCTCCCCACATCGTCAACAAACTGATTGAAGCAGCCCAGAAACCTATTAATCATCGCTATTCGATGTCCAAAGGGATTCCGAAACTTCGTAAAGCGATTTGCGATTGGTATCATCGCCATTATAATGTTTCCCTCGATCCAGAATCGGAAACCATCGTGACGATTGGGGCAAAAGAGGGGATTAGTCATTTGGCGTTGGCGCTTTGTGTCCCTGGCGATGTCGTTTTTGTCCAGAGCCCCACTTATCCCATTCATACCTATTCTGTAGTGATTGCCGGAGCGCAAGTTCGGGCCATTCGTGCAAGTTCTGAAGAAGATTTTTTACTGAATCTCGAAAATGCATTTGCAAATATTTGGCCTAAACCGAAGTTGTTGATTTTTTCATTTCCCTCAAACCCAACTACCATGACAGCAACTCTTCAATTTTTTGAGAAGGTAGTTCAATTTGCGAAGGAAAATAATATTCTTTTGATCCATGATCTTGCTTACGGAGATTTGACTTTTGAGGGATATGTTGCTCCCTCGATTCTCCAGGTCAAAGGGGCGAAAAATCTTGCCGTTGAGATGTATACTCTTTCTAAAAGTTATTCGATGCCAGGATGGCGTGTTGGCTTCTGCAGCGGAAATCGTGAGATCATCGGAGCGTTGACAAAAATAAAAAGTTATCTCGATTATGGTGCTTTTCAGCCGATTCAAATTGCAGCAACCGTTGCATTGAATGGACCTCAAGGATGTGTGAAAGAGATCGCTGAGACCTATCGTAAACGCCGGGATGTGCTCTGCGAAGGGCTTTCCAAAGGAGGATGGCTCGTTGATAAACCGAAGGCGACTATGTTTGTCTGGGCGCAAATTCCAGAGTCTCATCGTGAGATGGGGAGTTTGGAGTTCGCCAAATTACTGCTCAAAGAGGCGCGTGTTGCGGTTGCACCAGGGGTCGGTTTTGGAGAGTCGGGAGAAGGATATGTGCGGTTTGCCCTCGTTGAAAATGAGAAAAGAATTGCCCAAGCGGTGAAGGGAATTCGGAGAGCGTTAAAGATATGAAACAGATTAACATTGGTTTAGTTGGTTTTGGAATAGTTGGAAGCGGCGTTGCCGAAATTTTGGCTCGGCACACTTCTCTGCTTCAGAGTCGTGTCGGATCAAAACTGGTTTTAAAAAAGATTGCGACAAGAACAAAAGAAAAAGCGTTAAAAGCTGGAATTAAAAAAGAGCAATTGACTGCGTCGTGGGAAGAGTTAGTGGCTGATCCTGAAATTCCGGTGATTGTCGAGTTGATGGGAGGGGTTGGCGAAGCTAAGAAACTGATTTTGTCTGCATTAAAAAACGGGAAACATGTTGTCACTGCCAATAAAGCATTGCTTGCTTTACATGGAAAAGAGATTTTTGAAGTCGCCAGAAAAGCAAAACTTGATATCTGTTTTGAGGCAGCAGTTGGCGGGGGGATTCCAATTTTGCGTGCTTTGCGGGAAGGATTTGTCGCAAACGAAATCGAATCGATGTGGGGAATCATTAATGGAACCTCCAATTATATTTTGAGTGAAATGACAGAGAAGAAGGAAGAGTTCGAAACGGTTTTAAAAAGAGCACAAAATTTGGGATATGCAGAACAAGATCCGACGTTTGATATTGATGGAATTGATGCCGCGCACAAATTGACCATTCTCATTTCGATTGCCTATGGGGTGTACATTAATTTCAAAAAACTTTACATCGAAGGAATTCGCGAGATTAGTGCGTTTGATATCGAGTGCGCCAAGCGATTTGGATTTGTCATCAAACTGCTGGCGATCACGAAAAAAAATAAAAACAAAATCGAAGCGAGAGTTCATCCTTGCATGATTCCTCTAAGCAATCCGCTCGCTAATGTGCATGAAGCATATAATGCAATTCTGCTCAATGGAGATTTTGTCGGGCCCAGTTTGCTATATGGAAAAGGGGCGGGGAAAAACCCGACCGCTTCCGCAGTGGTGGGAGATCTTGTAGAGATTGGAAGAAATTTGTTGAACGGAGTGAGTTATACAGTTCCACCGCTTGGTCATTCCGATCAGAAAATTGAGGATGGTGTCATCCAGCCGCTTGAAGATTTGGAAACCGAATATTATCTTAGGGTTTTGGTGAATGATCGCCCAGGAGTTCTTTCAAAAATTACTGGTATTCTCGGAAAACATCTGATCAGCATCTCTTCTGTATATCAGCATGGACAAGGGTTTGGTAAAATTGTTCCGATTGTTATTTTGACTCATCAGGCGAGTGAAAAAAATATGCGTAGAGCAGTACAGGAAATTGCTCGTTTAAAAGTGGTAAAAAGAAAACTGCTCTTTATTCGGGTTGAAAAAAATTAGAGTAAACGAAAATGAAAAAACCATTTCTTGCCTTTATTCTTAGCTTTCTTTTCCCTGGAGTGGGTCTCATTTATTTGGGTAAATGGAAGTGGGGTATTCTCAATTTTTTTATAGTACTTTTTATCGGCTTTTTATTAGCATTTATTTTACCGGATGCTGTCTTAGAAAACAATATGAGTCCGATTTCTGCAGGGCTGGCGGGAGGATCTGGTGGAATAGCCATGGCTCTTGCTAAGCAGATCAACTCAAAGTTACAAATATAGGAAATTAAAAATGTATCAAGGAATCATCCATCAATATTCACAATATCTACCAGTCGATTCAAAATCTATTATTACTCTCTGTGAAGGAAGAACGCCGCTTCTCAAGGCTCCGAGGCTTGCCAAGGAAGTTGGAAGTAGAATCGAGGTGTATCTCAAGCTGGAAGGGCTCAATCCAACCGGATCCTTTAAAGATCGTGGGATGACTTATGCGGTTTCTAAGGCGATTGAGGCGCGATCAAAAGCAATCATCTGCGCCTCGACCGGTAACACATCGGCTGCAGCAGCTGCCTATGCTGCACGAGCCGGAATTCAGGCGATTGTCTTAATTCCCGAAGGAAAAATTGCTTTAGGTAAACTTTCCCAGGCGATGGTTCATGGGGCGGAGGTTTTTCAGGTTCGCGGAAATTTTGATGATGCGCTTCGAATGGTGAAAGAGGTGGCTCAAACAGGAAAAGTGACTTTGGTCAATTCGGTGAATCCTTTTCGATTGATGGGACAAAAAACAGCTGCTTTTGAAATTATCGAGTCGTTGAAAGAGGCGCCGACTTGTCATGCAATTCCTGTTGGAAATGCGGGAAACATTACCGCTTACTGGCAAGGTTATAAAGTTTATCATCAGGAAAAGAAAAGTAACCGGCTACCGAAGATGCTTGGTTTTCAAGCCGCTGGATCCGCTCCGATTGTCTTAGGAGAAGTGGTAAAAAATCCTGAAACTGTTGCAACCGCGATTCGTATTGGAAATCCCGAGAACTGGAAGCAGGCTCTCCAAACGCGGGATGAATCCGCTGGACTGATTGAAAGCGTGACAGACGAAGAAATTTTAAATGCCTATCAGTTGGTCGCACAAATGGAAGGGTATTTTTGTGAACCTGCCTCGGCAGCCTCGATTGCAGGAATTCTCAAATTAGGGAAAAAGAATTTTTTCAAAAGTGGTGATTCGATTGTCTGTACGTTGACTGGCCATGGTTTAAAAGATCCTGATAATGCGATCAAGATTTCAACCCAGCCGAAAGTGATTAATCCGGAAGTGAACGAGTTGTTAGGTTTATTGAATATTTAAATTTTTTATAGAAAGGAAATATTATGTCCAAAAAAACATTCTTATCTCTAATGGCTCTTGCTTTGCTATTTATGGTTTCTCCCATTCTCAAAGCGGATAATAAAGATTATTACTCAGTTTATTGCGCTGATGGAAAAATTGAAGTTGAAATGAGAAATCTTGAACAGATGAAAAGTGCGCGAGGAAGTAATGTTTGCAGTATGCAAAAATTTGAATCAGCTTCTTCGGCAGAAGATTTTGCAAAAAAACAGGGAGGAAAAGGCTCAGCTTGTAGTTGCCGATAACTCCATCGGTCAAAAGAATTTTTTCACAAATTCCAGACAAATATTTCTCCTTCTTTTTTACAATAACTTTTTTCAAAAGGAGAATGCTGATTGATCAGGTGATGGATGAACGATTGGATTTTTTCTATATCCTCATACGGTTTTTTCAAGACTTGGGAGTTTTCCTGCCAAGGTTCAATTCTTTCAAAGTTAGAGATATATCCTGTCGTTAGAAAAACCTGAATTTTTGGGGAGATTTTTTGGCTTTCCTGAGCAAGCTCAATTCCGTCCATTCTCGGCATTACCAGATCGGTAATTAGAAAATCTGTTTTTTTATCCTTCATTTCATTCAGCGCGTCAATTGGATTGGTAGTGAGATAAAAAACGCAATTCTTTTCCGTTGAAAAAATCCTTTTCCAAATTCTCAGTAGCATATCATTGTCATCGACCACTACGAATCGAATCGGTGCAGCAAACCCGATCTTCTTTTTCTGATAAGTGGAAATTTTGATTACTTTTGCCAGATTCATGTCTAATTAAATAAGCAATTGAGATGCCAGCAAAACATTGTCTATAAACAGATTCATGGTTTGACACCTTTTCTCAACTATTTGCCGTTTGGGTTCTTTTTCTTTGTTTTAAAGGTGATTTTTTAACACTCACGGGGTAGGTTTTTACTCTCTTATATGAACAAACCGATGATTGCAGATTCTGTTGAAGTAGTGCCGCTTTGCCCTCTCTTTGATCAGTGTGGAGGATGTGAATATCAGCATCTTTTCTATTCGACTGAGTTATCTATTAAGCAGAGAGAGATTGAGACACTTTTTAATAACGAATTACCGCTCGGTGATTCTGTCATGAATCCGATCATTGCTTCTCCAAAAGAATATCACTATCGTCACCGACTCAATCTTACGTTAAGGAGAAAAAAGGATAAAAGTGTCGTTATTGGGTTTACTTCAAAGCCGCCACTACAGACTCTTTCTGTTGACTCCTGTGCGATCGTGGAAGAGCTGATTTCGAAATCGATTCCAGAGCTCAAGAAAGAAATTCTCAAAGAACTTCCCGAGCATTATCGAACTGCAAATCTCGTCATTAAAACTGGAGACAATCAAAAGGTTATTTGGGGAGGAATTGGACGAAATTCGCTGAAACTCGAGCCAGAAAATTATCTCTGGACAATCTTGAACGGGAAAAAAATTTTTTACTCACTCGACACCTTTTTTCAACCGAATTTATCGATTATTCCACTAGTGATTGAAAAAATTGTTCAACTCGCTTCTTTCAATCGGGATAAAACCGTTTTTTTGGATTTGTATGGTGGAGTGGGACTGTTTTCCTTGCTTCTTGCAGACAAGACCAAACAGGGAATTCTTCTGGAAGAAAATCCCTCTTCGATTGAGGTGGCAAAACATAATATTTCTTATCACCAATTTTCTCATCTTTCCGTCTGTTCTGGAAAAGTTGAAAACTTTTTGGAAGAGATGCTGAAAAATATCGATTCTGAAGAGGTAGTTGCGATGGTTGATCCGCCGAGAGGCGGTTTGCATAAGGACGTATGCGAGGCATTTATCAGAAACAAAAATTTTAAACGGTTGTTTTATCTTTCTTGTAATCCCTATTCTTTAATTGAAGATTTAAAAAAGCTAACCACAAGCGAATGGACAATCGAAAAGATCATTCCTTTCGATTTTTTCCCCAAAACGAAGCACATAGAAGTGCTGACTTTCATGACACGAAAATAGGGGCACACAAAAGGGGTGCGCCCCAAAAAACGTTTTTCAAAATCAAGCCATTTTCGGTTTCGCGATCATCGCCAAAATTCCTGAAACGATGAGTAGAAAAGATCCTACCAATGCCTGTGGAGTCATGACGGCTGGTATAATAACCGTTAGTAACATGATGACCCCTGTCACCTTTGGCATTTTAAACACTAAGAAGGATGAGAGCAGAGAAAGAAATCCCAATCCTACCAAAGCGTAAGCGGCGTTATGGGTTTTTTTGATTTTTCCAATCAGGTCATCCGGTATTTTTTGTCCCTCGGGCATTTGGGAAGACATTTTCTCAATCTGGGTAAAGGTGTCTTTGTATTTATTGAAATCACTCAACCACTTTGCTCCCAAACCAACGGTTAATAATGAACCTATAATTCCTATAATCAAAATCGCGACTTTCATATCTTTCTCCTTTCTATTTCATTGAACCGATAGTCATATTCTACCGGTTTTAAAAAAATGCCACAAAACTATTATTCAGGTAGAAAATTACTTTCATCAAAGTTTGTAAACTTTTGGATAAACAAGATAAAATTTGATCAGATTATTTTGCTTTTAAATTTGGAAAAATTACGTCACGAAGGTAAGTTGCATGGCGAGACTTAACAGTCTCAACAGCTCTGAATGGTTTAATCGAAGAGGTAAATTTTATGAAACGGTATTTGTATATGGTTGTGTTTTTTATTTTTTCACTGGTGGCGACCAATAATCTTGTTGCACAGGAAAGTAGAGGGATAGAGTTAAAAACGCCTCCAGATTTTTTGACAAAAGTTTGTACTCCGCCGATATTCAAAAATCAAAAAGTGGTCTGGAAAGGGATAAAAGACAAAAGAACTCAGAAAGAACTTGGAGTTGAAACTCTTCGAAATAAAAATCCCTCTTTTATTGTTTCAAATCCTTCACTCGAAATTGTTTTCAATGAAACGTTGAAAAATTTATTTACGAAATGTGGAATGGATTTGAGTGGTCGTGAAGGGAATATTGAGCTTAGTGGTGAAATCGAAGAGTTTTATGTGACGACCGATAAAAAACTGATCACAGCAAAAGGAAATGGCAAAAGCATGCTTCATTTTTATATGATTCGTCCGAGCCGCAAAAAAACGATTGAAATAGGATATCAGCTTGAATCTAAAAAGACTCGTGACAAAAAACTGACCCAGCTTGAACAGATGTTAAACGAGCTTTTTATAAAAACGCTTGAGCAAATTCCAAACATGAAGCAGTTTCAGGAGAATGAGTAACGTAACTATTCGTTAGGAGATGTTAAAAATGGGAAATTATTTAAAAGCAATCAAAAAACAAGATTTGGTTGAAGGGGGAGGGGTAGAAGTATCTCTCGAGGGAAAATCGATTGCGGTTTTCAAAATTCATGAAAATATTTATGCCATCGATAATCTTTGTCCTCATCGTGGAGGCTCTTTGGCGGAAGGAGACCTCAAGGGGACTTGCGTCAGCTGTCCATGGCATGCGTGGGAGTTCGACGTTACCACCGGGTGTAATCCTGAGAATTCAGAAATCAAGGTAAGTAAATATAATGTTAAAATCGAAGGGGAAGATCTCTGGATTGAAATCTGAAAAGCTTAATGTTCTTTGCCGTTTTTTCCGACTTGCATTTCACTGTTTTCTTTTGCGGCTGAGAGTTCGTTCAAATTGATTTCTACCACTCCTTTTCGTCTCATCTTGTTCAATTTTTGAACAAGCTCACGATCAATGGTTGCAGGTCTATTTCCGGAGAAAGCCTCTTCAAGATCTCTTTGAAATCCCCCTTTTCCATAAAAGTCGGGAAAGAGAATTAGTTTTCCTTCAGTCAGAACCACCTGCTTATAGCTGATGTTAACCGGAACCTCTCGTTCCAATTTCACATAAAAACTTTGTCCCCGATTTTTTGAGTAACGGCTCAGAAGAGATTCGTCTTTCTTTTCCGAATAACGTTTTTGAATTTCCCAGGCGAGTTCTTTCGCATCGTCGTTGCGCATCCGAATGCAGGCATGGGAAGCAGCATGACCTATACTTCTTGGCTTGTTTGTTCCATGAATACGAACGCCGTTCTCCATCATCATCTTCACCGGTCCCAATGGATTATTCGGCCCTGGAGGGGTCTCTTTTGCATCTTTCGCCCAATCGCTGTCGGGAGGAAGCCACCATGGGTTCCAGATGATTTGAGAAATATTGAACGGTTGAATCGGTGTTGGATATTTTCCCATTCCTATAGCGATAGGATAAGTTTTATAAAGCTTGCCATCGATATAAAGCTCAAGTTTTGTGGAGGGGAGATTAATATTGATTGAGACATCTTTGTAAGATTCAGTTGTTATAGAACCGGTTTCATTTTCGGTTGAAAAAGAATGGTTTTCGGTCTCACTTTTTGCAAAGACAAAAGAAGTTCCGACAAGAGTAATAAAAAAAAGAGAGAATAAAAAACATTTCAGCGGTTTTTTTTTCATAATAACTTTCTTAACTAAACCTTCATTGACTGGACTTCCACCAATGGTAATGGAATTTTGATAAAAATGAGAAGTGGGTATTTTAGGAAAAATAGATAAATAGGCTCTTTGCCGTCTTATGTAATTTTTACTAAATTAATCTTCCTTGGTTTTTTTTAAAAGGCGTTGTCATTTTTATTCATTTGAAGACAGCAGTTAAAACTTTTTTTCTACTTTCACTTTACCCAACTATTCTTGGTCCGCTACAGATCAAGTTCACTTTTTTATTATCGGCTTGAAGAGAAGGAGGGTTGTGGGTTTTTAGAGTTTTATCCAAATATTTTTTTAATTATTAGGAGGTAACTTCCCTGAATGACTCAACTTTGAATGGAAGGCTGTTTTTCCTCTCTTGACAGAAAACCATTCTCTCATCTATAAGATCGCGGATCAGTTTGGGTTTATCTTCAATATAAACATTTATAACTTGTTGAAATTAAAGTGGACTTATTTTCTATTACATTTATAGCCGTTTACTTCGCCATTTTGGGGGTCCTCGCCATTTTTGGCCTGCATCGCTATTACATGACCTATCTTTATTTCCGTTTTAAAGATAGAAAGATTACTAATCCCCCTGCCTTTGAATCCATTGAAGATCTTCCTTTTGTGACAATTCAACTTCCACTTTATAATGAAAAATATGTGATTCCACGACTTGTTCAAGCGGTTTGCTCTTTAGACTATCCTCGAGATCGCTTTGAGATTCAGGTTTTGGATGATTCAACCGATGAGACAACGGCCACCGCTAGCAGAATTGTCCAAAATTATGCAAAGAAGGGATTTTCGATTCAGCTCATCCATCGAACCAATCGGGAGGGATATAAGGCTGGAGCTCTTCAGGAAGGTTTGAAGGTTGCGAAAGGTAATCTGGTTGCGATTTTTGATGCAGACTTTGTCCCAAATTCCGATTTTCTAAAGAAGTTGGTTCCTCATTTTGTTTCTGATAAAAAAGTTGGAATGGTTCAGGCTCGATGGGGGCATATCAATCAAGATTATTCTCTTCTCACCAAAGCGCAGTCCATATTTTTAGATGGTCATTTTATGATTGAGCATGCTGGAAGAAATCGTTCCGGCCGATATTTTAATTTTAATGGTACTGCCGGGATGTGGCGACGAGAATGTATCGAGGATGCCGGTGGATGGCAGCATGATACGCTTACTGAAGATCTTGATCTTTCTTATCGCGCACAGATGAGAGGTTGGCAGTTTGTTTTTCTCCCAGATGTTGTTACTCCTGCTGAATTACCGGTTGAGGTAAATGCTTTTAAAGCTCAGCAACATCGATGGGCGAAAGGCTCTATTCAAACAGCAAAAAAGCTCATTCCAGTCATTTTGAAAGCTAAAATTCCTTTAAAAATCAAAATTGAAGCATTGTTTCATTTAACAAACAATTTTGCATATTTATTAATGGTAGTTCTCTCTTTACTAATGCCCTTTTCGATTTATATTCGTTATCAGTTGGGTTGGATGCATTCTTTCTATATCGATTTGCCACTTTTTCTTTCCGCCACTTTTTCAGTTACTTTTTTTTATACTTGTTCTCAAAGAGAGTTGTATTCCGACTGGAAGCAGAAATTGAAAATTATTCCATTTAATTTAGCTTTGGGGATTGGTTTGTCCGTGAATAACGCGAAGGCGGTAATTGAGGCTATTTTTAATTATAATACAGAATTTAAGAGAACTCCAAAGTATGCGATTGAGAAGAAATCTGATGAATGGAAAAACAAGAATTATACCAATCAGTTTAATTGGGTCACTTTTGTCGAGCTTTTTTTGGGGATCTATTTTTCTTTTACGCTAAGTTATGTCATCGAACAGCAGATTATTATCTCTATTCCATTTATGATTCTTTTCCAGATTGGCTATTTTTATATTGCCTTGATGGCTCTTTTTCAGTCTCGTTCTCTCATCCCTTTAGCTGCAAAGCAGCAAACTACCCTTTAGGATATTTTCTTATTTTTGTAGATCTATTGATAAAATGATTGACACTCATTTTAGCTAGAGTTTATATTTTAAAAGCTTTTAGTTCTAACTTCTTATATTTAAGCTTTAATTTGAATCGAAAGGAGATTCGTGAAAAAATCTTACGAAGTCTCTATTTTAAATCAAAAAATTACCATTAAGTCGGACGCTGATGAAAGGTATATTCAAAAGGTTGCTGATTACGTTAATAAAAAAATTTACGATATAGTCAATCATACAAAAAGTGTCTCAACCTTGAATGTGGCTATTTTGACAGCTCTTAACTTAGCAGATGATCTTTTCAAACTTAATGATATGAAAAAAGAGAAGAATTTACTGTTTGAAAAGAAGATAAAAAACATACTTTCTCTAATTGAAGAAAAAATATAATAAAAAATGAATTAAAAACTGTGTTTTAAGTTGAGTGAATTTTTTCAAAATAAAAGAATTCCCTGCCTAGTTCGTGATTGGGTGTTTTAGTTTTAGAACCTATAGATTGGACCTCGGGGAGCCTCACTTATTGTGGTGTGCAGGTCTTTCGCTGAAAAGTGGAAGAAAGCCTAAAGCAGTAACAGGATTCCCACTTAATTTGAAGGTTCAAATCTCAACATTCACACGGCTTAATGGTGGGGTTTATATATTGTTACTTAGTTGGAAATTCAATAGACGGCAAAAGGTGGCTTTAGTGACTGGGTATCAAGGTAAAAAGATAAGGTACCTTAGAATTTTTTCAAAATTTAAGGAGGGTTGAAAGGTAGGAGAAGTGGTAAGCCAAGTTTGAAGGCTTAAATCTATTTGAGTAGTGGTGGAAAGTTTAAAGTTTTTATTCTTTTTGAGAGAGTAATTTTTGAAGATTAATGTTTTATCAGGTTTTTATATATATTTTATAAACTTTAATTTTTATCTTTTGAGTATATTAGGAAATTATGATTTTTTGCATTTTTGATCAATGACGATTTGTTCATTGTGGATTGCTTCCTAATTTACTTAAAATTTTACTCTTCGACTTTACTTTTTTCACTTTTTATTCCCTTCTCTTTTCCCATTTCGATCATTTAAAAGTGTCTGATTCCATTTCATCGATGAAATCTGAAATTCGTTCTCGCATGAGAAAAAGATTGGGCGAAATCGATATTGCTTTTGTAAAAAAGAGCAGTTTTGAAGCTCAAAATGCCATTCTTCGATCTCCCATTTTTGAAGAGGCTGATTCTGTTGCTCTTTATTATTCTTATCAAAATGAAGTTGAAACCTCATCTCTTTTTAAAGCCTCCCAAAAGCAGGGAAAAAAAATTGCTTATCCCAAAATATTGAAATCTGAAAATTCGATGCAATTTTTTTGGGTCGACTCGCTTTCAGAGTTCGTTCCTTCCGAGTTAGGTCCCTGGGAACCAAAAGATCAAGTTCAGTTATCGATGGCCGAGCTTTCGCTGATAGATCTGATGATAATTCCAGCGCTCGCCTTTGATTTAAAAGGATGGAGAATCGGTCGCGGAAAAGGTTTCTATGATAAAACTTTAAAAAAATTTTCGGGAGTTCGGGTCGGTTTGGCTTATTCATTTCAACTGATTGAAAGTTTACCTCATGAAATAGAAATGGATGAGCCTGTAAATTGGTTGGCCACTGAAAATGGCTTAACCCTAATAAATTAACTGTATCAGTCGCATCATATTCAGAGGAGGAGTCACCGTGGAGAGTCCAATTATTATTCTAGCATCTGTCATAGGAATCGCAGTCGGAATATTGATCGGTTTTATTATCCGAAAGAAAATAGCCGAGTCAAAAATCAAAGGAGCAGAGTTACA
>CAZQOW010000049.1:0-13159 GCA_964595045.1 uncultured Pseudomonadota bacterium
CAGGGAAAGCTGGTGAATATAAACCAGAATCTTGTTTCCAAACGGGAAAAGTTTGCCAATGATCAAAAACCTTTTGCGATTGTTCTTTCTTGTTCTGACTCCCGTGTTCCACCCGAAATGATTTTTGATCAGGGATTGGGGGATCTCTTTGTCATTCGAGTGGCCGGAAATGTCTTAAACTCCGACAATATCGCTAGCATTGAGTATGCGGTAAAGAAATTAGAAGCCCATCTGATTATCGTGATGGGACATGACTCATGTGGTGCGGTTCAGGCAGCGATCAACTCATCCACCAGCTCGACCGTCATTTCCCCGGCTCTTGAGCGTTTGAACAGTTCAATTCGAAAAAATATTTTGATTGGGGAAGGAAGTCTCGATAATGGTGCATCGGGCAATGGATATTATCAGGCCGCTTTTGCCAATGCGAGAGGGGTGATCAAATCACTTCTGAAAGAAAGTCAGCTATTAGAAAGTCAATTTGAAAGAAAAAGAATTGTGATTATTCCGGCGATTTATTCGGTTGAAAGTGGAAGGGTCGAATTCGGAAAACCAGCTTCTTAAAGGTAGGGGCGACCTGGCGGGTCGCCCCAAAATTTTCTCAAAAAATCAGTCTGTAATATCCCCGCTATTTCCAGGGCATCCTGGTTTCCCTGTGCATAAATTGTTCCAGGTTCCATGCTCATCCCCATCGTAACTCCATCCCCAATAATCGTAATCGAGTCCGGTAGTTGAGGTGAAATAGGTGGTTTGCCAGTTCCAGAGGTTGGTGCAAGAGCTGTGATCGCCCGGATCAGAGGAAGTACATCGATAGTTAGTCACCCCTAAATTTCCCGAAGTCGGTTTACCCGGGGTTGGATTTAAGGTTCCGGTAAAAACAGTAGTTAAAAATCCTCCGCTCATCGAGCCGGTAATTCCGACCGCAAGGCTTGGGTCAGTTCCTTGAGGGCTTTCTCCGCCGAGCGTGGTGAATAATCCGTCATATTCCACTTTGGCACAGTAAAGTTTGAAAGGAGGGAATGGAATGGTTTGATCCCACACCTTGATAGTTCTTTTATAGTTATCGACTGCCCAGACTCCGCCGCTGACCCTTGAATCAACATCATTTCTTACTTCATGAAAAACATTGATTACCGGTGGATGATTGGTAAATCCGGATCCGCAGCTCCCTTTCACTTTCAAGGTGTTCAGTGGAATTTCAGTTTTTTCGGAATGAGAAGAGAGCTCAGCTCCCGATAGCTCTGCCGCAGACAGGCGATAAGCCCCCAAAAACAGGCATGCACAAAAGAAAAAAACGAGAATTCTTTTCATGACCCCTCCTTTAAGTTTATTTGGTTGTAGGATGATTTCCGCGAATTATACTTTTTGAAAATAAAAAGACAAACGTTTAAAGCGGAATTTGAAAATTAAAAAAAATCTCATTTTTTTCGCAACTTTTTTCATTTCTTCTCGAAATAGATACAGACCCATTCATTAAATATTCAATTTTAAAGAATTACTTTTCCCGTTTTTCTTCTGCGAGCAGTGAAGAAAATGGAGAAAGAGTGGTTTTTTTGGACTATGACCCGTTTAACAATTTCAGAAACCCTAATTACTTCCGGTTTTCAAGATTCAAATGAGTGTGAGTTAACTTCTTCCCAACTTGCAACTTCTCAGCTTTTTCAATCCTTTTTCAAACAGGTGACCGATAGTTATATGTTGTGCGGAATGGTGGCAGGGGGAATCTTTGGAACTGCCACTAAGGCTTATTGTTCCCGTTTACTTTCTTCGGTCTCATTTTTTCAAAAATCTACTTATGGATCGATCGGTGCCCGAGTAATTTCCTCGGCAGCGGCCTGCATGACCGAGGGGGTCGGAATGCATAGTCTCCCCGAGTATCTCCGGGGAACCGCTACTCTCGAGACCAAGTTTGGGGAAGGTTTTAAGGGCTGGGCTCACACAACCTTGACGATTATGTTGATGAAGACGACAGGATGTATTCTACCCGCCAATAACGTGGCGCTGCAGCATATTAGTCAGGACGTTCTGATGGTTGGTCTCGACAGTGCTTGTGCGATTGCCGGTTTAACAGAAGCAAGTCAGGGAACTTTCTTTGAAAAAGTTTGCTCGAATGAAGTGGTCAGTTGGCAGATGATGGCAAGTGGGTGTCTGGTGAGACAGGTGGCGCCGGCGGTGGCGATGTATGAGGCAAGATTTCAGTTAAAATTTGAATTAAGCAAAACTTCAAAGGGTTCTAAATTTTCATTCGGTTTTGGCTTTCACAGTGCCGAGCAGGTAGTAACTCCCGAAGGGATTCTGATGAGTGCTTCAGAGGTTTCGGGTGGCAAAGAGGCGGAGGCGAGAAAAACGCATCTGTTTTCTGTGAATGGATCGAATGAGTGGCATGGGATGCGTTTGGAAGCTTCAGAAGGTGAAGTTGTTGTTTCTACTGAGCCCGCCACTTCTAAAGCGAAAGGAGCTTTAGATGCCTATTTCAAAGCACCTCATGGTTCTCAAGAATATGAGCGAGAGATCGAGGCAATTAAGCAAGATCCAGAGGATGCAAGAATTGCTTTGATTGGGAGAAGCGATATTCCTCCGGATAAAAGAGAACCGTTATCGCAGGTTTTATATCCTGGGCTACAAACAAGAATTAACCCGCATTTGAGAAGGGTGTTGGTTGTCAATAGAGGGGAAATTGCCGTCAAGATTGCGAAAGGGGTTTTGGATTATGCGAAGGCAACAGGAGAAGAACTCGTTCCGGTGGTGGTCTATTCGGATGCAGAAATTTCGGGAGGAAAAGAATTAAGCTGGATGAGGCAAGTTCGAGAAATGGGAGGTGAACTGGTTTCGATTGGCGGTTTAAGTCCAAAAGAGAGCTATATTAATCATGAAAAAATTTTAGAGGCTGCTAGCAAAGCAGGAGCAGATGCACTTCATCCTGGATACGGTTTTTTGGCTGAGAATGAAGTCTTCGCGGAGCGGGTTTACGATGCAGGCTATGTGTGGCTTGGTCCTCCGGTCGCAGGACTTCGAAAGGCAGGAAACAAGCTCGCCACAAAACAGGCATGGGATGCAGCAGGGTTGCCAATCGTTCCGGGCACGATTCATCAATATAGCGATGTGGAGGGAATGATTGCCGAAATCAAGGCAAGGGGACTTTCTTATCCTCTACGAATCAAAGCGGTTGCCGGAGGATCAGGGATGGGTCAATTTAACGCCCCGGATGAAGGACAACTTCAGACAAATTTTCCGACCAAATTTCAGGAGGCTCAAAATGCATTTGGTCTCGGAGATATGTTGGCTGAAGGTTTTGTTCGCGCATTCCGGCATATTGAATTTCAGGTGAGAATTGATACATATGGAAATGGGGTGTCGGATGGAGAGAGAGAATGTACTTTACAAGTAGGGGGATCAAAAATTGTTGAAATGCATCCGGCGCTCGATTTTGTAAAAGATCCGGCACTTCGTGAAGAGTTGAGAAGAAAAGCAATTCGGGCTGCGATGGTTTTGGGTCTTACTTCCCATAATACAGTTGAAGGAATGCTCACTCCGGATGGAAATTTTTTTTTCATGGAAGACAATCCCCGAATTCAGGTGGAGCATGTCGTTACCGAAGCGGTGACAGGGGTGAATTTGATTGGTGAAGCGATTCGCGTTGGAAAAGGGCTTCCGCTCTCGAGCTTAGGGCTTCCATCCAAAGGGGCAGCGGTTGAGGTTCGTATCAATGCGGTAATGCCTGGGCCTATGACACGATTTAGAATTTTGGGAACTCCAGAATTTAATCATCTTCATAAACATGGGGTTATTGTCTATCCAACTTATACAGAAGGAGATGTCGTTTCAGCACATTCCAATCCGTTGATTGCAAAACTTGTGGTTCGTGGAGAGACGAGAGAAGATGCTATTGAAAAAATGCAATTTGTTCTGAAATCAGTTCAGCTGACGGGAGAAAAAGGTTTTCAAAGTAATCTTTCCCTTTTGCAAAATGTTTTTTCGACCCGCTTCATTCGCCGGGGAGATTACACTAACCAAACCATCGAAAAATGGAAAGCGGCGGGTGGAGAAGATTTGACTCTTCCGCCATATCGGGTGCAGGTTTTTCCGAATTTAGAAACTTTTCCGCCGACCTATCTTGAGATAGGATCCGATCATCCAATTTCAGCTGAAACAAGAGAGGGAATTGAGACAGAATTTTCTGCTCTACTTCGGGGTGAAACTGCTCCAATGAAATATCTAAAAGGGGGAATCGCTGAAAGGTTAGGCACCGATCAGTCTTTTCGCATTTCCCTTGCGGCTTCTCAAACGGTCGATCGATCTCTCCAACGTCTCTGGATTCAAGTGAATTCCGAAGGTCATCTTTTACAATTGGCTGCTTTTGAAAATGGTCAGCCGATCCGTTTGCTGTTGGCCGATGATGCTCCGCTTACTCATCTTCCCACAGGCAGCGCATCGCCGGCTTATTATGATTTTGCTTTCAGAAGAGAAGGGGATCAGTTTACTCCCGCTCTTCGTTATTATTCGCATGGGCAAGCTCCTGTTGAACTCTCTCTTTCTCCACAAACGTCCAAAAAACAGAGAGGTCAGCTTTTTAAAATTCCCCATGACGATGTGGAAGGAAATCGTTTTATATTGGAACTGATTCCTGCAGTCGGGCAGACAATTTTGCAAGTTCGTGATAAACGGGGAAACCTCTTTTTTTCGCTTGCTCCACAGGAAGCGAGCGCTCATCCCGAGATTACGTACGCTCAACTGATTGACAGACCTGCCCACGATTTACCTGAATATGTTCGGGAAAGAATATTGGCCCGTAATCACCCTCTCTTATCGAGAATTGCAGAGCTTCCACCCGATGCGCCAGATAGAGTCCGTTTTATCGAAGAGATGGGAAGTTTACCTCGCTCACTGATTTCAAGACTGTTAGAAATGTATCAGGAACCGAAAAGTGAAAGTGAAAGAGCTCTTTTGGATGAAGTGATTGTCCGAAGAAAGTTACGCGAAAAAAGACAGGGAGAAGAAAATCAGGCTTCAAGAGAAGTGATTGGATATCAGCGAATAGACTCCCAGACTTCTCTTACTTTTTTTGCCGAAGAGAATGGTCATCCCCAAACACCGAAAAAGAATCGTTTAATGGTTCACCGCTGGTCTTTGGAAGGGAGTTGCCAAAAAGATCTGCTTGAAGCTGCTGAAATCGTTCGTCGTAATTCTCGTGCTGGTCATGAACAAAATGTGATTGAGTTGGTGGTGAAACGTCCCTACGATCCAAAGACCGGTGGATTGCTTTCCGATGAAGCGACCTCCGAATTTTTGGCAAACGCTGCCAACGCTGTGTTTATAAATGATCTTGTCGCTGCAACTTATTTGAAGAGGATCACTTTTACCGTGATTGATCCTGCTTCAAAAGAGGGATTGGGAAATCCGCCGACTTATTTTACTTATCGAAGAACCGAAGATCTTCAGCGATTTGCCACATCTCTCGCCGGGACACCCAGGTTAATTGAGTATCAACCCCAGCTTCTTGGTCAGGTGAGGGGAGGAGTTTTATCAGAAGACCGTCTTTGTCGTGGATATCATCCGTTGGTTGGACATCATTATTTACGGCTCGGAAACCTTGCATTATTTCCGAAGAGAGAACGGGATTCGCTTCATTCGGATGTTTCTTCCCATGTTTTTTACGTCGAGCATCCTCAAAAGAAAGATCGACGAATGTTTGGAAGATCGATTGTTTCTGAAGCCCGCGTGATTCGAACAGCCGATGGAATACTTCAAGAAATTCCCGAAATTAGAACCCGATTTGAAGCGCTTCTCGATGTAATGAAAAAGTCTCTTCAAAGCAGACCGAAAGAACAACAGCCGGGATGGAATCAGGCGCATGTGGAGATTCTTCCTCCGCTTCCGATCTCTGCCGAAGAGTTTACCAGCTATTCCGAGCGACTCGCCAAGCAAACTGAGAAAGATGGCCGATTGAAAGGGCTTCGCCTGCAAAAAACAACGGTGAGAGGTTTGATTCAGGATCCGCAAACAGGAGAGTGTCAGCCGATCATCACCGAGATTACGAATCCCACGGGATATCAGTTTGTTCATAATTTGAAGTATGTGGTTCAAGGAAATGTGGTTTTGGAAGAGGGGGAAAGAGCCGTTAAAAGAGAAGTTCATCTCGATCCGTTCAATTATAATCTTTGGAAGAAAGATCCTTCGGCAATTTTTCCGGCGGGATCTTATCAACTTGCCGATCAGCCGATTTTGCCGAGAGATGAAGTCGGTCTTCGAGAAGAAAGAGAGATGGCAAAAGCCGGCATTTTTGCTGCCAGAATTCCATCGGTCGCCAGGATTTCTGCGAGAAAATTTCGGGAGTCTTTGGGGATAAAAAGTCCGCAAGATCTTTTGGATCGATCTCAATCAGTTCCAGAGGGGGTATTTGTCGATCATGAAGTGGAATATGATTTTGATCCTGCTTCTATCCAGAGAAATCCCAAGACAGGGCAGATCGATTATTTCTCTGGCGAGCTGGTTCCTGCCGTTGAGAAAGATGGAACATCGAGATTGCCAGGAAAAAATAAAGCAGGAGTCGTGGTGGCTGTTAGCTATCGAGATCTCGGATTAGAGCGACCTTTTCCCGTGGTTATGATGATTGGTGATCTTACCCGAAATGGCGGAGCACTGGATCCTGAAACATCGGCGCGCAAGAACGGTGCCTTGGCTTTAGCGCGAAAATTGAGTCGTCAACATGGTTTTGAAGTTCCGGTTGAATCGGTTTCTGCTTCTCCTGGCGCCGATGTAAATGCGGAAACCGGAGTTGAGCATCTGGATGGAATTGCCTCTCACCTTGGAGTGACGAATCGTCATATTGCCGAAGAGCAGGGGCCGATTCACGAAATTGTTTATCGTTATGTGGTTGGCGGAGCAGCCTATGATACGGCTCGGCGAACAATGCTTCTGGATACGGCAGGATTGAATGTTTTTGTACGAGATACCGGAACCGCAATTCTAACAGGCCCTGGTGCACAAATTATTGCTTATAAACCTACTTTGAAAAGTTGGGATATCGATGGAGAAGTGAAGCGGTCTTATCCCGAAGGAACAAAATCGATGGGGGGATACCGCGAGATCTACGGACGAAATGGTGAAGGGATGGTCGGTACCCAAGATTTGAGTGAGGCGTTCGATCTGTTGAATCGAGCTTATTATTATACGGCGCTTCGAAAGCCTGAAACGCTTATTCCGCTCCGTCGTTCTACTCCGATTTCTCCAATCGATCCTTTGACTTTTGTTTCCGGCCCCTCTTTTCAAGCTCAGCTACTGGGACTTGCCGAGGGGAAAAGACTAAGATCCGCGGAGGTTATTGCGCTTTTTCAACAATCTTCCGATGCGGCTGCCTTAAATCTTCGCCTCGCTTCGGGCTCTACCTTAAAAGAAACTTTAGAACAGATTTCTCGTGGTCAAGAGGTGAATCCTCAAGAGATCGTTGATTTGCTTCGAAAAGAATATCCGAAATCTCTTACTCTTAGCCGAACGGTGAAAGACGAATTAATTGCGATGATTGGAAACCGACCTCCCTGGAATATGCAGGCGGTAATGGATGCTTTTCGAGATCCAGATTCTCCTCCTGAGATTCGGTTGTGGGGGGAAGTGGAAGATCTTTTGGGAAAAGTTCCACCTGAACATCTACCAACCGTTCGAGGAGATAAAAATCGGATTGGGGGAATTTTAAGAAAGCCTCCCAATATCCAGGTACGAATTCAGCAATATCAAGGCCGCTCGACTCTTTGGATCGCTCTCAGTGGTGCGTTGACTCCGCTTGATTCTGAAATTTACACCAAGGCGGTTCGAAAGGCCGATCTGCTTGGTTTGCCGGTCATTAATTTGAATGCAGGAAATCCATTTTATATGGCCGATCCCCAAGCGATGATTGAAAAACAGCTAACCTGGGGTGCTTCTCTGCAAGATGCAGTGAGCCGTCTTCGATATCCCTATCTTTGTGTCGATCTTTCTTCGTTGATTGGCGGATATATGGTTTCAGTCAGTAAGCAGCTCAGGCGACCGGAAGAGCAAGGCCAACATCGAATTATTGCGATTCGCCATGGAAATTTGATTACAACCGTAAGAGTTGTAGGGGCGAATATTTACACTGATATTGTAGCAAGAGGAGAAATTGCGAGAAGAGCTGAGAAAGATTCTCGGGTTCAGGAAGCCAAAAAAATATCTGATGAAAAATACCAGGAAACTTTGCATCAAGTGATTAGCGAAATCACAGCGCAAGAAGCAGATAAATACAATACGGCTCACACGACTCAGCGTGCCTTAGAGGTTGGATCGATTGATGATTTGGTTGATCTGAACGATTTGTATTCCTCTATGGCGCGGCATTTTAATGAGGCAGTGGCCGCGCATCAAGCTTACTCTCCGACTCGCCAAGGATTAGAGCTTGCGCGCCATGCAGAAAGATCGGTTGAGTTATCTCCAGAAGAAACTGCCAGACGGCTTTTGCAAGGATTTATAAACTCTGGAGGCGTTGATCCCCATGAACATGCTCGTCAGATAGCGGAGCGGCTTCTTGAACTTGCAAGAGGGGGAAAAGGGTGAACCGTCGAACGAAATGAAAGATAATTCTACAAACTTCTTGAGAAAATATTTTTGTCATGAGTAAGTTTTCTTTGTGAATTCTTCTCATGATAATATATTTATCTATCAACTCCACACTTCTTGTATTCTCGGTATTACCGAAGAAGAGAGAAAAAATCCCCAAACGGTTTTGATCGATCTCAAACTCTCTGCTGATTTTTCCAAAGCGGCCCAAACCGATCAAATTGAAGATGCGATTGACTATGATCAGGTTTGCAAAGTAGTGACGAGGTTTGTTGCACAATCCAATTTTCATTTGCTCGAAGCGTTGGCTGAAGCAATTGCGAATCTGATTTTTAAAGAATTTTTGGTTGAAGAAGTGAAGTTAAAAGTTTTCAAGCCAAAGATTATTCCGAATGCAGGAGAGGTAGGGGTGGAAATTGATCGGAAGAGATCTCACCCAGCCCCTCGTTTATAAAGAGGGGAGAAAGAATAAAAATGCCGCCGTTTGAAAGACATCTTTTTATCTGTACCAATCAACGAGATCCAGGTGATCCCCGTGGATGTTGCGCTTCCAAAGGCTCGGAAGCGATCCGTGATTATTTCAAGGATGAACTGAAAAAACTGGGGCTTTCGAGCAAAATTCGGGCAAATGCTGCAGGGTGTCTAGATTTTTGTGCGAAAGGTCCTACTGTAGTCGTTTATCCTGACGCGGTGTGGTATAAAGTGACAACTATTGAAGATGCCAAAGAAATTATTGATTCTCATTTGATTCGTGGCGAAAAAGTTGAACGTTTGATGCTTTTTAAGTGAGGCTGATTGAAAAACCGCCCTTGTTGATCCTCTCCTTTTGTGATACAAAGTAGATCGTTTATCCCTTCATCTATAAAAAAACATTCAAGGAGGATTTATGAAAAAGCATTTAAAGAAGGTCAGCTTTTTAGCGGTTTTATTTTTGGTAGTCGCTTTTGTTGTTGCTTCAAATACGCAAGCAGCTACTAAAAAGAAGGGGGCATCTAAAGCGGAAGCTTCTGGAGTAGTCACAGCGCGAGAGAAAAAACTTCTTGCCTGGAAAAATGATTGGCCAGATTCATATGCCATCAATCAGGCTGATTTTTTTGTTCGCGGAGCATTAGTCGATTATAAACAGGTTCCAAACAGCAAAGAATGGGAAATAACCGTTCTTCCATTAGAAGTCGTTGAAAATCCGAATCATTATATTACCATGGATCATTTCAAAAACGGTCTTACTTTTAAGGCAGAGTTGAATTCGAATGAAATCAAACAAGCGAAGAAAGGGGGAGTAGTTGAATATAATCACTACTCAAAAGAAATCCCCGGTGAAGCACAAGGTCATGCAAGACTTGTTTCGACCGAGATTCATTCTGAATTTAAACCGTATGATGCTCCTCCCGTTGCTTATTTGACAAAACCTGGAATGGAGCCAGAACAAATTAATAATGCGATTAAAGGAGCCCTTCTTTATAGTGGAAATATTAATAAAGATGATAAACTAAAAAATAGTTTGGCATCTCATACCAAAAATCCTGCAACTGCAGAAAATGCGAAAAGTCTTTCGAGCAAGTTGTTCGGAAATTAATCTGATTTATTTTTGAACTTAAAAAGGCGAATCATTTTTTGATTCGCCTTTTTTTATTCAACTTCTTTTCTTTTTTGGATTCCTCTAAAAACAAAATAATTGGTTGCCAGTATTAATGAAAACATCGTGGTAAAACCGATTACCTGGGGATGATATTCTGAGTCTGTCAACTTCTGAAAAAGTTCCTGAAAAAGAAGCGTAGGTTTTGTCAGTAAATCCCAGCTATTCCATCTTAAAAATCGGCCTAGATAAATTCCCAATCCTGAAAGGGCGAGAACGGTGCTGACAAAAAACCAGCTGATGATTTTTCCAACTTTTTTATCGAGCAGATCCTGAATCGAATTGAGAGAGGCGAACGCAAGTAAACATCCGCTCCAGGAAAAAGCGAGAAGCAGTCCAATGTCATACCAAAGCGGAACGGGAGCTCGCTCACGCAAATGCCAGAAGTCGGTCAAAATATAAGGGGCATTCGGAAAGAAAAAAAGCCAGATGAAAAAAAGCGGAGAAAGATAGCGCCATTTGATTGAAAAATGTCTTTGAAGATAGAGAAATAAAAGACTGCAACCGTAGGGAATCCAGGCGAGAAAAAGATTCCAGAATAAAAAGAGATAAGAATAATGATCAAAATAATAAATTCGAAAAAAGAGAAATAGAAGTGAAAGCAAAGTGGAAAGTGCCAGAGGATAAAATAGATGATCGATGAGAATGTGGTGAATTTTTCTGAGCATCAGATCACTCGGGTATATTGATCGATCTCTTTTTCCCAGACTTTTACTCCGCAGAAACGTTCCCCTTCAGGGCAGATCGGCTTTACCCCAGCCTGTTTGCGAATATAGCAGGGAGCCAAAACCTTCGATGCCAAAGCTGGATGCAGACTTTTCACCTGAGAAATTTCATCGATGGTGGCAAAAAAGATTTCTTCTTGAGCGGTATAGCAGGCGCGAGTATGCCATTTGTGATGCAGATTTAAAAGATCGCCCGATTCTTCAAAACGGATTGGATACGCATTCGGCACCAGATAGAGAGCTGATTCGAATGAAACTCCATCCTGCAGCAATTGATTGATACTTTCAAACGTCTGTTTCATTGATTGATGGTAAAGTTCTTCAATTTGGGGATGCAGTTGCACCAGCTTGGGAAGAATATAATCTGGAGTCCCACTGTAATGGCTGGCCAGCAATGGGCGTGATCCTGGAGTCATTCGATGTCTTTGATCTTGGCTGTCAGCGGTATGCGAGATTTTTTTTCTAAAAGTATAATGCGCATGCATCATGCAGCGGGAAAGTTTCGAGAGTGTGTTGACGTTTAATGTTTCTGCAAGATACCGGTTTTTTGCCGGATTCATCAAATGATCGATCGCCTCGGCATCCGGCATTTCCAGTGTTGTCAGTCCGAACACTTCTCTTACAGAGTTGGCAACGGTTTGCTCAGAGTTGATTTTATAATCAACCAGCTTTGAAACATGTCCTTCGAGCGATTGGTCAAACTCTTTTATGAAGTTTTCTGTCTTCTGTCTCCTGTCTCCTGTCTCCAGCTTTTTAAATATCTCCCACTCCGGAGTGGCTTCTAATGGATAAGGATCATCCAACTCCTTCTGAAAATCGGGATCAACAGTCAAAACCGCCTGAATCATCTTTTCAACCATCAGCCGTTGCTCGACAGAAGTATCAAAAAGATTCACCAGCTTCCAATATCGGAGGAGCGTGACCGCGCTGATCGTATGATAAAGATAGGCATGGGTTGCAACCGGCAAAACGTAGCGGGCAATCTCGTACGCTTTTTTCGCAATGGTATTTTGATATTTGGTTGCCCACTTTCGTCGAACTGGAAAAATCGAATAATATTCTTCCTCGACTCTTGGGGTCAGAAGTTGGATCAGCTCTTCATAATTTTTTGTCTGTTGATGCAGGCAGTTCTCATAAATTGAAAGTTGTTTTTCTTGCAGCGATGGAATTGTCCAATTTCCAGATTTCACTTTGACATATCTTTGGCTGACCTGCTCTGAGTTGTAGAAGGGATGGCTATGTAAAAAGCTCCAAAGAGCTTGTCTGGAAACTTTCTCAATCGAAAAGACAAAATGGGCATGTTGTCGCGTAGTCAAATGGCCGGCATCGCGGGTCGAGATCGCAATTTTATCCCTCAGGGCAATGGCTTTTTCATCTTTGCTCACCTCGTCAACCTTGATGATTCCCTTGGAAGAATAACAGGTTCTAGCAGTGGCAACCGCCAAATCGTAAGGATTACGAATCATCGCTTCAAGGGTGACAATCGGTTCATCAGAAAGGAGTTTTTGGGGCATATCTTTTTACTTAAAGCGAACTAGAGGAGGCTGTCAATGATACTTAATAGGGGAGTGAGCAGATTTGTTTTTATAACCGCCTTAATAGGAATGGAATAGATACACAACTCTCAGGAATGATCTTTTTTCGCGGGATCTTCCAACGCCTCATCTAATATTTGCGATAAATTGTGATCTCCCGTTTTGAGGGATTGAATCGGCTGTCTTTTTTCTGCATGGATAAATTTGGGAGCGTTTTTTGGTTCTGGCGAATCGCCGTAAAGTTCTTTTAACCAATTTCTTGGAGATTTTACATCGGCCTCTTTGGCGATCGGAGGGGATGATTTTATCAAAGGGAGAACTTTCAGATTCATCACATTTTTTAGCCAGCTGCCAATGCTCATTTGCCAGATTATAGAAGAGATCCCAAAAGATAGATAGTTTTTAAATTTGACAATCCCGACGCTCGTTTAGTAGCAACATGGGCCTCCGGCCCTTATCGCCGGATCATCTAAAAAAAAAGAATTCGAGGCACTCATGTCTTTCAAAAAAGTCGATCATATCGCGATTGCAGTTCCTGATCTCAACGAGGCGATTTCCCTTTTTAAAAATCTTTTAAAGAAAGATCCGGATCATATCGAAGAGGTAGAAGATCAAAAAGTAAGAGCCGCTTTTTTTGGAATTGGTACTCATGAGAGTGATCCAACTAATTTAGAGCTTTTATTCCCGACGGCGCCTGATAG
>CAZQOW010000050.1:0-13062 GCA_964595045.1 uncultured Pseudomonadota bacterium
TCGATAAAATCGTCGGCCCCGGAAATATTTACGTCGCTACCGCAAAACAATTGGTCTTCGGAACAGTCGATATTGACATGATAGCTGGCCCGTCTGAAATTCTGATCATCTGTGACGGAAAAACAGATCCAGATTGGATTGCAGCCGATCTTCTAAGCCAAGCTGAGCACGATGAAGAAGCATCTTCGATTCTTTTGACCTGGAATGCAAAATTGATTCAGCAGGTTTCAGATGCAATCGAGAAAATTTTAAAAGAACTCCCTCGCGCCTCGATTGCGGAACAATCGTTAAAAAATTATGGCGCGTTGATTTTGGTGAAAAATGAAAACGAAGCAGCTGAACTTTCAAATGAAATCGCGCCAGAACATTTGGAGCTTTCAGTTCAAGATCCAAAAAAACTTCTTAAAAAAATTCGCAATGCTGGCGCAATTTTTCTTGGAAGATTGACGACCGAATCTTTTGGAGATTATCTCGCTGGACCGAATCATGTTTTGCCTACCAACGGAACAGCCCGATTTTCTTCACCACTTTCTACATTGGATTTTTTGAAATTCTCGAGTGTGATTGAATGTTCAAAAGAGGGAATTAAAAAACTAGGATCTTCTGTGGTTCATTTGGCAGAGCTGGAGGGATTACAAGCGCATGCGTTGGCGATGAAGTTGAGATTAAAAAATATTTCAAACTAAGTTCAAAAACTATTTAACGCCATCATTCTTCATAAAGATGTGATAGCTAAAAGGATTAAGAGAGGTAAGTTTTTCAGCGATAGAATCTGCATCTTCTTGGGTAATCGTTGCTTCATTTTGAACCCACATTGCAATTCTCTGAAGACCTTCTTCATCTCTCGAGCTTATAGGATTTAAACGTTTTAAAAGCTGACTGAGGAGAATTTCAGTAACTGCAATTCGCGCATAATCCTGAATTGGCATTTTTAAAAAAGCTCCATCTCTTCCCACATAAGTTTTATTTTCTTTTTTAGCCTGCTCGCAGCGCTCTTTTAGAAGCTCGTACGCGGCTTTTTTCTTAATAGAGAAGTCTTGCTGCAATTCTTGAACTTGACGATTAAAATCGGCAGGCGAGTTTGCATATAACTGAACAATCTGTAAAAGTCCTCTCTTGGCGACTCCAATAGCAAGAGGATAGGCTGCCGCGATTTCAATTAAGATAGCCCCCTGTTCTAAAGACTTTTCTAAGTTTTTCTGATCGATTTTTTCTTGGTGATGCACAACATATCGATCATAACTGACCCATAGAGCTGCAATTTCTGGATTGATTTTATCAACACGAGAGATAAGTTTTTCTCCTTTAGAATAAACTTTTCCCAGTTTAATTCTTTCCATCAAATTTTCAGGAGTGGTCTCTTGAGAGATTTTTAACTCATGTAAAACATATTGAGTATTTTTCAAATAGGCTGGAAATTCATTTGCTATATACGATTCATCATTGATCAATTCGGCATCCTGATAAAAATGATAAAATTCATGAATCAAAGTGGCTCGATCTGCAAGAGATAAAGAAAATTTAGAAGAAATCTGAACAGAATCGATTGCCGATTTATAGGAAGCGGTTGCTCCCACTGCAGCAGCTACATTTTGACTTCTTTCAAACTCTCTTAAATGAACCTTTTTCTCTTCAATCAATTTTAAAACTCTATCAATAAATTTTTGATTGTCTTCTTGGGATGGTGGTATTTTAGAAAAATAAAAACTATTTTCATCTGCGGTTCTTAAACTTAAAAGGGTCGCCACTGCTCGAAGAGCTGCAATTTTTCCATCATCAGTTTGCAAAAATGAGGAGTCTGCAACCCCAAGGGTTGAATCCACTACTTGAGAAAAATCGACTTTATATTTTTTACAAAAATCTTTAATTTCTAAGATCGCCTCTTTTTGTTCGGAAGGAATTCCATTCTGAAACACTTTTGATAAGAATGGATCCTGTGAAAAAAACAAAGATCTGAAAAAATTAACTTGAGGTTGTACTGCGAACTGAATAGCTGTTCCCAATTGAGCAAGAGCCGATTCGCTGCAAGTATATGAATCTGTTATTTGAACTGATTTATAATGAAGTGGATTCTCAGCTGATAAACAAGAAATAAGAGCGCCTTTTTGTTGAACAGTGCAAGCCTTGCCATAGGTCAAGTAGTTAAGAGGGTCATCTCCCAAAAAAACTATTTCTTTGCTTTGGTTAACCGCTTCTATTTTCTTAATTTCACACTGATTTGCCATTATTGAATCGCACTCCTCTTCAGTTTAAAATAAAAGGCTTGCTCGATCTTTATCGGCAATTACTTCAAAAAGTTCCTTATTAAATCATAAATGGATAAAATCAGGGTAAATGAATAGGTAATTATGCTATAATTTAAATAGGTTAGACAATTTTAGAGTCGGGCAATTATTTATAATCTTTTAATTTAATTCTAACTTTTCACCTCTCTTAATTTTTAATTTTTTCCCCGCTGAGCCTTGATTCATCGCAATCTCCAAAAATCCTGAACCCCCAAATAAAAGAAATAGTTCCCCTTTTTTTCCTTCGGCATAATGAGAGTAAATTTTTCGAATATTTTTTCCTTTAATGGAAAGTGCAAAATCTAAATCTGAAAAAATTTCTTCAAGAAATCGCTTAGAAATATTCGTAATCATATTTCCAAATCGATCGATGGAAAGAACTCTTCCAAATATTCTATCTTTTTTAATAGCTGGGAAAAATTCGTGTAATTTTTGGCATTGCTCCATCTTTTGTCCAAAAGAAGAACAAGAAATCCCCAACGAAAGATGCGCAGCGACCGGTGCAAAAACATCTCGACCATGAAAAGTGGAGGAAACTGAATTCAGAAAGTATTTTGAGTTTTGGAGATGAACAATCTGCTCAACTTTTTCCTCCGAGAGAACGAGAGAAAAAATTCCGTTATCCGGCCCAATAAAATAATAGTGTTCTGTGTTAATGAGAATCGGTTTTCGTTCGCTTCCAACGCCGGGGTCTACCACCGCCACAAAAATAGTTCCTTTCGGAAAATATCGATAAGATTGATAAAGAACAAAACCTGCTTGTAAAATATTATAAGTTTCAATCTCATGGGAAAGATCGATAATGGAAGCTTTTGGAGCAATATTGGAAATGACCCCTTTGAGAACTCCGACGTATCCATCTTTTAAACTAAAATCGGTGAGTAAACAGATTTGCATATTTTTTACCTGCACTTCCTTGAAAGGATTTAACTCCTGGAAAGGTTAACGTCCAAGTACACGCGAGGTCCCCCTCTCCCCAGCCCTCTCCCCTCAAGGGAGAGGGGGAATAATGAAAAAATTTATTTTATACGAATCTACTCCGGCGCAATAAACTTCAACCCGACAATCGAAGCAATCAACATCGAAAGAAAAAAAATTTTTCCAAACGAAATCGGATCTTTAAAAAATGCAAATCCAATAACGGCGGTTCCGAAAGCTCCAATCCCTGTCCAGACGGCATAAGCGGTCCCCAAAGAAATCATCGTGACCGATTTGTTGAGCAATCCAAAACTGATCATCGCACAGATTGCAAAAGCAATCGTGTATGGAATTTTGGTAAAATTTTGGGAAAGTTTTAAAAAAGTGGTGAAACCAATTTCGAAACATCCTGCAACAATTAAATAAAACCATCCGTTCATTAAACACTCCTTTGGATTATTTTTGTTTGGCAATGGTCCGTTCAATCCGCCGATCGGGGATCAGCCAAATCAGGGCAACTGCAATATAAAGAACTTGTGAAACCCATTGATGATAAAAAGCGGAAGGAATTGCAATCGCATAAAGAATAGGAGACAAATTTCCCTTGAAATCTTTTCCAACAGCGGTCGCCAAAAGAGAGTTTTTTCCTTGGGCTGCGATAATCATCCGTTGCAAAATCCAGTAGGAGATTGCAGCCAATAAAAGAACGACGCCATAAAGCGCGGTGGGAACAGCGGCAAAATGATTTTCTCCCATCCATCCAGTAACAAACGGAATGAGCGATAACCAAAAAAGCAGATGAAGATTCGCCCACAAAACCGCACCATTTATTTTCTGCGTCACATGCAACAGGTGATGATGATTGTTCCAGTAGATTCCGAGATAGATAAAACTGAGAAGATAACTCAAAAAAACCGGCAGCAACGGCTTTAACGCCGCAAAATCGGCACCATGCGGCACCTTCATTTCCAAAACCATGATTGTAATGAGGATCGCAATTACCCCATCACTAAATGCTTCTAATCTATTTTTTCCCATTTGTTTCCTAAAGATTTAAAACTTCTTCCGATAAACCTCTATCTGAATTTGGGCATTTCTCTCCAGATAATAAGCAATTTGAGAAGCGATAGAGGTTTTGACGATCGGACTTGTTGAACCCAACTTTCCGATTAAAGCGAGACGTTGATGCTTTCCATTTTCGAGAGTCGCCAGATGAATAAATTTTTTTTGCCCAGCCTCGAGAAAAGAGATCGCCAAAACATTTCCTGTTTTGAATTTCTGGTTTTTTAAAATATCCTGTTCTACTTGATAAGCAAACTCTTCAAGTTCGTCACCTTTTTTCATCGTGTAGGTTTGGAGCGGCTGAAAATATTGTTTCCAAAATTCATGAACCGTTTCTATATCGGATGGGTCTATAAAAATCTCCTGCCAATTCAGTCTGGTAAAGCTTTTTCCGGTGGATGACTCCACAAAATTCAATTTCGGCAAAAGATCTTTAAAAACATAACTAACGCAATTCGCACCAGTAAAACTTTCGGGAATGAGATAAAACTCTGGATCCCCAGAGAAAAACTCGATCAACTCTCCCGATGGCTTAAGAGGAAAAACCGAAGAATCACAAAATCTCTCTACCCGAATTTTTGAAGTAGGATCTGTTAAATTTTGACGCGGCTGTCGTTCGCAATTTCTAAGATTTGCGACTTGGAAAAGGAGAGGAGTCGCCGGCTTTGATAATTGGGTAGCGACTTCTTGGTCGATCGGAATCGAATGTCCTTTAAAAAGTCTCTTTTGCATTCCGCTCAAAAGAGTCGCTCTATCTTGTGGAGATATTTTCTTGAGAAAATGGACGGCGGCTGGATAATTTTTTTCTGCGAGTGCGGTGACATCTTGGGAAGAGATCGAGCGAGAATCTCCATCTGCCTTTGGATCTAATTCTGTATAACGATACGTCAGCGCGTATTTTTTAGTGGAAATAGGAGGAGTCATCGATTTTAAATCAATTCCCGATCTGAAACGTGAAATTCAAATCAATAAATTCAGAAGGATAAAGAATCGCAACCCCAGTATTCAGATTCAAATATCCGTTGAGAATATCTTGAGGAGTCATCGTCGACCCCAAACCACACTGAGCATAAAATGCCTCACTTGCGGTAGAACCTTGCAAGGCACCCTGGTCAAATAAGGATTGCAGAAAATTTGAAGTGTCGGTGACAATCGTTCTCCATAGAAGCCCATCATTCGCTTCAAAGGTTACCCACTGAAAACCGTTCTCAATACTCATTTCGATGAAAGTGAGAAGGCGACTGACATAGATGTATTTATACAATGCTTCTTTTGAAAGGGTTTTAGCTCCCCATAATACATTCAGGTTTGGCTGAAAATTTCGGATCGTATTTACCCCTAGAATTGAAAGCGAACCGGCGATCCCATCGTTGATAGGAGTGATTGGAGTCACACTTGAAAGAATGGTTCCACTTCCAATCCCGGTAGCAGTGGTCCAGACCCCTCTCTGCTGATCATTGGCAGTATAAAGACCAGCAACAATTCCGCCACTTCCCATCTGGAGCGGGTTCGAAAGGGAGGGGGATTGATAGAGAATCTGCGGAAAATAGGTAATGACATTTTTCCATCCCGCCACATCGCTCATATTTTGAACCGTTTGATTGATCCAGGAAGAAAAAGAGTCGACTGAAGTTGTATCAGTGGGAGGATCAAGAATCAAAAACGCCTGATTGAAAGAAAGATAGGGAATCACGCTTTGAAGAACTACTGTCACTTCGGAGCTATTCATGCTCGCCATATCAGGAAACACCACAAGATTATAAAGCTTTGGAATCTGGTTGAGTGCGTAAAAACCTGTATCTTCTGTTTCACTTCCGATCAACTCAGCAGCAGTCGGCACCGCTTCCGACTTGTTGATTCCAATGACATAGGCATTTTCTCCGCCGTTCTTGTAAAACTGCTCAACCGCCAGACTGAGATAACTCTGGGAAGAAACTGCTCCAAATTTCTCCTGATAATCGGCCATACTGACAATACTTACCGGTTGATTCACAGGACCTGACCCTACATATCCGATAAAAGCGGTATTATTGGTCGGAACGCCGATCATCGTTGTCACTGCTGAAATCTCCTGAATATAAACCCCAGGATAATTCGCCTGAATCGGAGAAAAATTGAACAGGACAGAACTGGATGAAGAAGGAAGAGGAATCAATGAACCTGAATTCACACAACTCTCAGGCACAATAAAGAGAAGGGAAGTCTGACTATTATTATTTTCGAGGACTAGCGAATAATTTCCATTTTCCAAAGGAACCAAAACATTTGTATCTCCCGGATGAAAAGTCATCAGCGTATCACCATTGTTGTTTTTCAATGCAATCGATGTCACCAGAATATTTCCGAGATTAAAACGATAAGTCTTTGGGCCATTGGTAATTTGAAAAGGGAGAATATCAATTCCTGCCGTTCCGCTATCGGTGGCACTCGGCGTATCCGAACTTGTCTCAAGATGGCTAATCGTGATGCTTTCAAAGTCGGATCGGAGAGAAGGGTTCATCGAAAACTGTGCTTCATGAATAATCTGCGAGGCATTGCAAAAAGAAGGAGTGGAGCTATTCGCACTCTCTTGGCCATGACAACCAATGAGCAGAACTAGAAAAAGAAAAAAACCTGAAAAACAAATTCTCGATTTTGGAATCAGGTGAATTTGCATAAGTTTATTAATTGAGATGGATTGGTTTGGAATTGTATTCGTTTTGAAAGCAAGCTCAAAGAAAATTTATTTGGAAGAAATTTTTAAGAAATTGTCGTTGTTCTTGTCATTGGCTTTTCTCGAAACCACCATCCATAAAGAGTCGGCAAAACCAGTAAGGTAAGCAAGGTAGAGCTAAGCAATCCTCCAATGACCACAGTGGCGAGAGGTTTTTGAACCTCGGCACCTGCACTCGTCGAAATAGCCATCGGGATAAATCCAAATGCAGCGACTAAAGCAGTCATCAACACCGGTCTCATTCGAATTTTTGTCCCTTCTATCGCCGCCTCCATTGAACTCATTCCTTCTTTTCTTTTTTTCAAGATGTAAGAAACGAGCACTACTCCATTCATTACCGCAATTCCAAAAAGGGCAATAAAACCGACACCGGCAGAAATACTGAAGGGCATTCCACGCGAAAAAAGGGCAAAAATTCCTCCACTAATTGCCATCGGAACATTTAGATAGATCAACCAGGCAATCTTGAATGAATGAAAGGTAGAGTAAAGAATGAGAAAAATCAGAAAAAGTGTCAGAGGAACTACAATCATTAATCGTTCGCTAGCAGATTGTAAATTTTTGAACTGTCCTCCCCACTCAATCGTATAACCGGGAGGAAACTTGACCTTTTGATGAATTTTTACCTGAGCCTGCTGAATAAAGCGGAGCAGATCGACTCCTCTGACATTGGTTTCAACCGAAATTCGGCGTTGAATCCCTTCTCGGCTAATTTGTGCCGCTCCTTCTTCAATATTGATTCGGGCCACTGAACCCAACGGAACAATTTTTCCATTCGATGCCAAAATGGGAAGATCTGCAATCTGTTCAGGGGTGTTATGTGAACCATCACGAAGTCTTACCTGGAAGACAAATCGCTTCTGTCCTTCGAGAATCTCTCCTACCGAACGCCCCCCGATCACCCGAATTGTTTCCAAAACATCTTTTACATTGAGTCCAAATCGGGCGATCTGCTCCCGATCCATCTGGATTCGAAGGACCGGCAATCCCATCATCTGCTCTGCTTTGACATCGGCTGCACCTTTTACCTCACGAACCGCAGCAACCACCTCTTCACTGAGTCGTTTGAGCGTTTTCAGCTCTTCCCCATAAATTTTAATCGCGATGTCTGAACGGACCCCTGAAATCAACTCTGAAACTCTCAATTCGATTGGTTGCGAGTAACTGAAAATCACTCCAGGAATTCGACTCTTTAAAGCAGCGTCTATCTTTTCGATCAGCTCTTCTTTGGTTTCTCCATTTTTCCATTCTTTTCGTGGCTTAAGAATGACAAAGATATCACTGACCTCGACTCCTTGGGGATCCGTGGCGATTTCTGCCTGACCGGTTTTTGAAACCACAGTCACCACTTCTGGAAATTCTCTTAAAATTTTCTCGATTTTTGTCGCTTGAATAATCGACTCTTCCAAAGAAACACTCGGAACTCTCCAAACCTGAACAGCCACTGCCCCTTCATCTAGCTTTGGAACAAATTCTGCTCCCAAAAAGAAGGCTAGAAAGAGACTCACTACAAATACAGTCAAAGCGATTAAGACGGTTTTTATTCGATGCTTCATCGCTTTCATTAGAAGCGGAATGTAAATCCGCTTCATCTGGCAAATCAGCCAAGTTTCTTTTTCTTGCAGAGAATTTTTCTTGAGAAAAAGAGAAGCTAAAACTGGCATTAAAGTAAGAGATAAAAGAAGAGAAGCAGCCAACGCAAATACCACCGTAAATGCCATCGGCTTGAACATTTTTCCTTCGATTCCTGTCAATGTAAGAATTGGAAGATAAACAATTACAATAATTCCAACCGCAAAAACAATTGGCCGACCGACCTCCAACGCAGCATTCCGAATCTCGGAGATAGGATCCAAAACATTTTTTCGTTTTTCTGAAAGAACCCGAATAATATTTTCGATCATTACTACTGATCCATCCACGATCAATCCAAAATCAATGGCTCCAAGACTCATGAGGTTTCCCGACACTCGAGTATAGAGCATCAAGGTGAATGCCGCTAACATCGACAGGGGAATCACTGTCGAGACAATCATTCCGGCACGAATGTTTCCCAAAAGAAGAAAAAGAACCAAAATAACTAGAACTCCCCCTTCAATCAGATTTTTTTGAACGGTACGAATGGTTCGTTGGATAAGATCGGAGCGATCATAGAATGGTTCAATCCTTACCCCTTCCGGAAGATGTTTTTCGATCTCTTTTATTTTTTCTTTTACGCGATTCACAACGGCCCGAGAGTTTTCTCCTGAATGCATTAATACAATTCCAGCAACTATTTCCCCTTCTCCGTCTTTTGTCACTGCTCCTTGGCGAAGCATGGGAGCAAAGCGAACTTCCCCCAGATTTTTGATATAGACAGGAGTTCCATCGCGAGTGGTTCGAACCACAATATTTTCGATATCTTTTAAATGATGAATCAGCCCTTCTCCTACAATGAGATATTGCTCTTTCTGTTTGACAATATATCCACCCCCTGCGTTGGAATTGTTTTTCTCCAATAGATGGTAGAGCTCACTGATTGGAATCTGATAGGCAATCAATTTCAAGGGATCGAGTGCAATTTCATAGGTTTTTAATTCTCCTCCGTAGCTATTCACTTCGACCACTCCTGGAACCGTACGAAGTTGATAGGCGACCTGCCAATCGAGCAAGGTTCGAAGCTCCATTAAAGATTTTCCCTTTCCCTTGATTTCGAATTGATAGATTTCTCCAAGACCGGTGGAAACCGGTCCCATTTGAGGATCCCCAAAATCTTGCGGAATTTTCTCTCTGGCAACAATTAAACGCTCCATCACCAAGCGTCGCGCAAAGTAAAGATTGACCTGATCCTGAAAGACAATCGTTACGGAAGAAAGACCGAATCGGGAAATGGAGCGGATCTCATGAATATTAGGAAGACCGCTCATGGCCGTTTCGATCGGAAAGGTGATAAATTTTTCTACCTCCACCGGCCCAAGCCCTGGAGATCGGGTGAGAATTTGAACCTGTACATTAGTAACATCCGGCACCGCATCGATCGGAAGATTAAAAAGAGAACGAATTCCGACTCCGCTCAGCAAAACGACTAGCATCAAAACCATGAAACGATTCTTCAACGACCAATCGATGATTTTTGAAATCATATCTTTCGCCTTTAAAATGTTTCTTTTTGGATCACCCGATTATTTATATCTTTTCCGCCTCACCCTCTTTTCATTTTTGTTTCAGACTTTCCGATTTGAGGGTGAAGCTTCCTTGAGTCACCACTTTTTCCCCCTCTTTTAATCCTTCGAGAATCTCTATTTTTCCTCTTCCATGGGCTCCAATCTTGACCGGTTTTTTCAAAAATGCCGCTTCCGTTGGGACAAAGACAACCCAGTTTTCACCGATCTGCAAAACCGCCTCCTCCGGCACCACCAATGCTTTTCGATCGGATCGAATCAGAATTTTTCCCTGTACAAACATTCCAAATTTTAAATGATGTTTCCTATTTTCGACCTCGGCTGCCACTTTGAGGGTTTGTGATTTTTCATCCAGATTGGGAGAAAGATATCGAATGATCCCTGGAAAAATTTCTTCTCCATAGGCAGTAGAAGTGACCTCGACTTTTTGTCCCAGAGAGATTTGACTGATTTCTTTTGGATAAACATCGAAAACGACTCGAATGGTATCAATATCGGCCAAAGTGACGAGAGAATCGAGGATGCCAACCCGCATCCCCTCCGAAGCATTAATGCTGATTACCGTTCCGTTTCGTGGAGCCCGAAGAATTGATTTCCCAACCTGCAAAAGCGGCTGTTTCGCCTGAACTCCTTCGCCGACTTGAATCATTATTTTCTCAACCACTCCCGAATGGGTTGAAAAAACAAAAGTCGATTTATTTGTATCTTGAACAACATTCCCGGGGACCTGAACTTCCCGAAAAACAGATTCCCGTTTTACCTCGGAAGTTTGAATTTCGAGTGTCGACAAAATTTGAGGAGAGAGCCGAATCTCGGTGGCAACTTCTTGCAAAGGCTTTTTTGTTGATATCCGCTGTTCCAAAGAATTTTCTTTGTTAGAACATCCAATATTCCACGACAGCAAAACAAAACAAAACAGAGAACTGCCCAAGAATAGTTTCTTCTTCATAAAGCTCCTGAAAGAGGACCACCGATCGCCCGTTCTAAATCCCCTTTTTTAATCCAATATTCAAAAAGGGTATCGTAATAATCGGATTTGAATCGGTTGACCGACTGAAGGGTTTCTAGAAATCTCAAGAAATCGGCATTTCCCTCTTGATAGGCTTGAAAGGTCGTTCGAAAAAGCTCTCCGGTTGTCTGAATCATCTCCTGTTGAAGTGCGATCGATTCGATCACCCGAAGAAGTTGAAAATATCGATTTCTCACTTCAAGTTCGATTTTGCGGGCAAGATAATTTTTCTGATATTCGAGTTTCAGATTTTTCGCTTTTGCCGATTCAACTTCCCCTTTGTTTCGATACCAGACCGGAAGTTGCATTCCGAGCGAAGCTCCCAAATTGAGATCGGGAGGATCTTGTTGTCCCCAAAAACCGACTTTTAAATTTGGCTTTGCTTCCTGTTTGGCGAGGCGAATCTCTTTCTGATTTTGCTCTTTTCTAGCTTCGATAGAATCAAACTCGGCTCTCTGAATCATCTTTGTCAACAAAGTCGAAAGAGAGGGGAGAGAGCTTTTTTCCTGAAAAGAATCACTCGCCCGAAAGGGGGTTTCCAAATCACGATCCAACAGGAGGTTCATCTGTTGTTTCAGAATTTTCAACTCGTTCTGCTCTAAAATAAGATTTTTATGCTGAACCGCCAATTCCATCTTGGCTCTTAAAACATCCGCATACGGAGCCTTGTTTTGCTGAAACTTCATCTGAGCTGATCCGACAAACCGTTGGTGAATCTCGAGATTGGAGCGAATTAAAGAAACTCTTTCCTGACTGCGTTGTATCGCGGCATAAATCGTTTTAACTTTTCCGATTATATCCTGTTCGGTAATCAGCTCATCGATTTTTGAAATAAAAATCTGGTCATCGGCGATCTGCTGACGAAGCTTTCGTTTTCCCCAAAGTTCGACCTCTTGTTGGATGGCTCCTCCCAGATAGACATTTTTTTGTGTATCTCCAGCCTCTAAGGTTTCATAGTTTGGCCCAACTTGAAAATTGATTTCTGGATTTGGATAACGATTTGCTTTTAAACGATCTTTTTGAGCAATAAAGCTGTTCTGTTTCGATAAAACTACCTCGGGACTTAAACTTTCCGCGATTTCCAAAGCTTTTTTCAATGGAAGAGATTCTTCCAAAGCAAAAATCATCAGTGGGAAAAGCCAAATCATCCAGTTCAATAGGAAGACAAAGAAAATTTTTTTCATAGAAAGAGAACCGGGATAGAAAAACCGGTCCAAAAACAGAGATCATTCGAAGGGGGGAGTTCGATAGTATTTCTGTTTGGAGATTGCAAAGCTCCGAAAGACTATTTTCAATGAAAATGCGGGAGATTTAAAGCTTTTCTTTCTATCAAGAGGCAAGCTACGTGACTTTGACTGACAAATTCATCCTCAGAGGGGATAAAGTTAAACTTTAGTTGGAGCGATGTGTGACACCGATAATTTATATTCATTCGATTAGTTTTTTTCCTCTCACCCATCAATTAATGATAAAGAAAACTATCATTCAACCAACAAAAGGAGACAAACATGTCTGGTCAAACCTCAATCAAAATATTTTTATCGCTTATTTTCATTTCTTTTTTACTCTATGCGGATTCTGCCTATACCGATGAGCTCTCTCCCGCTGTTTCGGTGTCAAAAATAAGTTTTAAAGTAGAAAATCTCAAAGAATATGCGACGGTTTATTGTCCCCAGACCAGGTCTGAAAAAAACAAGAAATATCCAGTAGTATTCGTGATGCATGGCGGATTTTGGGGGGATGACGCTGGCACCGATGAGTTTGGGGAAAGATTGGCTCAAAACGGCTATTGCGCGATTGCGCCGACCTATCGAGGTGAGAAAAGAAGAGCGGATAAGAAAAAAAGCGAAGGGGAGGTTGAGTATTGTGCCGGTGAAGTCGATGATGTCATGACACTGATCGATGAAGTGAAAC
>CAZQOW010000051.1:0-12899 GCA_964595045.1 uncultured Pseudomonadota bacterium
GATTGAGAAATATATCCGGGAAAATACAAAAACAAACCGAATGCCGAATAATTTTAAAGTTCTCAAAAAAGTTCGTGGAAAAGATCTTTATATCTGTGCAATGGAGCTTGATACTGCGGAGAGAGTTGTTTTTGGCTGGGATGAGAGAAATGATATCACCATTTCCGAAGCAGTGATGGCATCGACCGCCATGCCAGGATTTTACAAGCCGGCTCGAGTCAAAGGGGTTGATTATATGGATGGCGGAGTTCGATTAACCGCTGATATTGATCTTGCCTTTGAAAAAGGGGCGGAGCTTGTGATTTGCTACAATCCGTTCCGACCTTTCAAAAATATTGTGAATCTTGAATATATTCGGGAAAGAAATAAATACGTAACCCAAGACAGACGAATTTCTGATAGTGGAGTTTTCGGCGTTTTTAATCAGGTTTTTCGAACGCTTTACCATTCACGACTGCTTTACGGGATTCAAAAATATCAAGAAGACAAAAATTTTAAAGGAGATTTGATTCTCATCGAACCGAAAGAAGATGATTTTACCTTCTTTGATATGAATCCATTCGCTTTCTGGAATCGAGCCAAAGCGGCGAAGCTTGGTTTTGATTCGGTCAAAGAGTCGATTGAAGAACATTTTGACCAGATTTCCTCAATTCTCTCTGCTTACGGAATTCAGATGACCCGCGAAGTGGTCGCTGCGGATGAAGAAAAAATCCAAAAAGTTGCCGATGATGAAGAGGCGGTTTTAAATGTACTCGAAGGAAAATCACCGAAAAGACCTCTTCGAGTGATTGCGGGTGGGGGAAGAAGAAAATAGTTTTTCTCTTCTCTGATGCTAAAAAAATCTCATTCCGTAAAATAGAATGAACAGATTTTTAATGGAGTTGTCTCCTCGCCCTGGGATGCCGTAGGCATAATGGATAGCGGGGATCCCCCTACTCAATAATGGATCAGGGGGATTCCCGCCAAAAGCACGCGGAATGACATCAAAGTACGCCTTAGTTGTGAAAGAAGTCTAATTTGGATTTCCGCAAGACCTCTATTCTTTCCCGTTGAATCCCTTATTACCCTGTTCTGAATTTTACGAGTCAAAAGAAGTTACCTAGAGGGCGAAGTATTTCCTATTGTCATAGAACGACAGCTTGATATTGGAAGGGAATGCTTCGTTCCTACAACCGCTGTCTGGACTGGAGATGCAGAAGGTCTGTTTTTTATGGATTCAATTTCTACCATTTCCGAAAAAGTTTTTTCGATCTGCGTTGAAGAAGAGGTCTTAACCTCTTCTCAACTTCTCACTTCTCAAATTTGTTCCTCTTTTTTCAGTCAGGCATTTGATGGAATGAATCTTTTGGGAATCTGCAGCGGAAATTTTCTCGGTTCATGCGCCAAACTCTATTCCTCAAAAGTTTTTTCAGTTCTGTTGAAAGAAAACAGCTGGATTACTCGCTCGGGATCCTTGCTGATTGACTGTTTAACGGAAGCAGCAGGAATTGAGCTCATCCCATCACTCTTTAAAAAAGGGGGGATGGAGGAAGAGCGTTTTCAGGGATTTGCCCATTTGAGTTTGACGCTCCTTTTAATGAAAGGGGTTGGATGCGCAAAAATTTCCAATCCAATCCTTCGACATGGGGTGCAAGATGGGGTGATGGTTGAATTCAATCGGTTGTGTGGAGTCATAGGCTTGACCGATATTCAACCGACCGGATTTATAGAGGGGATGGTTCATGCAGAGGCGATGAGTTTCCAGATGAGTGTTGGAGTCTGTTTTGTTCGACAGGGAATCCCCGAACTTACCTGCATCGAAGCAAAGCAGGAGCTTGAATATAAGTTCAAAACTCCTCCTTCCACAAAAAGCCGAAAATTTTTAGAAACGGTTTCTTCACTCTTTTCTGTTCCTTCAAAAATTCCCCAACTTGCGATGGTGGAGGGAGTTTCCATCGAAAATATTCCTCTCCGGACGGAAGTTTCCGAAGGGGTTAAAATCAAAGATCTTCATTGCAAGATGGAACTGTTTGGAGAAGCCCAATCAAGTGCTATTCCAAAGCCGTTCGCAGGAAAAATCCAGGAATTAAAAAATCTCCATGATATCAGCCAAGCAGGGGCAGAAAAATTGGTATCCAAAGTTCAACAGGATTTGGAGCGTTTCCTTCAGGGAACCGGCAGCAGAGTCGCCGTTCACTTTTTGAGACCGAGCGAGTTCTGCAAAATGGCAGCAGATTCGTTGGAACAATTTAAAAATTTTCTCGAAACTCATTTCACCCCCCAAGAACTAAAATATCTGGGAAAAGTTTATACGGATCCGACAAACGCAACTCCCAAAGCGTTTGGAGTCTTGGCCGGCGTTTGCGCCGCAAAAAAAGCGGCGATAGAACTTCTCGATTTACCTTTTCAAAATCATGCTCGGGAAATTCGTTTTTCGTTTGGTCGTCCAAAGTTGACCGGAGAGGCATGGGATAAGTTGGATATTCAGGGATTATTCACCTCAGAAAGTTGTGATGGAGATTTGGCGATCGGAATTTCTGTTTTGGAAACTTCTCTGACTCAAAGTGGTTATCTTGGATTTGGAGTGGATCTTACCAGTCGACGAGTGCGCTACACGACTCCAGAAAAGCATGCGAGGCAGGAAGCAGCTTATAAAGCGGTTTTATCGGAACATCCGGTCCGACAATATAATGCAAAAACCGGATCAGAGCTGATCGAGTTTTCTCCAGGAAGTTTTGTTTTCACCGGAAAATCGGCTTTTACAACCGGAATAATGCGGAGAGAAACCAATCCTTCCCCACTAGCTTTTATAGATATTGCTGACTTTCAAATCGAGCAGACGATTGGTGCTATGGCTGCTATTCCATTAAGAAAAGGGATGCGAATGAGCGTTCCCACTCATCTTTTAGAAACGCTCTCGGGAGAAACCTTTTTCAAGTTTAGTTCCAGCGTGCCAAGGAAAAATAGGGTGGAAGGAATCGATTCAATCGAAAAAGAAAGAGGGATCGTTGGTTTATCCGACGCTCCTTTTTTGGTCACTTTTCCAAAAATATATTTTAAAGGAAAATTACTTGAAAACTCTCTTAAAGATCTCGAACTTGTTTTTTCGCAAATCAAGGGAGAGAAAGTATCGGCTGCACGCATGATTGCTCTTTTGTCTCCGATGATTCCTGGATATCGATTAAGAAGAGTTTTGTTTGATAGAGATTCTATAGGAATTTTCAGTTTTGAAGGAGAGGTGGTAGATGAAAATTCGAGGTTGGTGGCTCGTTTTGGAAGAATGATTGTTGCAAATTATGATCCTCAAAATTGGGCTCCGTCGATTGCTGGAGAATATGGACTGACAGTTTTTGAAGGAAAAAATAGCGGGATTGGCTCCATTCTTACTTTGAATCATCTATTATTTTTTAGAGAATTAAAAACGGACTGTTTGGTTTTATCGATAGGAGAAGAAGGGGGTGGTTTTTGGCCGGAAAGAGGATTCGATTTTCCTGACTCTTCAGTTTTAGAGAAAATGAAGGGGGCGTTACAAGGATACGCAGCTACAAAAGAAATTTCTTTTTCTTCTGCCACTTTAAATCAGATCGCCCAGGCAAAGCATGCCTGGGAGTTAAGTCGTATAACCTTAGAAAATGGGAGAAATATTGGGAAAGAATTTTTCCTTCATCTGAAATCGGGGTGGAATTTAAAGTTTGATCTTCATCCATCTTATCCCGGGTGGCAGGTTTTAAGAAAATCGCTCAGAAAAATTGGGTTACATTCTCTTCTTCCCGATGAATTGGGTAATGAGATGTAAAAGAAACTTGAACTTACTCTCTTTCTAGTGCGAGAATCCTCCGATGCTTTATATCTTTATCTCCTCTCCAACCGGTGAATTCATTCAAACCCAGAAAATCGAAGAGCTTAAAGAAGCCTTAGAAAAAACCGATCAACATATTTGGGTAGATCTTGAAAATCCAACCGAAGAAGAGAGAAGTCTGCTCACCGATCTCTTTCATTTTAATCCTCAAGCGGTGGAAGAGGTAAAACAGATTACCGGAATTCCGAAAATCACGATTTATGATCAATCTCTTTTTTTAGTGATGCATCGTGTTTTTTATGATTTTGAAATTGAGGGTTGTCAAAAAAGAGAGTTCGAAATTTTTTGTTCTGAAAAACTGATTGTCACAACTCACAGCTCCGATCTTTCGAGAACCTTTGCCTCAACGCGAGAAAAAGTCCGGGAAAATCCAAAAAAGCTTCTCGGTCGTGGAACCAGTTATGTTCTGATCAAGCTGCTTGATTTAATGGTCAAAGATTATTTGCCGGTCATTGGAGAATGGCAGGATAAAGTTGATGATATCGAAGATCAGGTTCTTCGAGGTTCACAGGAAAAAATTCTCGATCAAATTCTCCAGTTCAAAAAATTAGCGGTGACCTTGAGAAAAAATTTGATTCCTCAACGAGAGATCGTTGCCCAGCTTTATGAGGAGGTTCATCTTCCATTTATCAATGTTCATATTCGGGCTGCTTTTAAAACGATTGTCGCCAATATGAACGCCTTGATTCACGATCTAGAGGGAATTCGCGAACATGCTGCTTCAGTCTTTGAAGTTTATGCCGCGATGCTCACGATTCGAATGACCGAATCTTCGCATCAGCTGAATTTCGTGATGCAACGTCTCACGATTGCCGCAACGATTTTCATGCCGCTTACTTTTATTGTGGGAGTTTATGGGATGAATTTCGAGTATATGCCGGAGTTTCACTGGAAAGGTTTTTATTATATTCTTTGGGGATTTATGATCAGCTTAACGGCTGGAATGATCTATTTTTTCAAACGAAAAAAATGGATTTAAAAAACGGAGAGAGTGGGATTCGAACCCACGATACCCGTGAAGGTATGCCGGTTTTCAAGACCGGTGCCATCAACCGCTCGGCCATCTCTCCCGGTTTTAAACGTAAAAAGAGCAGATCCCCCTATAAAAAATCAAGAGAGTTTTGGCTAGTTTATTTTGAATTTCAAAAGACTTGCACCAAATTTTAAAGAATGATTAAAGAAGAAAGTCGTTAAGGCTGGAGAGATGGCCGAGAGGCTTAAGGCGACGGTTTGCTAAACCGTTGTAGGGTTAACGCTCTACCGTGGGTTCGAATCCCACTCTCTCCGTAAAGAAAAGGGGGCTAATTTTAGCCCCCTTTTTTATTGCTTCTACTTTCAAAATTTGAATTTCTCTTAAAGAAGAGTTCCCCGAAGGATGATCGCAGCAATACTAAAATAAATCACGAGTCCGGTCACATCGACCAGCGTAGCGACAAAGGGGGCCGACGCGCTGGCTGGATCAAATTTCAGTCGTTTCAACACAAAAGGGAGTGTGGATCCGGCGAAGGTTCCAAAAGTGACCACTCCGATAAGACTAATGAAAACCGTCCATGCGACTAATAAAAAATGCGTTCCATAAGGATGAAACAGAAATTCCCAGATGATAATACGAATGAATCCGATAAAACCGAGAATCGAGCCCAAAACTAATCCAGAAAAGAGCTCTCGCCGGATGACATAAAACCAGTGGCGCAAAGTCACTTCTCCGAGAGCCATCGCTCGGATAACAAGAGTGGTTGCTTGTGAGCCAGAGTTGCCACCACTGCTGATAATAAGTGGAAGAAACAGAGCCAAAATAACCGCTCGAGCTATTTCATCTTGAAAATGTCCCATCGCGGTTGCCGTGAGCATTTCTCCTAAAAACAGTGCTGACAGCCAACCGGCTCTTTTTCGGATCATATGGAAAAAGCCGATTTTTAAATACGGCATGTCGAGAGCTTCCATACCTCCGATTTTCTGGATATCTTCAGTCGCTTCTTCTTTGATGACATCCACCACGTCATCGACTGTAATAATTCCTTTTAATCGGTTTTCTGGATCAACGACCGGAACAACGAGCAATTTATATTGAGAGAAAAGCTTGCTGAGTGACTCTTGATCGGTATCTTCGTGAACCTTGATGATATCAGTCGTCATCACCTCTTTGACCCGTGCATTGGGATTTCCTGAAAAAAGTTCTCGAAAAGAAACGACTCCGAGCAGATGCTGTTGTTCATCCAACACATAAATATAATAGACACTTTCAATTTGAGTGCGGGTTTGCTGTTTGAGATAGCTGATTGCTTCATCTAACTTCATTTCTGGGCGGAGCCTGGCATAACGCGGGCTCATTAATCCTCCCGCCTCATCTTCGGCGTAGGCTAAAAGTGCGGTGACCTCTTTTTTGGTGACGGCATCTAAATGATGAAGAATCAACTCTTGCTGTTCTTTATCAACGGATTGGAGAATGTCTGCCATGTCATCCGGCGCCAATAGACGTGCCCACGATCTTTGTTCATGGTGTGGGAGATTTAATAAAATTTCTGCCTGATCTTTAGAAGAGAGAGCTAAAAAAAATTCCTCCGCCTCATGGCGTGGAATCGTATGAAATGCCTCGATCCGCTCGTCTTTTGAAAGGAGAGACCAGATGTTTTCGAGTTCTTCTAGCGTAATGAAATTGTCATCTAAAGTAGTCACCATGAGAGTTTTTTTTCATACAGAAAACAGATAGTTTTAGCACGCTGAAAATTTGACTTTTAGGAAAATAATGAAATTTTACTGAAGTATTTTGTATTGACGGATCGATCAGATTTAGGCGAATAAGACAAAATCTGTTTTTTGCGCCCATAGCTCAGTTGGATAGAGCGACGGTCTACGAAACCGTAGGTCGCATGTTCGAATCATGCTGGGCGCATCTTTTATTTCAACTGCTTACGAGTGACACCCAAATTATTTTTCTGAAAACCTCATTGATTAAATATCTTCTTTTATTGGCGTTACGTGATTACGTCAGCCGTGTCAGTGTCAGGTATTGAAGGTGTGGTATCTAAAACAAAATGACACTTTTACAGATGGCTTTTTAGGCTCAGGTTTTCCTGTGAAGTCTCCATAAGTCGTTTAGATTTATTCTTTTTGAGCTTTGCGACGCGAAATTCCGAAAAGTAAAAACATTAAGCTCAGAGCTAAAAAGGATAAATAGGAAAAACCTGCTTTGTCAGACGCCGCGCTTCTTAAACTACATCCTCCGCTAGTGCTCCCATCGGCCACGGCTGTCCCTCCCCCACTGGCGCTATTTTCTCCCGCGTTTACCGTCAGCGTGAGGGATCCTACACTATTGACTAAGCTAGTCACATTCAAACGCACACTGTTGTTGGCGGCGATGGATGAGACAACGCATTGTGCGCTTTGGCTTTGAATTTGGCAGTTCAGATTTCCGCTCGCGTAGGCAGAAGAAAGAAAAGAGAAGCTAGTCGTTGAATCTTCAAGGACCGATTGAAGAGTTTGATTTGCGGAAAGTGTGAGGTTGACAGGTAAATCAATTACGGTCTGATTCCCTGTATTTTCAATGTCGACATAGTAAAGCGCTTGTTGTCCGACCTCAACATTTTGAGAGGCTATTTGAATCGTGATTCTAAAAGAAGAAACAGGACATACTTCAGTGGTGAAAGTGACATCGTTTCCGTAACTAGTTCCATAAGTGTTTATTGCATAAGCACGAGCGTGATAAGTGGTAGCACAATTTAAATTAGTTAAGCTGGTGCTGAAAGATCCTGTTGAAAAACTGCCGCTTTCGGAAAAAATGTTGCCATAGGAGACGGTGGTTCCATACTCAAAACCACGCTCGGTGACGGTCGCTCCGCCAATGTCACTGATGGTGCCATTCAAAGTCGCTGTGGTCGTGCTGATTCCACTCGCGCTTTCTGTGGAGACGGTTGGAGAGGTGGTGTTCACCACGGCCATTGCGTTTGCAGCAGCAGAATAATGGCCATACCCATCCGAAGCAAAACCGCTGTAATAATAAGTTCCATCCGATAAACCTAAATCAGAACAAGTGGTCAGGGCGGTCACCGAACAAACGCTGGCTCCATCGGTAGGCGAAGTGGGGTAAGTGATAGTGCCTCTGCGTACAACGGCGGAATCGGTGATTCCTGAAGATGAATAAGTCCAGGATAAGTTCACCGTGTTCCCAGAAGTTGTCGCGGCAAAATTTTCTAAGGGATCTAAATCTTGAGTCGTGGCACTCGCCGTGAGAGCTGGACCGAAATACCCATCGATCGTTTCGTTGAAGATGCTGTAATAATAAGCGGTATTCGGAGTTAAATGAGCATCTACAAAAAAGCTACTCATATTTTGCGCGGTTACAGGATCTCCATCGGTTGGAAGTGCGGGGTATGCCGCTGTACTTCGGCGAATCGTTACACCAGAAAAATCGTTGTCCACTGCACTGTTCGACCAATTGAGATTCACACTGTTTTCTTCAGGCATGGTTGAGAAGGAGGTGGTGGAAGCGATCGGCCAATAAGTGTTAAAGCTGCCATTGAAGTGTCCCGTGTAGATGGTGCCTGATGAGCCGACATCCATACCGGACAAGGTATTGGGATAACTGAGAGTCCAAAGAAGCATCGGCGACCCCGATTCAGGCAGTGAATATTTGCGGATAGAAGAACTATACCCGATATATGCCGCGGAACTATCGGGAGCGATGACAAGTGAATTCGCGCTTACGGTATTGCCAAGACCGGTGACTAAGGTGGTTTCCCCTGAACTAGCAAAATTGGTGGAACTGATCAAAGATCCGGGTGGGCCGATAAAATAGAGAATACTATCACTGGTTACCGCCATTCGAGAGATGGTCGTCGAGACGCTTGTCGTAACAGAAGGAGAGGATAGCGTCGCATCATATCTTTTAATCCCAATCCCTCTGGATGAGTACACAAAATTGTTATTGGGAGGAAGCAGAGCGACGGCGCCGCTTCCAGACTGGTTGGTACTCGCGACCAAACTGGCAATTGTACCACTGACATCGAATCTGAGCAGACGTCCATTCGCGCCGGAGGTTGTTGCTATATAGAACTTATCTCCTGAGGTAACGGAGGCAGCGATAGAAAAATCGGCGCCACTGGAAGCAGGAATAGAGACGCTATAATTGATCGATGTGACGACGTCACCGGAGGGTGAAACTTTAGAAAACGCGGTTGTTGAGGTCCCCACAGCATAAACGGATCCATCAGGAGCTACCCTGATTCGTTTGACGGTAAGGGCAAAACCGCTCGGAAGAGTAGCCGAGTAGGTCTCTTTAAGGACGGGCGTAGCAAAAGCGATTTTTGAAGAAAGGAGAGCGAATAAAACAAGCAAGAATACGTAAAGAGGCAAATGTCGAGTGGTCATCGATCGACTCTCTTTTAAGAGTTTGAAACAAAATCTAATTGTGACGGATGAATGAAAGCGATAAAAAAGTATAACTGTTAACTGTCTGTTATCACAAGAAGAATTAATTTGAAAATCTTGCAGTGAGCGTCGAATGTGGTAGGTTCTCGCGTATGCCCTTTCCATTCCGTTCCATCACCCAGCAGATACTTTGCGCGCTCGCCTTGGGTGCCCCTCTTGTTTTTATTCCCGGTATTTTCGATTACGCCAATCTCCCCCAAGCAGCTGTGTTACAAGTGGGAGCCGCCTTGGCCTTGGCTTGCGCCTTGTATGGCTGGAGAGACGAACCTTTCTTCATTGGTTTTTTTGATCTGGCAGTTATCGCGTGGATTGTGTGGATGGGTTTCTCGCTTTTGTGGACGCCCGATCCGGATATCGGGATTCGTCTCTGGACCCAGTGGCTGGCGGCGGCCGGTCTAGCTTGGGCTTGTAGCCGTTGTATACGTACCGAACGGTTCACTGAAAAATTACTTAAAATGTTTTTTGCTTCTGGGGTGGCTGTAGCGACCGTTGGAGCTTTACAATTTTTATTACCTTCGTGGATGGCCTGGATCCCGGTCAGCAAGGGTCCTTCAGCGACCTTCGGTAACCGTAACATGGCTGTCGAGTATCTCTTGCTGGTACTTCCGTTGGGCTGGATTTTTTTCTTACGGGCGCGTCGTCCATTGAGAATTTTGGCAGCAGGCTTGGGATGCACACTGATCGGAGTTTTTTTTACCTATGCCTTAAGCCGAACAGGTCTTTACTGTTCCGCCTTTCAAGCCCTGCTTTTTTTGACGCTGATTGCGGTCAAGCAAACTCGCGCCTTATTGTTGCCAGCCTCTTGGACCGGCTTTCACTCCATATCCGCCGCCTGTTGTCTCGTAGTTTTCATGATTTTGGCCAATTTAACTTCGAATGGTTTCCATTGGCGTTGGGGATCTGCAGTTCAAGAAATTCAGACGAGAGGACCGCTTTTCCACGGAGAAGGTGAGACAAAGCCTGAAGAACGGATCCTATTGTATAAAAACAGCTGGGAGATGGCCAAGGATCGTCCTCTCGCAGGTTTCGGGCTTGGCAGTTTCAAATCGGTTTATCCGGCCTATGCGCGCAGCGCGGTGATTGACCGGTATTTTTCGTTAGATGAGCAACCTTCCGAGGCGCACAACGACTTCATTCAATTTTGGGCCGAGCTGGGAATTCTCGGTGCCATCCTCTTCGTAGCCTTGTGGTTTTTATTTTTTCGAGAAGTATGGATAGGGCTACGCAAACCTCATGGGGTATGGTGTGTCGGAATCGGTTTGGCCGGCGTCGGACTTTTTTTTGCGGCGCTCGTAAATTTCCCGATGTCGCGCGGTCCGATGCCGCCATTTATTTTCTTCGTCTACGGGATTTTGATGAGGGACGGACGTTGGAAATGGAATCCACCGCAACCGATTGTGAGCGCGATGTCAATCATTTGCGGGTTGCTCTTTATCATAGCTCTCTATTGGAACGTTACGCGCCTTGCCGCTGACAGCCACTTAGAAACATCCTTGAGGGCTCGTATACGGCGAGATTTACCGAAGGCAAAGAGTGAGATTGAAGCGGCAATGCATCTCCATCCCAGCAGAAAAATTATTCTCTTCACCGCAGCGCGGATTTACGCATCCCTTGGTGACAAGGTTCAAGCGATTGCTGCCTACCAAGAGGGTTTGAAGGCATATCCCCACTCACCTAACGACCTCTGGAACATTGGCAAGGCCTACATGGAATTAAACAAACTGGATGACGCTTTAGCCTATTACCAAAAGGCGATTAAACTGTTGCCGGACGAAGGAAGCTTTCATTTTTACCTCGGTTTTCTCTACATCAAACGGGGAGAGCTGGATAAGGCACAAGCATCCTTCGACGAAGCGTTAAGACTTGATCCGGATTTGACGATAATATTGCAGTAGTGAATTTTAGAAAATTAAGTGAGAAAAACCTCCACTATTCTTCGGAAAACACGAATGGCTAAGAGATTGTTTGACATCTTTGCAGGCTTTTTTTTGTTTCTTATTTTAATTTTTCCGATGATGCTTTTAGCTTTAGCCGTTCGACTAAGCTCTAAAGGGCCAGCTATTCATTGGTCCAAGCGTGTCGGCTGTCATAATCGTATTTTCAAAATGCCGAAATTTCGCACAATGCATGTAGGGACACCTGCTTTGGCGCCTCACCTGTTGGAAAATCCCAAGACCTATCTGACTCCTATCGGCGGTTTTTTGCGCAAGACAAGTCTCGATGAACTTCCCCAGTTATGGAGCATCTTAAAAGGAGAGATGAGCTTTGTCGGACCAAGGCCAGCGCTTTTCAACGAAGAGAATCTGATTCTTTTAAGGAAAGAAGTCGGTGTCGATCAATTGCTGCCCGGATTAACAGGCTGGGCGCAGATCAACGGTAGGGACTCTCTGTCTCCTATCCAGAAAGTAAAATTAGACGAAGAGTATCTTCATAAAAAATCTTTTCTTTTTGATATCAAAATTCTTTTTGTAACTCTTTTTAAAGTTTTTTCTGGAGTAGGAATTAGTCATTAAAGGGTATGCAAGAATAGTCATTGATAAAATCTAAAATATAATTGTCCTTATATGAAGCTTGGCATTGATTTAACAATTTTTCGCACTTACCAGGGAACCGAAGTCTTTACGGAAAACCTGATTGCTCACTTTGTTCCTGTGGCGATTAAGGCGGGTCATGCTGTAGTGATCTTTAAAGGGTTTGACCAATTTTTATTGTTTGATGAGTTGGCTGAACAATATTCTTCGACTGAATTGAAAGTAGTAAATTTTAGAAACGGTCGAAACTCGGTTGGGGTTATTTTGACGCAGCAGTTGTTGTTACCGTTTTTGGCGCTTTGGTATCGACTGAATATTTTATACAGCACCGCGCCATTTTTTAGTTTTTTGGCTCCATGCAGAAAAATTAATACAATCCACGATGCTGCTTACGCAAGGTTTAGAGAGTTTCGCAACGTTTTATCGAAATGGTATATTCAAGCGTCGATTTATCTATCGCACTGGCTTTGCGCGCGCGTGATCACGGTTTCAGATTTTTCTAAGATTGAACTAACCTCAAATTATTATTTTTCTAGTGATCAGATCGTTATCATCCGAAATGCGACCCCAAAACTTCCAGAGATTGATCCGTTGGAAGATTTTACTGTTTTGCAAAAGTTCGAACTTAAACCGCAGCGATATTTGTTTTACATCGGGAGTTTAAATCCGCGTAAAAATATTCATGGGATGATCGCCGCTTTTGATCAGTTTTGTAAAACTCAATCTGAAGGAAAATGGGAGCTAGTCTTGGCTGGAAACCACAATCATAATTTAGCGAAATTGAATCGATCGATCCCTCAGGTTAAATTTTTGGGACCAGTTTCCAATGAACAGAAAGTAGTGTTGATCCGTAACTCAGCGTTAATGCTGTTCCCATCCTTATATGAAGGCTTTGGTTTACCGGTTTTGGAAGCGCAATTTTTGGGTCGACCGGTCATTACGAGTAATACCACCAGCTTGCCCGAGGTGGCCGGAGCAGGCGCCATTTTAGTCGATCCCACCGATCCGTCGGCGATTGCGAAGGCGATTTCTCGGGTAATCCATCAAGAAATGGATCTGCCGACTTTAATTAAGCAAGGAGATGAAAACCTGGCACGTTTTTC
>CAZQOW010000052.1:0-12883 GCA_964595045.1 uncultured Pseudomonadota bacterium
GGTCTTGCGCATAATCTTACCGGTTTATCGATTGATCCGACGAATGATGTTCTCTATCTCGTCGATCAATCTCAAACCCAAATTGATGTGGTCAGCACGAGTAATCCCAGCAGCACGACGCTTTTTATTATTACTCTCGATCATGTGAATCTCAATCCATTGAATCCTTTTGTAAATATCAATTTGACCGATATCGTTGCGACTCAAGTCATCAACCCGGTTGGAACGCGTGGGTATGTTTCCGGAACCAACGGACTCACTATTTTCAGCTCGGTCGTTACAAGCTCAGATCCACGCACAGGGACATATCGGGTGCTTGATATGGATGGATCGACCGCCGCTCCCAACACCAATGGCCCGCTTTCACTCGGATCTTCCGCTCCTCCTTCAGCGGTTCCCGGGCCGCTTGCCGCGACCAGCGCCAATGATGGATATGTTTTTGCCTCCGATCAAGGAGGTGGAATTTCGGTGGTTTCAGCCAATCCTTTCGTGACGATCAATTCGGTAACCCCTTCTGGATCTTATACAACCACGAATCCCTCATTCACGATCAGTTTTAATAGTGATGAAATCTGCACAACTGGTGGCGGATATAATGTAAGAGCGAATGGAAGTGTCGATCAATCGGGTGCGATTCTTTTACCCGAGGTTGACTTTCCTGCGGGACAGGTCAATCCGATTACCACTGGAACGATAAATGTCGTGACGAACTCTTCGATTCTGAATGAGGGGAGCAACGAAATTTTTATTTTTGTACAAGATTGTGATTCTACCCAAGGAGCAGGCTACCAAAATGATGTCGGGCGCGACATGACGACGATTACCGTCGATCTTCCTCCTCCCGATGTGAGTATTCAGGAGGTTGATTTTGGAAATCGACGAGGAATTGTACGGGTGGCTCGTTTAAATCAAAACGATATTAATCGTTATGAGGCGTTTGTGCTTCCAGCTGCCGATCAAGTAAATCCTGTCTGTCCTGGAACTCTTGATTTTAGCACAGTTTCCGCTTCCGCCTCTGCAAGTCAGCCTGGTTCAGGAAGCTCTTTAGATGTCGTCATCCCTAATTTAACAAACGGTACTTATTACTGTGTAGCGATTCAGGCGGTGGATAATGGGGGACAAACAAGTCCCACTCGTGTCGCAGCAACGACTCCGATTCTTCCAGAGCTGACCGTTGGAATTACTCAGCGGGCAGGAGAAAAAGGGTGTTCGCTGAATCCGGAGTCAATGGATTCGCGAATGGGATCGGGTGTTTGGGTTTTATTTTTTGGATGGTTAATTTTGATATTTTGTAGGGGCGAACCTTGTGTTCGCCCTAAAAGGATTGATAATGGTAATGGTTTGAGGAATGGTCGACGAAGTCAGGGCGAACACAAGGTTCGCCCCTACATTATTATTTTCTTAATTATTTCCTTATTGCATGCCTCATCCGCTTTAGCCTTGGAAGCGACGCCCAAAAAAGCCTCGATTGGATTCGAAGGGGGGTTTTTCGCGCCGACTAACAGTGTCTTAAAAGAATTTCTCAGTGATTGTTGTAACGGATTTTATAACCTTTATGGAGGAGCGCTTTTTGATTCAAAATATGAAGTGAGTCTCGGAATCGGTTTTCTCTATGAAAATCGAGCGGCGGTTGGCGCAATTACTGGGCGTGTTTCGGGAGATCATTTTAGTTTTTTTACGATGCCAATCTCTACCTCTTTCACTTTTCGGGGGCAGTTTGTTGAAAATCAGATTCTTGTTCCCTATGCCACAACCGGTCTCGACTATATGTATTTCAGACAAAACCTTCAGGGAGATGTGACGAGTGGTTGGAAAATTGGGTATCATGCCGGGGGTGGATTGATGGTTTCGCTCGAATGGTTTGATCAGATGAGTGATTATATGGAACAAGAGCTTGGCATTAATGATACTTATTTGACCCTCGGTGCAAGATGGATGCAGATTGATAATTTTGGGGGAGAAGGATTGAAGTTCAACGGATTTCTTTTCTCTGCGGGGCTTTTGTTTGAGTTTTAGGGATTCATGTTATTCGATCTTATAGGGGCGACCCTCCGGGTCGTTCCTACAATGCGGCATGCTCTCTCAATAAATCATACAAAATCCGTTGGCTCTATTCACAAAAACCGCTTGTCTTTTTTTCAACACTTCCATAATTGAAACAGATCATGAATATACTTCTTTTAGGCTCTGGCGGTCGAGAGCATGCCATCGCGCAAAAAATTTTACAAAGTCATCATACGACAAAACTATATGTTGCTCCTGGAAATGCAGGAATTGCTGAGGTGGCGGAGATTGTTTCGTTGAATCCGGTCGACTCCGAGGCGGTTGTAAATTTTTCCCATACGCACTCCATTGATCTAATCGTAATAGGTCCGGAAGCTCCGCTCGTCGCCGGAGTTGTTGACCAGCTTAGAAGAGCAGGCTTTAAAGTCTTCGGTCCGAATGCTTCCGCGGCACAGCTTGAAGCGTCGAAAGCTTTCACGAAAAACCTGCTACAGAAGAACAAAATTCCGACTGCTGCTTTTGAAACTTTTCAGGAGCTCAGCCTCGCAAAAAAATCACTGACTCATCGAAAGTTTCCGCTGGTGGTTAAAGCAGATGGTCTAGCGGCGGGGAAAGGGGTTTTAATCTGTCAGAATCAGGCTGAAGCGGTGGAGGCGTTGGAAGAAATTTTTGAGAAAAAAAGTTTTGGTGATCAACACCAAGTAGTAATCGAAGATTTTTTGATCGGCGAAGAAGCTTCTTTCATGGTGCTCTGTGACGGAAAGAATTTTTTGTCACTCGCCACTAGCCAAGACCACAAACGTCTTTTAGACAACGATGAAGGACCGAATACCGGCGGGATGGGGGCATACTCTCCCGCTCCGGTGGTAAATGAAAACGTTTATCAGAAAACCATTGAACAGGTCATTCGTCCAACCCTTGCTGGTCTTGCTTCTGATCAGATTGATTATCGAGGTGTTCTTTATGCTGGTTTGATGATTCATGAAGAAAACCCTTCTGTCCTTGAATATAATGTCAGATTTGGCGATCCAGAATGTGAAGTGATTCTTCCCAGATTAAAATCTGATTTTGTGGAGTTGATGATGGCATCGGTGGACGGTGCACTCGATCAACATCCGATCGAGTGGGATAGACGTTTTGCTGTCTGCGTGGTTTTGGCGGCGGAAGGATATCCCCAAGCTCCTAAAAAAGGGGAAATAATTGAGGGCATTGAAGAGGCAGCGAAGCTAAAAGATGTTTTTGTTTTTCATGCAGGAACAGTCAAAAAAGAAGGGAAGTGGTTTACTCAAGGAGGACGCGTTCTCATCGTAACCGCTTTGGGAGACTCTCTGCAATGCGCAATCGACAACGTTTATCAGGCGGTTTCAAAAATTCATTTTCGAGGGATGCAATTTCGAAAAGATATTGGAAAAAAAGGGCTTAGAATTTGAAAAGAGTGAATCGCATAAAATTTATTTCTGGATTCTTTATTTTTTTTCTTTTTTCACTCCGGTTATTTGCAGAAGAAAAATGTATTCTGACTTACGCTTATCTTCATACTTTTTCTTTAGGACAAGAGTCGAGAGTGATGACCAGCTATTCTCTTTCCAAAGGATTCATAGACTATAGCGGCAGTATTAACCAGGTTTTTCCCTCTCCCCCCAATGCCCCAAAACCATCTCCAACCTCGACGGAAAGAAAGCTCGAGAAAAGCTCCTTAGAAATAGAAGCATTTATTAAAAAACTGACGAATGATTTTGATCTTTTTAAGATGAAGGATCTGAAACCTTTTATATTACCCTCTCATCCGACCTACTACCAGTTTGAGTTCCAGGACTCCTGTGGAAAACAGGTCAAGTTTCAATACATTCGGACTTCCGATGAAGGAAAAAATTCAAAATACGAAATTCTTGTAAAAAGAATGACCGATTTTTTCCAACCCGAAAAACTGAAAAAATAGGATTTAAACGTTTGGGTAAAGTCAGGCAGTTTTATTAGATAAATCAAAATGGTAACTACTCAGGTGATCCAATAATTGAGTAGGGGGATCCCCGACAAAAACCTTCGGGGATGACAATCATCTGAGATGACCTGAGTAGTGACTAAAAATGCGCGGGAATGACACCAATTAAATCCCATATTTCCAGAAACTTGAGGAAGTTTGTCATGAAACATCTTGATGTTTTAACTGCTATTGCGATTCTCAAACAGGGAGGGGTGGTCGCCTATCCCACTGAGACTTTCTACGGACTTGGTTGTGATGCGACAAATCCCAAAGCAGTTCAAAAACTTTTTGATCTCAAGGGGAGAGATTCAAAAGTTCCTATTCCAATTTTGATTGGAGAGTTCTCTCAACTTCCTTTGTATGTCGAGGAGATTCCTCCATCTGCTGAAAAGCTGATTCATAAATTTTGGCCCGGTCCTTTGACGTTGATTTTCCGAGCGAAAGAAATTTTTCCGGAGGAGCTTTTGGCGAAAACTGGAAAAATTGCGATCCGGATTTCAAGTCATCCGATCGCTCAAGAGCTGACGAAAAAATTCGCCTTGCCACTCACCACGACGAGTGCTAACCGTTCTGGTCAGCCTGCAGCTTCGACTCCAGAGCAGGTTGAAAATTATTTTAAAAATGAAATTGATGGAATTTTAAACGGGGGAGAACTTTCGGCGAGCCAAAGTTCAACGATTTTGGATGTGACTTTTGATCCTCCGAAATTGATCAGAGCAGGAATTATTTCACTGAAAGAGATAGAAAGTTGAAGGAAAAGGGTGGAAGTGTACGCGAGATCACCCTCTCCCTGGCCCTCTCCCCTCAAGGGAGAGGGGACTTGAATGAAAAACATTAGTAACTACTCAGCTCATCTCAGATGATTGTCATCCCCGAGTATTTTTATCCCACAGGGATCCCTTCGGGTTCGGGGATTCCCCTGCCTGCCGGCAAGGCACGGCGCTCAAAAGCTTGCGGGAATGACAGTGATATTTTGGATCATCTAAGTAGTTACAAATATTATCACTCAATCTTTTAACCCATTTAGAAAAGAGATATCTATGAAAACTGCTACAGTCGCCCCTTTCCGGGCGCTTCGATACAATCCGAAAAAAAATAGCGATCTTTCGCAGGTGGTTGCCCCTCCCTACGACGTGATTGATAACGCACAAAGAGATCAGCTTTATCAAAAAAATCCGAATAATGTTGTTCGACTCATTCTGACTCGCGATGAAGATGGGGTGGTTTTGGGGGGGGATAAATATGAGGCGGCAAAAAGATATCTGAACGAATGGCAGGAAAGTGAGATTCTAATTCGCGATTCGAAACCTCAGATTTATCTTTATCATCAAACCTACACCTTAAAAGATGGAAGAAAATTTACTCGAAAAGGTTTTATTGCGCTCAAAAAACTCGAATCTTTTGAAGATGGAAAAGTAAAACCGCATGAATACACATTTTCCGGGCCGAAGGCAGATCGTTTGAATCTAATCAAGGCGACCTCCACTAATCTTTCGCCGATCTTCGGAATTTTTTCTGATGCTTCTCATGAAATTGAAAAGCTTTTAGAGTTGAGCGCAAAAGAGGCATTGATTGATATTAAAACCGAAGATGGAAATCGTCATCAGCTCTGGTCTGTGGGCGAGGTTGCGGTTCATGAAAAATTGAACGAGTTGATGGAACCGAAAACGATTCTGATTGCGGATGGACATCATCGCTACGAAACCGCGCTGAATTATCGGGATTATTTGAAGAGTACCCTCTCTCCAAACCGCTCCTATCAAGGGGATGGGGAAGTTCAGAGTTTTAGTGATTATGTGATGATGTATTTTTGCCCAATGGAAGATGAAGGATTAATTATTCTTCCTACGCATCGAGTCGTTACGGCACCGATTTCTGTTTCTTGGGAAGAAGCGAAAGCAAAGCTGCAACCTCTTTTCAAGATTGAAGAATTCTCGGAAAACGAAAAGGAAAAAGCTTTTGCTGAGCTCAAAAAATATTCTGAGAATGATTTTGCTTTTTTAATCAGCCTGAAAAACAAGGGATTGAAACTTCTCTCGATTCCTACTTCTAATCTTGAAAAAATTTCAGAACTTTCTGCATTACAGAAACCGGTGAGAGAGCTCGATGTAACGATTCTTCATCAATATCTTCTTCCACATATTTTTAAAGTCGAGTCTGGAAAAGAATATGATGCCGATAAAGTGCTTTATATCAAAGATGCAGACGATGCGCTGAATCAGGTGGTAGAAGGAAAAGCGTCCGCTGCATTTATTTTGAATCCGACAAAAATTAAACAAGTTGAAGCAATCAGTGAGATTGGTGAAAGAATGCCGCAGAAATCGACCTTTTTTTATCCGAAGCTGTTGTCGGGGTTGTTGTTTAACCGAATAATCTTCTAAGAGTCGCTTATCGATTATCTAACGCGAACCGGAGTCGGTGCTGGTCGAATCGTAAAAAAGGTTCGAATCGAAGCTCCCCATCCAGCAGTGGCGAATTGTCCTGTGACTGTTGGGATCGTTGAAGTAACTCCGATGCTGTTGGTGAAAGATTTTAAAGGGGCAACGGTATCACTGATCCATCCCATCCAGCTTCTTTGAGCTAAAATAGCATCTGCTTGGGCATCTGAAATTGGCGGTGCTTTTGATTCAGCTAGAGCAGGAAGAACAGGCACTGGTGCAGGTTCTGCTAGAGCAGGTTGTTCACTTGCAACAGGGAGCGATTGATTTACTGGCGCTGGAATTGGAAGACTGATCGGATGAGCGGCTCCGATTTTTACGTAGGGAGGTTCTTTCCCGTTGCAGCTATCCTTGTAAAGTTTTATTGCATCGTTTTGTCCATCGGTAATAATCGATTGATAAGCTTTTTTATCTGATTCGATTTTTAGACTTGATAGGGCAGTTTGCTCTGGAGTCTGCCATGGTTTAATCACAGACAAAGTATAGTGAACCATTGGAACTAGAGCTCCAAAGGTAGCTCCGGTGGCTGCTGCCCCTGCTACCGCGGTTAACGTTTTTCCCACTAAATGATTTGAGGCTTCTTCTGTTTTCTTCGCTAAAAAACTTGTTCTGTTATTTTCTTTTTTCAGCTCCTCCTCTAATACATCCATGTCATGGTTCAGTTTAATTCTTTCCCGTTTATTCTCTTCCTCTGTTCTTCCATAACGTACTGATCGAAATTTGATTTTATCTTGTTCGGTCGTCAAATCTTCTCTTTCTGAGGATATTTCATCATTAGAATTGGGTTGCTCTAATGAGGGAGAAGTGTGAATCAAGCTTAATCCCTCATAAATTAGTGCTGGAATCAATACGGCGGCAATTATGTAGGGAGAACGGATCGAGTCCCAAAACGCTGTTTTTTTTGCATCCCATAAGGTGTTTGAAAAATTTGTACATCGATCAAAATTTTGATTATTTTCTCTGGCAGCTTTTTCTTTTCTCAATTCTTCTTTTATAATTTCTTGTCCATATTCTGCCTCAGCCCATTGTCGTCTGAGTTTGGTTAGTTCTGGAGATGAAACAACGGTTTTTTCCAGTAACCAGTCGAAATAGTGAGTTGCTTTTCCGAAGATATACGCTCCCGAAAGTACGCCTCCAATGCCGACTTTGAGAACGGTAGGGGTCAAGATCCCTTCTTCAGCTAAATTTTTTGCCGCTTTATCATTGGTTTTTTTGATCCCTGCTAATTCTATTTGCTTTCTATTTAATTCATGGGTGATGCGAATAATATCGTTGATATCCTGAAAATTTTGCTGAGAAGGCCAGATGACATAATATTTTTTATCTTCTGCCTGACAAAATAGATACTCATCTGGGTTATGACTGTGATAACTGGAATCGTTTGCATTGGTAATTGACTTCCGAGAAGCGCAAATATTTATAAAACTTCGTCCGACAGGACGTAACATTTTAATGGGATCTCTTTCATCTTCGGGAAGCTTATTTTCTTCTGCGGTGAGATCTTTACAAGAAGGAAATCCATTTCCTTTCGGGTAGGCCGTTTCGTATTGTTCCATACACGTTTTTAATTGTGGATCTACTTTGGTATCACTCATAAAAATTACCTCTTCTCTTTCATCATTTCTTCAATCAATTTTCTCATCTCTTCTCGCGCTTCTTTTTCTTTCTTGGCAGCTCTCTCCTTGAGAGTTACTAATTGTTCATGATCCGCTTCTTCTTTTTCTTCTAATTTTCCAATGGCTCTCGAGACGATTCTTTCAATCGCGTCGACATGATTAGGAGCGTTGAAAGAAACATCGTTTGAATGGGATAAAGACTCGTTAAAGAAATTCCATAAAACGGAGGTTTGTCGACCAGGATCGCCTTGATAAGTTTCTTGGATTGCTAATATACATCCTTGTAAAACAGGATGATAGGGATGACCTTTGATCAAGGCAACGACGGCATCCATTTTTGCAGATCTTCTAGAAAGGTTTTTATCTGTGCTTACCATGACTTCCCGGATACTTTCTCTTAGTGCACTTTCGGCTAGTGCGATCTGTTGTCGAACAACTTCAGGATAGGTGATTGGAGTGGTTGTGCTAAAGTCTGCTTCAGGTTCACATATTAATTGCGTCGGTTCAACTTTTGTTGCTGTTTCGCAGATAGCTTCTAAACGTCCTTCCGATAAGGCTGCCGATGAGGCAGGTAGTAACAACTCTTTCACCACCGCTTCACTTCTTTGCAGCTGTGCGATGAAACCTTTTTCAAGAAAAGTCTTCTGATCGGCAGGCTTGTTCAGGTCGATTTGAGTACCTGAATAAGGAGAGCTAGAAGGGGGGTGACCTGCCCAAATTTCCAATTGGTTCATCAGTTTTGGATGTGAGGCTCTGACCAGAGCGAGTCGGGGGCGATTAAATTTCCCACCTTCATATTCGCTGACAGAAAAAGGATCAAAAATCCAGACAACCCCTTCGAGACGGCCACCGAATTTGATCCAGGTTCGATTATTTTGATCGATGAACTGCGTAACAGGAATTGCTTCTCCATAATAAGTGGCCTGAAGATTTCGGATGGGAAGTAAGGTCTGTCCCGCCTTCCCTGTGTCGATTTTTAATTGGAGCGTAAAATTGTTTCCAAGAGCGTAAACGGAATTTCCACCTTCTTCTTCAGGGGCTATCATCGTTACTCCGTAAAAATCTTTATATTTTAGATTGATATCGATGATCCCAGCCTCAAAACCCAATGCTGCTGCAGCTGCATTTCTATTCTGAATTCTTTGGACGGTAGTGCTTTCAGACGGTACGGGGGTGTAAGGTGCAGTGGGCGGGGACGGCTCAGCTGGAGTCGGCTTAGGGGCTTCAGAACGTATCGGTGTTATCGACATTCCACCAGGACTTGCTTTTCCTGCAGCGGTGGGGGGAAGCTCTGGAAAATTCATGGGACTTATACAGGCATTCACCTCTCTACCCAACAAACCCCGATTTGAGGCAACTTGAGCATCTACCACTTCGAGAACAGGTCCTGTCGGATGGATAGGATATTCGTTTCTAGGATGATAATCGATCGGTTTCAGACCATGTAATTCAGCTATTTTTTCTCCCACCATATGCAACGAAAGCTCTCGGCACGCATGGAAGCGATCGATATAAAAAACCATTCCCTTGAAAGATCCATCGAGAGCGATATAATATCTTCCTTCGAGTGAATAAACCTCTTTGACAGGAATAGACCCTGAATGGCCCGCGTAGATTGCTTCTGCTTTGACAGGCACGACTCTCTGGCGACCCCGACCCCGTCGTACCTCTTTTGGTGCAAAATAGACTTTTAGAGTAAAATCACCTTTTCGATAGGTATAACTGTAAAGAGTCCCCTCTTCATTCTCCGCGTTTAATCCTCCGGTTTCTGCCGGCTCTATGCGCATCCCTGGAAAAGAATGTTTCGGGTCGGGAGGCAAATAGAGAAGTTCAGGATTGAGCCCAAATTGTTCAGCAACTCTTCTTCTTGCTTCGATTAATCCCTCTTCTGTTTCATAAAGAAGTGGGGTTGTAGCTTTTGTTTTTTCAGGCTTGACAGCTGGTTGAGTTGGCTCAGGTTTATCGGGTTCCAATGGTGGAACCGAAGAAGGTTTTTTACAAATCAGCGTAGAAGGATTTTCCTCCGGCATTAAAATATTGATCAACGGTTTTGAAGTGGTGGTTCCTGGATTTTTGATCGCTGCAACCAGCAAACCTGGAAGCAACTTGATTCTACCGCCATCTTTGAGAGTGAGGGTGAAAGAATTGGTATTAACTTCTATTTTTAATTCACCTATTTCTTCCGGATTTGAAGAGTAAGCGACGGCAGAAATCGGGGTATACATTCGGCCTCTAAATGAGATTTTTCTTTGAACTACAATTTCGACCCCTTCTGTTTCATTCAAATAAAGAACAAAGGTGTCTTTGGAGTATTCTAATCCACCTTTAAAAAATTTTTCCTCACTCTTGAATTCAAGTGAGACATGCGCGACTACATCGGTACTTCCTTCACCGTAAGTAACGCCAGTTTTTACCACCTTAGAATCATCTGGCCTTACAAGCGTTTCAGGCTCTATCGATTGAGCGGTTACCGGAGGAGGAGTCTCTTCGGGAGTTGGCGGAGGGGTTACGCGAACTGGTGGTTCTGCCGGGAGTTCGGCCGTCGAGGGTCTTGGATCTTCTGAAATGGGCGCGGCTTCATTTGATGTTGGGCCGCTGAGCGCAGTGGCGGATGGTTGATAAATGACGAGGGCGGTCGAATGCGATCTGAGTTCTTCATCTCCTGAAGCAATCTGGAAAGCACTCGGAAGAACTCTCAATTTTCGACCCTCATGAACTATTTTCGAATCTCGAGTCTCAACTGGGATCTGGAGAGGATGGCTGTATCGATCGAATCCTGTCCGGTTAAAAATATGGTTGATGATATCGATCGGAGCGGTATCCGGACCTTGAAAAAGTAGGCACGAGGTCGGGGCAAACTTGTAAAGCCGATGATTCCTCACTATGCTCCCTGTAATCACTATCTCTGTCCCACTCTCTGGTAGCTTCAACCGATAGGTTCTGGAAGAGGATGGATCGTAAGGAAATTCTCTTCCGATTTCTTCCAGAGACACTCTCTCAAAGAGAGTCGATTGGTGTATTTTCGATAAATCGTTGGTAATAGGAGCATCTAATTCAAACGGGGTAGTCTTGGGAAGAGGCGCTTTGGAAACACCAATCTGCTCTACAAAAAATGGATCTTGTGGTTGACCATCCCTTATAAACTTTCGAATCAGTCGCCAAGGATAAAAAGAGGCGACCAAACCGGTTTTCGGATGAGTCAAAGTGAGGATAGATTGTCTACCTTCTCCCCGAATAAGAGAAACTCTTCTGCCGTCAATTTTAGTGTAAGCGGAGACAATTTTTATATCGTTCGAGAGATTGAGAACCCATAAGGTTTCATCCGATAAACGAAAACTGATTTCGTATTGTTTCGGTTGTTCCAGCTTTTTCACAATTTTGACTTCTGAAACCGTGGCAGCAGCGCTCGTGGCATGCGCTTCTTTCGACAAAGATGGATCGATGATTGAGAGAAAGTTGTTATTCGCTCTCCCGATCTTTTCCTGGTGATAAGGTTGGGGATCTATCGCAATGTCAAGCGCATGAGGATGAATCCGAAGGGTTCTTTTGCCGGGTAAGGGAAAAACGGTGATATCGGCCGCTGTCCTTGTAATATCGAGGTAACCTTTAATGGCGGTGGGTGCAGAACCATCCGCGGCGGAATATATCGAAGTTGCAAGCTTAAAATAATTGGAAGGGGATTCTCCTACTGTTTGTCCAAAACTTCCTTGAAAATCGATCCGGTCTCCATTGTCCAAAGTGAGACGGAAAGAGTAGCGGTTATTACCTTTGCTATCTTGCTCTTCTTTCAGCATCTGCAATTGAATGGAAGTTCTGCGGGAAGCTCGGGTGCTTTCTTCAATATCGTGCGCGATAGGGGCGTTGAACGTCATCACAGGTTTTGCAGGGAGATCGGGCTCTGCAATACAAACTGCTGCGGTATCGGTAGCAGACTGAGCTGGCGTAGCAACTTCTGGAGTTACAGGTGTGATAGCGATCGTCGCAACCTCAATAGGAGGCGCTTCACAAACCGTTGCTGGAGCTGTTTTCTCCACTTTTACTTTTTCCGGAGTTGGCGTGGGAGTTACTACTGGTAACGATTTTGGCAAATGGCGTAGGGTAACATATCCGATGTTTGTGGATGTTTCTCCATCTTCGAGAAGATCGAGAACTCCCGGATCTAAATGTAAAACGCGGTGATTGGACAACTTGAATTCCATTCCACCCATCGGGAGGTTTTCGAAATTGAGCGAAAGACCTGCTTTTGAGATTGCCCATCCGCTGATATCGGCAATGACGAGCTCGTAATTTGTCCGGTTTCCCACGATCTTCCTGTAGACGGTAAAAGTGATCTGCTGATTTCTTGGAAGATGTAGGAGATAGGTGATCGATTTTGTATTTGGATCTTTCGGATCTGGAAAAACCGATGCCAAACTTTCGAGTTTTCCGTCAAACTGTCTTGAGGTGAGTCCGTCGAAAAGAGTGATTGGCAATGCAATTGCTTTGCGATCCATAGTCATTGTACTGACAGCTTCGAGCAGACTTGCATTTCCAGGGGTGAGTGTAGTCTCTGGATCTGTGGAAGATGATGGATTTTGAACGTCCATTGGATCTCTCAATTCCAATTTGACTGAAGTTCCACCGGTTAAACGATCGGCTTCAGAAAGAATGGCATCGATGGTTGTTTTTGGAATACCCAATGCTTCCGCTTTTTTTCGAAAGGTAGCGTTGCGTTCAGTCCGCTTTCGATCCAACTCCTCCAGTCTTCTCAGGTAAGTGTCTGTGGCACAAAATCTGTGAACCGCCTGCATTTCTGCTTCTGAAGAAAATAGAGTGATTTGTTTTTTGAGCCCAGAAGAATC
>CAZQOW010000053.1:0-11111 GCA_964595045.1 uncultured Pseudomonadota bacterium
CGAATTTGAAATCATCGTAAAGTTTTTTTGCCTGTGAAACATATTCGTCGATCTGCTTAGCAGCAGCGATTTCTTGATCGAGGTTTTTGGACATCGCCTTCCGCATTTCAGATTTGCTGTAGACGAGAAATCGACCAGTGTTTTTAATTTCACGGCGGAGGGAGTTGGAGATTTCTTTCAGTTCTGCATAGGAAAGAGTATTGGAATAGACTTCGAGAACCGCGGCGATCGGGAGTTGGAATTTGTTTGGAATTTTTGGTTTTAGATCTTTTTTATTCTGATCGTAGGGGCGAACCTCGTGTTCGCCCTGACTTTGAATATTTGCGTTATCATCAAGTTTTGTAGAATGATCAATATTTGCATAACCATTATTATCAGAATGATCATCATGAGTACAATCCCCACCCCTTGAATCATTACCAACATTTTTAGGGCGAACACAAGATTCGCCCCTATCTGTCGAATCATCTTGTGACGAGATTTTATCAAGACGAGCTTGGCTCATTATCTCTGTTTTTCTATTTTTATTCATCCAGGGTGAATTTGCCCAAACGGCTGAAGGGATCAACGTTTGAATAAAGCTGAATAAAACAAACCAGGTGAGAGTGCGAAAAAGATGATTCATATGAAAGCCTGCTCTTTCTGTATAGACGACCGATTCGGTCGCCCAAAAATATTCGAATCTTTTAAATGAAACGGATTTTCCGGATCGAAATCCCATTGCAACGGATTGTTCAGAATATATTTGCGGATGTTTTCTAGGGATTGGTCATTGCGGATGACATGTTCGTGGTAGTTGCGTTGCCAGAGAGAAGTTCCTTTAGTATTTTGAACTACATTCACTTTACGAGTGGTGACTGATTTGAAATTTTGAAGAATCGCTCCCAAAGAACCAGCTTGGGTGCCATGCAACGCCTGTAGGGGCGAAGCATTTGCCCTCGAATTCGAAACATTCGTCTGATATTGAAACGCAAATGCTTCGCCCCTACAGTGGGAACTGAGGATAAAAATGAGACCATGCAAATGATTAGGGCATGTCCTCATTAGGAGATAAGTGATTGGAAGAGATAAGTGATTGGAAGAGTTAAGTGTTTGATGATATTTCCCTCTTTTTTGGAGGGGAATCATGGCACGAACCTATTTGACCGACAAGATCTGGCAGCAAATTGAAGTAACTCTTCGTAAGAAAGGTTGTCGACGACGACGGAACAATCGGCAGGTGATGGAAGCGATTGTGTGGAAGCTGCGTACCGGAGCTCCTTGGCGGGACATTCCGAAAGAACTATGTCCTTGGAAAACAGCCTACAATCGTTTCAACCGTTGGGCTGCTAAGGGTTTGTGGAAGGAATTTTTTTTGAGCTACGAGGCGAAATTGATACGGAGTGGATATTCGCCGACGGAAGTTATGTTCGCGCTCACCAGCATGCGAGCGGAGCTCGGCTTGGAGAAGAGCGAGCAATTGGAAGATCCCGAGGAGGAGCTACAACAAAGATACATATGGCCGCCGATGCGCATGGAAATCCGATCGATTTTGAAATCACTGGGGGTGAAGTTCACGATGCGAAAGTCGCAGACAAAGTCATAGAGAAGATAGGGGTAGCAGATCATTTCATTGCGGATAAAGGGTATGATTCGGAGGAAATTCGGGAACAAGCGAGAGAGTCTGGAATGAATCCTGTGATTCCTCGGAAATCGAATAGTACAAAACCGAATCCGGAGTTTGATGCTTTTCTCTATAAGCTGCGTCATTTGGTAGAGAATCTTTTTGCGAGGTTGAAACACTTTCGGAGTATTGCAACACGGTTTGAGAAATTGGCCAGAAATTTCAAAGCGATTGTTTATCTGGCTTGTTCTCTCATCTGGATCAAACTGAAATGAGGACACGCCCTAGGCATAATAACAAATTCATCCAATTCGACATTTTTAAAATATTTCGGAATTCTCTCCCAATTTTTTTTGATAATTTCTCCAACATTATTTAATTGCATGCGCCCTTCTTTAACTAATCCGAACTTACACTCTTTCTGATAAGAACAGACCGTCACAAAATACCCACCCGCTTGCGAATAATCGTAATCTTTCAACCGAACAGATCGGCGTTGATGAATATGGAGATTAAATTTATTCATATTGTTCAACCGCTTAATGCTTTAGGGTGACCCCATAGGATCGCCCCTACAATGGATTAATATCCAAACCTCTTCTTCAATTCCCGCTGCGTCGATTTCGTCGGCGTTCCTGTTCCAGCAAGATGTTCTGATTTTTGAAAGGCGCGAAGAGACGCTTTTGTTTTTGGGCCTACATCGCCATCGACACCGCCGGTATCGTATCCCATCAGGTTCAGGCGGGATTGAATCCCTTTCACTTCGTAAACTGGGCGAATTTTTTGGATGTGGATCGGCGTTTGGGTATCTTCGACAAAAATTTTGTATTCGCGACGATCATCAAGCATAAAGACAATGCGGTTTCCGGGGCCTTGGCCTGGCTGAACCTGCACTCCTCCCGCCCCGCCGATTGTGTGAACTTCGGGGGAAGCTGTTCCAGCAGAGGCGGTAGAGGAAGTGGCAGACAATGGAGAACTCGAGGGAGAGGAGGAAGTTGATCCATCCGCAAATAAAACGCCCCCCTCATCTTCGCTCCCCAGTTTAAGAAGCGCGTCACGATCGTTTCTCTGCATCGCTAGAAAAAGTTCGGCTCTCGATTTCGCCTCTTGAAGCATTTCGGAATTCTTTTCTAGGGTCAGGATAATTTGATGATCATTTTTTTGAATGTTGTAAGAAGGAAAATTTCGCAAAACGGTATCGATAATAATTCGAAGTTTTTGGGGATGCTCGGCCAAACGAATTCGTGGGATGATAATATGATCGGTCAATTCGCCGATATTCAGATTGATACCGTTCTCTATCTGCGGAATTTCTAGCATCAGCCGGCCAGGGTTGAAAAATTTCTCTTCGTGAACTTTGGCAAAATTGCCAGTCCCTTCAATTTTTATTTGGATTTTTGTGGGGCTCGATTCAAAGATGATGGAGCGAAGTTTGAAAGAGTTGGGATCTGCCTCTTCACCGACTACCTCTCCGGTAACCTTCGTCTCTTTGGGCTCAACCGATAATTGAGAGGCAAAAAGATTCGAATAAATGCAAAGTAAAATGGCAGATAAAGTTAAGATTTTTTTCATGAATTAGATCCTTCAAATAATTTTCAGACAAAAAGGTGCACCGATCTCATTTCGTTTTTAGAAATAAGAACAAACCTCATGCTCGAAAAAGACAGGAAAGTGACCGCGAACGGAACTCCTGCAAACTTGAAAAATCCTATTCAATTGGAAGGCGGATGCTGCTGTAGCGAATTTTTTGTTTTTTTGTCAAGAAGGAATTGTTTTAATTTGCAAAATGGGGAGAATCCATTTAATCAAATTTGCATCTCGTTAGGAATTTTGAAAAAATTTTTATCTGTAGGGGCGACCACATGGGGTCGCCCCTACGGGGAAATTGGAAAGGTTCTTTATGCTCTACTCTTATCTCAAAGCATTTCATCTCATTTTCATGGTCACCTGGTTTGCGGGGCTGTTCTACATTTTCAGGCTGTTTGTTTATCATGTGAAATTCAGGGAAAATGCGGAAATGGCAAAGGCGTACAGTTTGATGGAAAAGAAACTGCTTTATATCATTATGCACCCTTCGATGTTACTCACGATTGGATTTGGGGTCGGGATGTTGATTTCACATCCTGAAATTTTTCAGCAGAAATGGATTCATATCAAATTGGCTCTGGTAGCGATTTTAATGGGATATCAAATCTTCTCTGGGATTGTTCACAAACGGTTTTCAAAAAATAATTATTTTCTTTCTGAAAAAGCGTGCCGGTTTATTAATGAGGTGCCGAGCTTTCTTTTGATTGCGATTGTTTTCCTCGCCATTTTTAAACCGGTCTAATTTGTCCCGTAGGGGCGAACCTTGTGTTCACCCTGATTGCGTGGATCATCGCCAACGGTATTCAATATAGCCAACATTTTTTAGGGCGAACACAAGGTTCGCCCCTACGAATGATTATCAATATTGACGACAACTTAATCTCCAAAACAAATCGATATTGACAACTCCTAAACATTAGTAGATTTCCGTAACGCCATGAACCCGATCCCCTTTGGACGTTACCTGTTAACCGAACGCTTAGCCGCTGGTGGCTGCGCTGAAATCTTCAAGGCAAAACTGCTTGGAATTGAAGGGTTTGAAAAAACAGTTGCGATCAAGAGAATTCTTCCGCACTGGTCGGCGAATCAGCATTTTATCACGATGCTGATTGATGAAGCGAAGATCATGGTTCGATTGAATCATGAAAAAGTGGTTCAGGTGCATGAACTGGGGAAAGAAGGTGAAACCTACTACATCGCGATGGAGTTTGTAGAGGGGGTCGATCTCAAACATTTCACCGAAAATCTAAAGATCCAAAATGAATCGGTAAAAATTGAAGAAGCGATTTTTATCATCAGCGAGATGTTGCGTGGGCTCGATTACATCCACAAACAAAAAGATGAAGCTGGAAAAAATCTCAACATTGTTCACCGCGATATTTCCCCGCAAAATATTTTAATTTCTCAAGAGGGATCGATTAAAATTGCCGATTTCGGAATTGCGCATGCGACTTCCAGATCTTACGAAACCGCGACCGGAATTTTGAAGGGGAAATTTTCTTATATGTCTCCCGAGCAGGCTTCGGGTGGGATTGTGAATGAGCAGACCGATCTTTTTGCAGTGGCAATTATTTTCTACGAACTTTTGACCGCTCAACGGCTTTTTTCCGGTAAAGGGGATCTCGAAGTTTTAGAAAAAGTGAAACGGTTTAACTCCGAAGAGTTTTTTAAAAGTGCAAAAATCGATGAGGCATTAAAGCCGATTTTTATTCGCGCCCTTCACCAAAATCAGAAAAAACGTTACCTGAATGGACAAGAGTTTTTGAAAGATCTAGAAGAGGTTCGAAAAAATTACTCGTTTTACAATTCGGAAAATTTGTCAGAGCGATTAAAAAGTTTCAGGGAAAATCTTTCTGAAAAAAAATTGCCTGACGCAATTCAATCTCGACAAACCCGAATGATTGAATCGAAAAAAGAGCGTCCGTTTAACGAGATTACCAGCTCTTTGCCTGAGCAGTTTTTAGAGTCGCCTCTTTCTGAAAGAGAGAGAAAAAGTTTCAGACCGATCAGACTTGTCGTACTCGTCTTCATTCTAATAACCACCGCATACTATTTTAGGCCAGATAAGAAAAAAAATGCGCTTGAGCCGATCATGCCGACTTCTTTTCAACCAAGCTTTTCGCCTGATCTTACAAAAGCGGTAGAAACAGGCATTCAAAAGATAACACCACTCGCCTCTCTCGACTCGAACTCCCATAAAAACGAAAAACTTAAAAAACCTGAAATCAAAGAAATAAAAGAAAAAAAAGAAGAAAAAACAGATATACTTTCAGGACAAGGGTTACTTTCAGTCAAAGCAAATCCGTGGGGGAAAATTTCAATCGCTGGAGTGATTAATAATAGTGAGCATCCAGTCGCAAAAACTCTTGCTTACGGAAACTATCAGGTCAGTGTGAATTATAAAACCTTGGCGGGAGAATGGAAAAGTATCTCGCGAAATGTTAAAGTGGCTAAAAAGGGAACCTACTGTATCGCCTCATTTTCAATGGAAGGAAACGGAAACATCAATTGCAAATAACCTAGGGGCGATGGCATGCCCCCTACTTCAAATCTACGGCCGATTCTCAACTATGCGCTCGACGAAACATCTTCATACGAATGGCATCTTTATCATGACTCTCTCCTGCTTCTTCTTTGGAATCATGGGGGTCTGCGCCAAATATGCGATGCGAGAAGCCGATCTTTTTGAGGCGGTCTTTTTTCGGGTTGCAGTTTGCGGTTTGATGATCGGCACCTTTATCAAACTCAAAAAAAAATCGTTTCTTGGAAAAAATCCACTTCTCCTTGCTACTAGAGGAATCACCGGATTTATCGCGCTCAACCTTATTTTTTATGCAACGGCCCATATTCCCTTGGGCGATGCGTCGATGCTTTCTCAAACTTCCCCGATTTTCGTAGTCTTGTTTTCGGTGATTTTACTGAAAGAAAAAATAACCCGAAAAGGATTAATTTTAAGTTTAATTTCCTTGATCGGAGTTGCATTCATTGTGAAACCCTCTTTGGCCTACCACAATTTACCTGCATTGGCCGGTTTAGGGGGTGGTTTGATGGCCGCTTTTGCCTACATCTCGATCCGTCAACTTCATGCGACCGACTCATCTTTCACGATGGTATTTTATTTCTCCGCTTTGGGGACTCTCTTCTCTTTTCCACTCGCACTTTCGCATTTTAAACTGCACTCACTTTCAACGATGATGGCATTAATCGGGGCAGGAATCGCCGGAACTTTCGGCCAGCTCTGCATGACCTACGCTTATAAATTAGAGGAGGCCTCGGTAGTTTCGCCGATCAGTTATCTGAATGTTGTTTTTGCCTTTCTGTTTGGAATTCTTTTTTTCAGGGAAATTCCAGATCTCTATTCGCTGATTGGCTCGGTGATTGTGATAGGATGTTGCATCGGAATTTCAAAATTGCGAAATTCTAAACATCAGAAAATTGTGAAAAGTATTGATGCGATTCATGCTTCTTAATTCACGCGACGCGATTTTTATTAAAAAGTTTCGAAAGAATTCCTTCTCCGAGGGGAGAAGGTGCCCGAAGGGCGGATGAGGGGAGAGGTATAATTTTGCGAGGAATTAAAATTTACACAAATCTCAATGTTTCCCCTCATCCCGTCCCTCTCCCCAAAGGAGAGGGGGATCTTATTTTTAAAACCTCAAAGAAAATCGCGTAACATAAGTTTTTAATAGACGGAGTTCATTATGAGAATTTTTAAAATCATCCTCTTTTTTTCATTTTTCTGTTTTTCTTCTCTTACCTTCGCGCATGTTATTAAAAATTCCAGCTCAGAAATGAAAGTGACTAGCGCTACAATCGAGTGGAATATTAAAGTTCATGTTAACGATTTTAATCTGAAATTCGCAGACTCAACCGACGAAGCAATCAAAAATTATCTTTCTAACCGTTTGGTCCTCAGCCGTGGAAGTCAACCTTGTGAAATTCAATCGATCCAAATAGAAAAAGATTTACCAAAAGAAGTGGTTACTTTTGATCTTTCGTATCAATGCTTATCGAATGCAGAACCGCTGCAGGTTTCTTACGGACTTTTCTACGGTGATCCCGATCATAAACATCTTCTAAAAATCGACTGGAATAATAAAATTCAAAGCTTCACTTTCTCGCAAAACAGTACCGAAGTAACTTTCAGCTCGGAGTTTCAATGGAACACGATCACCAGTTTTCTAAAATTGGGATTCGAACATATTCTTCTCGGATTCGATCATATTCTTTTTGTCCTTTGTCTGATTTTAGGGGCGAGAAATTTTAGATCTTTATTTTGGCTGGCGACCTCTTTTACCCTGGCACATTCGATTTCACTGGCACTTTCGGTTCTCGATCTGGTGCAACTTTCGCCAAAGGTTGTGGAACCTGCGATTGCGGCGAGTATTATTTTTTTGGCGGTTTGGGATTTAAGTCGAGATCGCAATTGTTTATCTCCCGTCACTTCTGCGCAGACAGGAATCCCCCTCAACACACACGGATTCCCGATGAAAGCATTCGGGAATGACAAAACTGGAAAAATCATCTTTCTCACTTTCTTCTTCGGCTTAATCCATGGCCTCGGCTTCTCCTCAATTCTCAAAGAAGCAAATCTCGAGAAATCTACCATTGCACTCCCGCTGATCTGCTTTAATCTTGGAGTGGAGGGAGGGCAAATTTTAATCATTGCTCTTACCTATCCTCTTTTTTCTTTTCTGCAAAAAAGAGTTTCGAAATTTTATTCTTATTTTAAAAAGATACTTTTGGGGATGATTATTTTGATCAGTGTTTATTGGATGATTGAAAGAATTTTCTTTTAAAAATGCTTTTGCCGAATATGATCGGCCATTCGAGTCGAAAGTGCCATAATCGTCAGCTGCGGATTCACTCCGAGTGAAGTTGGAAAAATACTTCCGTCACTAATATAAAGATTTTCCATCTCATGAACTTTTCCGTAAGAATCAACGACAGAATCAGAAGCATTTTGCCCCATTCGACAAGTTCCAAGTGGATGAAACGCAAAAACCTCTAAATCTTTTGCTTTGATATTTTCAGCATAAATTTGAGAAGCCTCTTCAATCGATTTCACTTTTGGAAAACTATGAATTGGAAGATAAACTTCTTTCGCTCCCGCTTCGAAAAACATTCGACTTAAAAGAACCGTTCCATCGATCATTTTCTTGAGATCAGATTTATTCAATGAATAGGTAATAATCGGTTCGCCGTTCGGTCGGCGCCAGACGCGGCCTCGCGATTGATCCATCACCAAAAACCCGAAACTGGCGAGATGCGAATAATTTTCCATCGCCTGTTTATGCTCTTTTCCCTTGAGAAGCAGGGTCGTCGATCCAACCGATGGCGGTGTAAAAATTCCTTCAAATGTCAGGCCGCGGTCACTAAAGGCAGAAGAATAATAGCTTTGCGGAACCTCTTCCCATCCCTTAATCTCCTGATCGAAAAGTCCGAACGCCTTGGCGGCGGGATGAAGCGTTAGATTTTTTCCGACCTCTCCGGAAGAGCCAGCGAGCTTCGATCCTTTCAGCAAAAGCGGAGTGTTGATCGTTCCAGCGGCGACGACAAAAATCTTTGCCTTTACCTTGAGCTTCGATCCTTCTTCTCGGGTAATTGGATGGACAAATTGTGCTTCAACCTCGGTCACTCTTCCGTTTTGATGATTCAGTTTTTGAACTTTGCAATGAGCATATAATTTTGCACCGCTCGCCAACGCTTGCGGAATATAGTTTAGCTGAACACTCTGTTTTGCGTCGGTTGGACAACCAAAGCAGCAAAGTCCACTTCCTTCACATCCTCTTATATTTCTTTTGAGAGGCGATCCTTTAATTCCCATTTTTTCGAGACCGATCCGGATCAGTCTTGCACTATTTCCTAACAACTCTTCAGGAACCTCAACCACGTTAATCGTTTTCTCGACCCGTTCATAATAAGGGGCCATATTTTCTGCGGTGATATCGTTCAAACCATAATTCTCCTGCCATTTTTTAAATACGACATCTGGAGTTCTAAAGCAGGTGCCGGAGTTAATGGTGGTGGTTCCCCCAATCGCCCGACCGGTCGGAACCAGAATCGTTGGAACTCCAATAGTTGTGGTCAGCCCAGCTTCCCGATACATTTTTTTACATCTTTGGACTGGATCTCCCTTAAAATCGGAAAGATCAAATCGTCCACCCTCTTCGAGAATTACGACTTTCATTCCCGCTTTCGCAAGCTCTGCAGCCATCGGAGCGCCACCTGCGCCTGTTCCTATAATACAGACATCCGCCTCGATGAGATCATTTTGAGGAAGGTTTAAAATAACGTTGTCCCCATAAAGCGATTTAGAGGGGGTTTTATTGGGAAGTTTTGCAATATACCCGATTTTTTCGGTCACTTTTGGATGAGAATAATAATTGGATAAAACAAACGCTTCAAGAACTCGGATTAAAGTCATTCGATGAAGCTTAGAAGAATGCTGCCAACTTTCCAAATAAGTTGCCCGCTCTTCATCACTCATCTGGCTAAATCTTTTCATGGAAGAGTGGAAAAAATAGGCACGCATTTCAAGATATTGAAGGGCAAAACGAAAAGTTTTTGCAACCACCCAAGAAGAGTAATGAAGAAAATCATTGACCATCTCTGGAATGCCAAGCTCGGAAGGCTTTTCAGGTAAAAGTTGAGTGGATGGAATCAGCGTATCGGCAAAGATCGAAAGAATTTTCAATTCGGAGGCATCTAAGATCGGCTTGATCGACTCTTGATTTTTCATAGATTCAATTTCCAGAATTCAAACAGTGAAAGTTCTTTTATCGTACAAAGTCGTGAAAACTTATCAAATGATTGAATCAAAATATTTTCAAAAATCTTTTCTAAACTCTTACTTTTTCTAATTATTTTACCAACAGTTCTTTCATTCAGCCTCTTTGGCCTCTCTTGTGCAATCTTCTTTTCCCATGGAAACACAAAAAAACCACAAAGAAGAAACAGTTCAAAAATCAATTCAGAATCTTCATCAGACCATCATCGAAAACCTGAAAGAGGGGCAATATTATGGTCTGGATCAGAAGATTAAAAATATTCAAAGAGCGATTCGAGTCGGTTCTAGAATTTAATAATAAAAGCTACCAGCCGTATCCCTCTTATACATTACGGCCTAGCAGCATGAAATCTATCTGTCAACTTACACACTAGTAGCTGGAATATAAAAGGAGAAAATCATGAACGGATTAAACATCAACAGTTTCGATCGAGGAAGTTTCAGCCAAGATTTTTTCAAATTAATGAATGGAAACAAAGATCAAGTAGAGTCTCGCTCTTCAGAAAAAGAATCTTTTCTCTCCTCTTCCCCGATTCAAACAACGCTCAGAAAATTTGAGCTTTTATTGAAAGAAGGTTCTTCTCAAGACTCTTCAACCGATCCAAAGGAAAATGATTCAAAACCGATGGAAAAATCAAATTCAAAGACAAGTTCGCTAGAAGCAAACATTGCAAAAGCGGAAAGACTTTACGGAAAATGGAGTGCGGCAGGTCTCTCAGCTGAAGGCAAACTTCCGACTCAATCGACCAAGTTGAATCTTCTTCAACCTTCGGAACAAAAAATGGAAAGTCAGGAAGAGGCTCCCCAAAAATCAGGTGGTTTTTTCGGCTTTCTGAAAAAAATCATCGGAGTATTTTCAAAAATCATGAAGTTTGCCTCTCCGTTTTTAAGTTTCATTCCGGTCGTAGGACAAGCAATTTCAGGCGGTTGGAGTTTGTTGAAGGGGATTGCCCAAATCGCAAAGGGAAATATCTCCGGTTTTATAAAAGAGATCGCCTCGGGTGCGTTAAATTTAATTCCGGGAGGAGGAGTTCTTTCAAAAGTCGGAGATCTCTTTTCAAAAGCACTCCCTTTTTTATCAAAGATTGTTTCTCCACTTACAAATGTTTTGGGATCGATCAAAGGTTTCTT
>CAZQOW010000053.1:11211-12706 GCA_964595045.1 uncultured Pseudomonadota bacterium
TATCAAAGATTGTTTCTCCACTTACAAATGTTTTGGGATCGATCAAAGGTTTCTTCCCTTTGATCTCTCAACTAACTCCGCTAATTGAGAAGGTTTCTCCCAAAGCAGCCTCGATTCTTTCACAGATCAGCTCTATTTCAGAAGTTAATTCAGAAAAGGAAAAATTTCCATTCACCCCTATTTTTGAAGAGCAAGCTTAACATTTAATTCAATTAAAAAAGTTTCACCTGGATAGATTTTATAAAACTCTATCTGGGATGGAAGGCGCCGAAAGCCCTGTCTCAAAAAGACAGGGCTTTTTGGTTTTTTGGAATTTCCGAAAATCAGACAGGAACTTTTCTAAAATCAGTTCGATTTTAGGACAGACCGAAAATCCTTTCCAGAGACCGATTTGTTTAACCATTCAAAATATAAACATTTTTTATCTTTTCTCTCCTTTGAAAAAGATTGGCACATCGCTCGCAATACTCTTCTCACAACAAGAATCAAAAAACATTAAAACCAAGGAGAAAAAAATGAATACAGTTCACAAAGAATTTGAGACAAACACAAACTATCTGTCATCCACTTTAGACACTGCTTCTTCCTTTCAAAATCTCTCTCCCAATAAAAGCAGTCTCACCTCCGAGCATTCTGTTTATCTTGTAAAACAACTTTCTCAGCTTCAGAACAAAGGAGTTCAACCTGTCGATGCAGGTTTTTCGGCTTCTGAAAGATCGGCTCTTACCGCCTCTTCCACTTCGTATAACCCAGTCGCTTATATGATTCAGCAAAACAATAAAAACAGCCAGTTTCAGGAATTTGCTGCCTCTAATCGAAAAGTAACTCAACAGCTTAATCTTATGATGACCGCAATCAAATCAGGAAATCTTACTTTGGCGATGATTATTTTATCTTCGCTCGAATCAAAAGATGCCGCCAAGATGAATGAAATGCTCGCGAAACAACTGACAGATGCGCGGGACAACCGAAAAAAAGTTTCTGACAGTATTGCCAAGGCTTTAGGAAAGAAAGATAGCAAAGAAGAACAAAAACTCACCAACCAGATGAACGAAGTCAACGATACAATCCAGCTGATCACTTCCCTCATTAAAGATGTCAACGATCAGAAAAATAGAACGATCGAGTTTGCCAATAACTTCAATGCGAATGAACATCAGATCGATATGGATATTGTCCGGGGAATGAGAGGGTAAAATCTGTCTTTCAACTTTTAGGATAGGAGGAATCCAATGAGCTATTCATCCAACATAACAAAAAATCTTATCTCCGCCCAAGAGAGACTTATTTTCAGTGACGGCAATGAGCAAGCAACACAATCCAATCAAGATTTTCAAAGAATCGAATATTTATCGAACTACATTCAGGAAATTCAAAACGATATTAAAACAGGAAATATCAACGGAGGAACCATGCAGCAAAAACAGCTCTGGCTTAATCAGGCATTCGAGATGCTTCATGAAGAATTTCCTGAAAGCAGCCGATGGGATCCTGT
>CAZQOW010000054.1:0-12555 GCA_964595045.1 uncultured Pseudomonadota bacterium
GCACCAAAAGATTGGCTGGCTTCAGCATCAAACGGGCAATCAGCAAACGGCTCTGTTCTCCTCCTGAAAGCTTTCCGACTTTCATACTCATCTGCTCTGTTTTAAAAAGAAAACGATCGAGATAACCGCGAATATGGATAAAATTTCCACGATAGTTGACATAATCCCCTTCTGGACAGATCGCCTGAACCAAGGTCTGATTGGGATCGAGCGTTTCGCGATTCTGCTCAAAAAAAGCGATCGATAATTGATCGGCTCGATCAATCTTTCCCTGATCTGGAGCTTCAAGACCTAATAAAACACGAATGAGTGTTGATTTTCCGGCTCCATTGGCTCCAAGCAATCCGAGACGAGTGCCGGAGGTTAAAAGAAGATCGAGATGAGAAAAGAGAACTTTATGATCATAAGATTTTGAGATTTGTTTTGCGTCGATCAACTTTTTCGGTTGATTGCCGGAAGATTGAAAATCGATGGAAACTTTTTGGGATCGATTTCTTTCAGAAAGTTGCTCCACCTCATCTTTCAAATCACCTGCCCGATCAATTCTTGCCTGCTGTTTAGTCGTTCTCGCTTTCGGACCGCGCCGCAACCATTCCGTTTCACGTCGAAGAGTATTTTTTAAAATCGCCTCTTTCTGCTCTTGTTCATGCAAATTTTGAGCTTTCAAATCGACATAATCGGCATAGCTTCCGTTGACACTGAGAAGTCCTGCAGGATTTCTACGATCAAGTTCCAAAATTCGATTGGAAACTTTTTGCAGAAAAACTCGGTCATGGGTAATTGTCAAAGTGGCAATTGGAGAACGAGCAATAAACTCTTCGAGCCATAAAATGCTTTCGATATCGAGATGATTGGTTGGCTCATCAAGAAGCAGAAGATCCGGTTCACAAACCAATTCTCTCGCAAGCGCCACTCTTTTTTTCCATCCTCCGGAAAGAAGTTCAACCGGGGTTTCTGGGGATACAGATTGGGAGCCATCGAGAGAAAGTTTTGAAAGATATTCGTCCACCAACGCATGACTTTTCCAATCATCTAAATCTTCAATCTTTTCCTCAACGGTTTGACGAACTGTAAAACCTTTTTTGAATTGCGGAACCTGCTCTAAAAATCCGATTCGCAAACTTTTTTTGGAAGAGAGTGTCCCTTCATCTGGAGAAAGAAGCCCACCGATGATTTTAAGAAGAGTGGTTTTGCCAGCCCCATTGGGACCAATCAATCCGACTCTCTCCCCTTCTTGAATTGAAAAAGAAATATTTTTAAAAAGTGAGCGACTCGCAAAGGAGTGACTGAGTTGATGTGCACTGATAAGAATTGCCATGGGGGAGCGTATATCTGTTAAATCATTTAATTTCTAGTGGTTGTTCTATTTATTTTGGATCCTAGGAGGAATAGGAGCCAGTTTAAGAGATATCGGGCAATAAAAAAGCCTTGTTTGCATCTGACAAACAAGGCTTTCAGAATGACTTTCCGAATATCTTAATGCTTCATTTTCCCCGGCATATTCGGTTGCCCTTTATAAGGGTTCTTACTTTCTACGGACGGCCCGGCAAGCGGTTTTCCGTGCGTATCCTGAAAATTGGGTGTTTTTTGTTCGGGCGATTTCTTTTTATCGAAATTGGACTGCCCGGTCTGTTTGTTTTGAAAGTTTCCCATACACACCTCCTGTTTAAAATGAACAAGTTTTACAACTTTTTAACAGATTTATTTTCAACCAAACCTTTCAAATACAATGCTATCAAGGGTTGGAGAAGATGGGTATGGGTCAAAAATCACCCGCAAATCTGTATCATTTGATGATTTTAAACAGGAAATGAGTCGACCATGATTAAACGTTCTATTTTGTTTCGATCGTCATCCCAGCTTTTTGCCAGCCATCAATTCCTAACGAATAGACACGAACATTGGTATACCCTTTTTGCTTGGCAAAATTTGCCCCTTCATGACTCGCCATACAACGCGGATTTTTGCAGTAAAAAACAAGTGCACTTTTCTTATCTTTCGGCAAGAGTTTAAGATCTGGATTAGAGCTATTCATATGAATCGCAGTCGGAATATGACCTTTTTCGTATATTTCTGGGGTATTACAATCGACTACAAAAATATTTTTTTCCTTGATCCCTTTTGCCAACTCTTCAGTGGAAATAAAAGAGAGCTCATCCGCGGCGTGAATAGAGGAGGAGATCGAATAAAATCCAATCAATCCCAAAAATAACAGGAAGTAAAAAAGATAAGCACGATTTTTCATATTTTCTCCTTTGTTTAAAAAATGTTTTATATTTTATAGTCTATGCTCTTTTTAAAATCGGTCGTCAACCGGAAGAGCGAATATTGATTTTTTGATCTTAATTATCAGAAAAATTATTATAGGGATTGTTCTTTAAAAAACTTTTCTCTTTTCGAAGATCTAAAATTGCTTTTACCAAAGGATAAAGATATAAAAACGGTTCATTCATAAAAACAAACTGTATATCTAAAAATAAAGGAGGATGAAATGAGCAAGTCGACCTCTCACAATCTCTCTCTACTGGTTCTTCGAGTGATCATCGGAACTGTTTTTATCGCTCATGGCGGACAAAAAGTTTTTGGTTGGTGGCAAGGACCTGGATTGGCAGGTTTCGTCGATCATCTTCATCAAACCGGAATCCCAGTTTTTCTCGCGTACCTTGCTGCATTCACCGAATTTTTCGGAGGAATTGCAGTTCTCATCGGCTTACTTACTCGTCTCTCAAGCCTCGGCCTTCTGATTGTCATGGCTGTCGCGGTTTTTAAGGTTCATTTCTCCAATGGTTTTTTCAGTCAAAATCGTGGATTTGAATATCCGCTTACCCTCCTCGGAATTGCTCTTTCTTTGCTGATCAGCGGAGCCGGAAATTTTTCGATCGATGCCCTTTTTTACCGAAAAAAATCGATTTCAGAAACATAAGATTTATGTCTCGATCTTATAAAAAAAATGAATAAAAACAGATCCAATAACTTTATTTTGATTTTTTTCAGAAAGAGATTGCCATGAAACTAAAAAACAGATGGATATTTTATATAATCTTTCCACTTTTATTTTCTCAATTCTCTAGCGCAACAGAACCGCCTCAGGAAAACCATGGAGTAAAATCAGAGTTTAAAGAAGCAGGCCATTCAATGAAAGAAGGTTTTAAGTCGACCGGTCGTGGAATCAAAAAAGGGGCAAAAAAAACTGGAAGATCCTTTAAAAAAGCGGGGAAAGCGTTCAAAGATGAAATAACCCAATAACTTTCATTCTAAAATCTTATCATCAATCCCATGGACTCTCTCAAATCAAAAATTTCAAAAGCACCAATCTGGGTTTCCTTCATCTATTTTGCTGAGGGGCTTCCGTTCACCTTTTTGAGGTCTAGCGTCGTTCCGGCTTTTCTGAAAGAAATGGGAGCATCGCTTCAGGTCATCGGGCTCACTTCCTTGTTGGGAATACCGTATACTTTCAAATTTCTCTGGAGCCCCTTCATCGACATTTTTTGGAAAAGAAGACATTGGACTCTCACCCTCCAGTTTTCACTTTTACTGATGCTGATTTTTCTCGCCTTTATTATCGCGATTCCTCATGGGATGAAATTCTGGTGGATCGGTTTTTTTATCGCTGCATTCTTAAGCGCTTCACAAGATATCGCCATTGATGGATTTTATCTTGAAGCGTTAGATGATAAACAACAGGCCGCTTATGCAGGTCTTCGAATTGCCGCCTATCGGGTTTCGATGATCATCGGAACCGCAATTCCACTGATGATTGCAGGAAAAATCAACTGGTTTGCAGGATTTCTATCCTGCGCTCTCCTTTTTGGGATTGTTTTCATTTATAATTTTTTCTTCTTGCCCAAATCGGCTCTCACTTCAAATGCCAAAGATCCAGGGATAGAATTGGAGCGAAAACTCTCGTTCAAAATAAGAATGAAGAGTCATCTGAAAAATTATCTCGAGGCATTCAAAACCTATCTCCTGCAAGATCGTATCGCCATAATTATCATTTTCATGCTCCTCTATAAATTGGGAGATGCGATGCTGTTTTCGATGAACACCCCGTTTTTACTCGATCTTGGAGTTACCACTTTTCAATTGGGGTGGATCAGCGGAACCGTCGGAAAAATCTGCTCGATCGCAGGCTCTATTGCGGGTGGATGGTGGGTCGCCAAAAAAGGGCTTCGAAAGGGATTATGGCAACTTGCCTTGACGATGAACCTCACCATTCTCGCTTACGTTTGGCTATCGATCGCAAAGCCTGGCTTATTCGGAGTTGTCATTGTACATGGGCTAGAACAGATTGCAGCCGGAGTTGGAACCACTTCGTTTGTGATTTTTCAAATGAGAACCTGCAAGAAAGAATTTCGGGCAGCCCATTATGCAATTGCCACCTCGATTATGGCTTTTGGGCCAATGATTTCCGGGCCAATTGGAGGATATCTCGCCTCCAAGTTTGGATACACCTCATTTTTTGCGATCTGTTTTCTTGCCTCTATTCCCGGTTTTACATTGATTAAATTCTTGCCCAATTTGGAAAAACAGAACGGATTATAAATCACTTTTTCATGACATCTTCCAAATCCTCCTGAAATTTTTCGTCATTTTCTTCTATCTCTTTCTTTTTAAATCCATGATCCGGATAAAAAATGTAATGAAGAATTTTGCCATTGAATAGAGCTTTTAAACTTTCAGGCTCCTTTAGCTCAGTTTCGTTTCCAATTTTATCGGATAGAACCAGCGAGTCGAGGACTAACTCGACTACTCGGGTCTTTAATTGCGGTTCGCCCCGAGAAAATTTTAGCTCACAGTCAAAGTAGAGATTTGGAAGAAATGAGGAACATTTCGATTCGAGAATATCGACCAGATTTTTATCTACCAAAAACCGAAAGAAAACCCGAAGAGTAGAAGAATCAACCCCAGCTATAGAATCGGTGGCAACAACCTGAAATTTAATTCGACCCCGCGCCCTCTTTCCCCGAAATAGGGTGTAATTGCTCAAAGGGGTTTTTGTCACGATCTTTTCAATCACCGGTGGTTTCAAATCATGATTAGGGGATTCAACTTCAATCAGTCCTTGAGGAATGATCTCAGGAATCTCTTCTCGAAGAGCAATCGAACTGGAAGAGCTCATCCATAAATCAACTTCGCTCAACTTGTATTTTCCGGGAGGCATACCATCAGCGATCTTGATTTCTCCGATAAAACAACCCTTAGAGTCAGGAGATAGAATTCGATTCCAGCTTTTCGTCAGTCCAACTATTTTTTGGGAAGGATCTCCCCCTTCCAAAGTAATCTCGATACGCCTGAGATAATGTAACTGGTTTTTAATGCGAGGATCTTCCGAATTGAATTGAACACAAAAAAAAGCTTTCTCTTTTTCACCGACATGAATCGACTCCCCTTGGGACATCGGCTGTTTTGTATTTAAGAAAAACGAAATTGATCCTAGGGGGGCTTTTTCCGCTTGAGGATTCGACTCTGGAACAGAATCATTTTGGGCGTAAACCAAAGAAGAAAGCAAAACAGATAATATAATCAACAGTAAGTATTTCATAATTAAGACTGTTTGAAATACTGAATGAAGAGTATCCGAGGCAAGGAAAAATAATTTAAAATAAATTATTTCGTTAAACTTGCCCGAAGTTGATTAACCGCCAACAATCTTTTAGGAAGATTGGGATGAGTCGAAAGTGCCTCCGATAGCCAAACTAAAAAACCGTTCTCGGTTTTCGATTGTTCGATAAATGCTTCCAGATTCACTTTCTTGAAAAGATGTTTTCCTGCTGCAAGGACTGCGATCCCTTCTGATGCACCGGTCGGAGTGAAATACGCTCCAAAACGGTCACAGGTATATTCGCACGCTCTCGAATACGCCTGAAACAAAAACGGGATTCCCATCGATGGATAAAGAACCCAACGCCATTTGAGATGATTCTGACGAATATGAGCCAACTCATGACAGATCACAAAATCGACCGCTGCTTTTCCTTGTTCATAAGCCACCTCAAGAAGATCTGAATAAATCACCACAAAAGATCTACTAAAAAACTTCGTCGCAAACGCATTTAAAATTCCACCATGTTGAAGAATGTATACCTCTGGAACAGAATTCATCCCCATTTGTGAGGCGAGCTGTTGAACCGTTTGATAAATATCGGGAAATTGCTTTTCGCTAATTTTGACTCCATTTCCCTTGATATGTCCAATTAAGATTCCGTGGGATAGTAATAAAAATCCACCGATCATCACTCCATAAATCAAACCTATGCAGGAGATGAGAAGGAGAAGGTAAATCAAAATACTAAAAACCAATGTAATGGTGAAATAGGTTTTTTCATTTGGATGAATAAGTGGATCCATGAAGCGCTCCTTTAAAAATTATTTTTCTCAAAATTTAGAGACGAAATCTGACGAATAATTCTATCCTGAAAGTTTTAGTTAAAAAAGTCTTATTATTATAGAAAACAATTATAAAAACTATGATTGAATTGATCTATAATCGATTTCTTAGAAAATATTATCGACTGCTTTTTCTAAAGGGATGATGAAGATCATTACCCTCTTGCTTAGAAAACAAAAACCAATCTTCTTGCGACTCTGCTTTTTGTAATAGAGCTTGCGCAAGTGATAATTGGATAGGATTTTTAAAATGCGAGGGAAAGCTTGGAATTTTTTCGCTCTTTTCCAACTTCATTCGATTTTCTGCGAGCTCTTTCATCGGATTTTGTTCATCCAAAAATTGACCAAACTTGATCCGACCGTACACCAAAGACCCTGTCACCATTGAAACGATCAAAAAACCAATGGTAAAAAGAAGACTATTTTCCATATCGCCCCCTTTTGAAAATATTCTGGAAAAAAATCCCTATACCGAGAATGGATGGAACCCAAAGCCCTACAAAAACTCCCTGTTCATGAGATTTCATAAACCACAGAAACACTGAAAATAAAAAAGAGATCAGAACGGCAGCAAGAATTATCTTTTCATAAAAGTAAGTCATGGTTTTCTCCTTTTCAATCGATTCGTAAAGACCAATAAATAAACCTGATTCTGACTTAATTTTACCCTGTTTTATAAAAGAGGGAGATGCTTTTTTCCAAAAGCTGTAAGAGCTGCAGAAAGAAGTTTAAAGTTGACTGTGGTTTTTAATTTAATTTTTGAAAGAGGAGATGCGATAACAAAAAGAAAGATAGTTGAGTGATGATCGCTTGAGACTTTGCATATCAATTCGAACGTTTTTCGTCTACCTCATGGATACGAGAGAGCAAGAAAAGACTCATGAGCGGAATCACATATAACTCAATAGAAAATAAGTTTTTGGGTTGAATAATTAAATCTATTTCTTATTTTTTCATGAAGAGTTCAGTTTTGATCTAAAAGTTTATTCAAAAGAGATTTGTTAAAATAGTCAAAAATTCTATTGTCTTTATCAAAGTTGCAACATAAAATTCTTCGCTGAAATCCATTTAAACTTAAACGAGAGGGGGGAAATATGCAAAAGCAAAAGAAATTCTTTTGGTTAAACATTCTTTACAGAATTTTCTTCGTGGCGATCTTCTGCCAAATCATTCTGACCGCTAAAGCTGGAATCGCTGCATCGGCTGGAGAATTTTGTCTTTCTGGCGCAGTATCATGCACCAGTACAAGCTGCACCACTCTGGCATGTAGTAGTTCAATAACTTCGGGAATTTGCCAAATCACCTCTGTCAATCTAGACAACTGCACTGCGAATCAGTGTGGCAATGGTATCTGCGAACCGAGTTCTCCGAATACTCCCGGAGGTGAAGACTCTACGACCTGTCCTGTTGATTGCACGAGCTCTGATAACACCACTTTTACTTCGACCAGTTGCCAAGCAACTTCAATTTCTTGTAGTACAACTCGAGATGGCTGTTGTCCAGGATCAACGATTTGTCCGAATGATCCTGACTGTATCGATTCTGTCCCTTCTATTGATACGAGTTGTTATCCATTGCAAGGCTCTGGGGGAGGAAATGGCCAAGCATCGGGTTGCGGATCCGCTCCACTCGTGAACTGTACCAGCAGCATGATCAACCCTTCTATTTTGGAAACCTTGAGACCTTTTACAGTGGCTCAATGGTTGGGGAGTTTTTTAATCCCAGGTACCCTTTATACATTTCGTCGTTTTAAACGAAATATAAAGTAATTACTTTCATAAGATTAAAATAAAAAAACCTGATGAAAGTTTTCATCAGGTTTTTTTATTTTTCAAAGACGATATAATTAATGTTTCAACAAAAGAACAATCAGATCAATCACAAACAATAACACAATCAAAATTTCGAGTATCAACATTCTCGACTCGGTCACCTCTGAACGTAAAATTTCATAAAGACTATTCAAGTTTGAAAACCGATCCTGAATACTTGCTCGCCAACTATTGAGATGAAACCGTTCGCGGGCAGCCAGATAAACTCTCGCCAAATACCAATCCCCAAAAAATTTGCTGATATTCGAAACCTCATCAGTAATTTTGGCGACATTCATTCGAAAACGTCTTAGGTAGGCAAGATCGGTATGACGTAATCGAAAGGAAGGATGCTGTTTTTTTTCAAGCTCCTCATAAGCACGATCGAGATATCGATCCACTCTCTGATCCATCAAGACAAGCTCCTCAAGCTGAATATTGGCAACCTCCAACGCATAAATTACATCATTCGCAGCTTCTGTAAGATCAACCATTAAAGCTGCATCCCAATCAATTACGATCATATCTTTTTGGCTAAAACTGAGAAAATACCGAAAAACCTCGTCAACCTGTTGATCGGAAGGATCTTCCGGCGTAGTTTCAGTAAGAAGCCCGGCAATTTCGCGACGATAATCTTCAGTCCATTTAGAAACAGTTTTTTCCTCTCCAATTTCTTTGAGGGCAAAAACCGTATAGGCCTCGGGAGTTTGAACTTTAAGCGCTCCACGAACAAGATATTCCTGCAAATTGCCTACAACTTCTGTGCATAAAGTATGCGCTTCGTTATCAAGTGAATGTTGATTATCTAGAATAGGTCGATGAAACCGAAGCAGTTCTTTCAAGTTATCGACCTGAAAAGGGACAGAGATCCGAATAGAAACTACACCGGCATCATAGATTCGTATCACCGGTTGAAGTACTTTCTGATTGAACTTCCAATCCGATCTCTTCAGATCAATAGTTAAGGGGCGATAAAATGGAATCTCTTTCGGAGTCGTATGATCCCGATGAATGGCATAAGGGATCGCCTCTCGGGAAAGGATTTTATGAATTCCCTCTGTTCTGATTTCATCTGCCACATCAAATGCATATAAATAAAATATTTCCCCTTTGAGTTGCATGAATAAAATCCTTTTTCGAAAAATACAAAATATCTTCTTAATTCCGTATTTTATTATTTTAATGTATTGAAAGTTGATAAAGCAATGCAATCAATGAATCACAAAATTAAAAAAATGATAAGAGATCGTTTTAAAAATATCGGAGTGCTGTTGAAGGAAAGCTTGAAAGAGTTTTTCCACAATAATTCAGAGCAGATGGGGGCAGCGCTCGCTTACTATGCGCTCTTCTCGATCTTTCCATTTTTTTTGATTCTTTTTTCGATTCTCGGGTATCTCTTACGTTTTTGGAATTCTGCCATCAATTATCAATCAGAACTCTTGTATGAAATTTCTTTGAACTCTTCAGAGCAGGTCAGCCACTTCATCAAACAAGGACTCGATCTTCTTAAGAAAAAAGCATGGTCGGCAAGCACTATCGGCTTTCTTGTTCTATTGTTCAGCTCAACCCAAGTATTTGAACATCTTCGTTTTAGTTTAAGTCGATTATGGAAAATGAACGATGAGGTTAAATCCAGAGGGGTTTTTCATCTACTGAAAAAAACTCTCTACAGCAAACTTTTTGCAATATTGATCATTTTCAGCATCGGAATATTGGCAATTCTTTCAATTCTTGTAACCGCCTTTAATCATTATCTCATTCATCAGCTAAAAGCTTTTCCTTTCATCGGAAGTTTTTCAAGTTTCTTTATTACGCTTTTTTCTACGCTTTTTTTAAATACTTTTATTTTCGGTTTAACCTATAAATATTTATCTGGAATAAAACTCTATTGGCGAGATGTATTTGTTTCAGCACTTTTTACTGCCTCTCTTTGGGAACTAGTCAAGCGGTTGCTTTCATTTTATCTTTCTCGAAGCAACTATTTAAGCGCTTATAAAGGGGTAGAGGTTATTTTGATCTTGATGCTCTGGATTTATATTAGTGCCCAAATCTTGTATTTCGGAGCCTCATTTCTAAAAGTCTACATTCTTAGAAAAAATAGATTCTCAAGCTAATATTAAAATCATCAGTTTTCTTCACAACAATTCATTTAAAATCAAGAGATGATTAATCTTTTGGTACTTTTCATCGTTAGTTAAAAAATCCAAATTTATTTACACTGTTTTAATGAATCAAAATTAAAGTCTTTTTTAGGGTATTCCCTCAGTCATAAACCATTTTAGCCCCTATTGTTTTACATGGGCATATTCCTCTAAAAATATATCTCAAGTAGTTTTTGAAATCTTTTTTAAAAAGGAACGCAAATTTATGAATCAATCTATTCGACCTATTAAAATAATTTTTACACTTTTTGTATTTATTTTATTTTCTCCACTTGTTCATGCGGATACTCCGCAAACCGAGTGTCAAATGACTTTTACACTCAAAAGTTGGTCTATCTTTTATAAATCGGGAAAAGGATATGGAACCATTAAGTGTGACAATGGTCAAAAAGCAAAAGTAAACTTAAGAGCTCAAGGAGGTGGATTAAGTTTTGGAAAAGGTAAAATTGTGAATGGGCATGGAAAATTCTCTAAAGTAGCAAGCATCAAAGAGTTGTTTGGAGATTATGCTACAGCAGAAGCACATGCAGGAGTGGTAAAATCTGGTAGTGCTCAAGCTTTAACCAAAGGGGAAGTTTCTTTAAGTTTAACTGGAACCGGAAGCGGAATCGATATCGGATTTGATTTCGGAAAATTCACCATCTCTAAAAATAATAGAAAGGAAAAATCATGAAAAAAATAAAAGAAAAAATTCTAAAAGATTTCAAATCTCAAGAAGGAAGAATTGGTTATGTTTTAGCCTGGCTGGTTGGAATTCCTGTTCCGATCTTAATTGCAGTTTATTTGTTACGCGGATGTAAATAGTTTTTAAATGGAGGTTTTATGATGCGATTGAAAGCAATTTTAAATTTAAGTTTAATTTTAGTTGTAGCATTAAACGCTAAACTTTCTTTAGCTAAAGAAAGTTCAAATAAATCATCTTACGCTCAAACTTTACCTAACTTTTCTTTGAAAGATCCGGCTGGAAAGAAGCAATCAAAATCAGAAATTGCGAAAAATGGGCTCGTTATCGTAGTAACTGCTCCTATTTTGAGCAATAAAGACGCGCAGGAAGGTTGGGCTAAATTTCTTCCTCCAGCTAAGGGAGAACATAAAGGTCATATAGTTTTTGTTGAAGATATGAAACCGAGCAGTTTTAAAGGTAAAGCAATGAGCTCGATGAAAAAAGACTATAAACCTGGAAAAGATCCTATTTTGTTAGTGGATCAGCAAGGATCTTTAAGAAGTAAGCTGAAAGTGAAAGAAAAGAAAACAGTGGTTTTAGTTTATAATAAAGATGGAAAGTTAGTGGCTTCTGAAGAAGGAAAACCTAGTGCTGAATTAGCAAGCGAACTATGGAAAAAATTAGATTCTTAAAATAAAACTACAAAAGTTAAGTAACCAAAAAAAAACGTAACTGAAATATTCAGTTACGTTTTTTTATATATTATTTTTTCTATTTATTGAATCAATAGATTTTAAAATGAATCTTTCTATTAAGATAAAAATAAGGAGAGCGAACAAACTCCCCTTATTTAAAATAACTATATTAATAGATTAATTGGACGGAGGAGGTACAGCTCTTGTCGTTCCAGCTGCTGGCATTCTTCCGGCAGGTGTTCCAGCCGGCATTCTTCCAGCAGGGGTGGTAGAGTTATTTTCTCGAATGCCTGCATTATTATTTTTTGGTGCACCTTCAATTTGATAACTTCCTGGTTGAGGAACTGTTTTAGTGGATCCTCCGGTTGTGTCGATTGCTCCAGGACCGTTGTTCACTCCTGTAGAGTTTGTTTGGCCAGGAGTGGTAGGAGTAGCAGTTGGGCCAGCACCCACAGGCGAATTCCCTACTCCACCGGTCGTAGCAGCTTGAGCAAAAGCTGAAACTGGAGAAATGGCTATCAGCGAAACTCCAAAGGCGAATGTCCCTATAAATTTGTTTTTCATTTTAATCTCCTTTTTAAAAATTAATTTTGTAATTAATAAACAAATTTTCGAAATGAAACAATCAGGGCATTTCTGATTTAATAGTAGGGATTTACTTGAAATAAAATTTATCAAGTAAGCTTCAGAAGCTGATCCATAAACATTCTGTCAATTTCCACTTATAATTATAAAATTTAGAAAATGAAAAAAAATATTTTAAAAGCAATTCTTTTTTTCTCTCTATTTCTCTCAGTAGCCTTTTTTGACCTATCGACCCTAATGGCCTATTCGAT
>CAZQOW010000055.1:0-12312 GCA_964595045.1 uncultured Pseudomonadota bacterium
GATTCCGTGGCAAGCCACGCGGTTTTTGACCGGCTCGTCCCCGGAGGGGATAAATTTAAGCATTTTTTTACAGGTTTAACTATCTCTATCACTCTGATTTAAAAAGTGTTTTCTTAGTTTTATCTAATCAATATAATTTAAAAATACTCCTAAGGATCTTCCTATCGTGTGCATTCACTTACTTGGGGTGAGTAGGGGGTAAAGTTTTTAAATTCAATTTTTTTTGCAGCGACTAAGATAGCAACATTCTAGATAGAGTAACGATAATAAATACTCGATAAAATGCTTTGCATCTAAAAGTAAAATCAAAGGGAGTTTCTTAATATATGAAAAAAAAAATATTTCTAATTACATTTTCAATTCTTTTTATTTTTCTTCTCAAGATTCAGAATGGAAATACGGCAGGAGTTTTTGCATATATTCCAAATTACTATGATTCTACAGTTTCTGTGATTGATCCAACAACTGATAAGGTGATCGATCCCGGCACCCCGATTGTCGTAGGAAGGACGCCTGAAGGAATTGCTATCACCCCCGATGGAAAAAAAATTTATGCGACAAATTTTAACGACGACACAGTTTCGGTGATTGACTCTGCGACTAATCAAGTGATCAATCCCAATGGCACCCCGATTGCCGTAGGAGGCGGGCCTGACGAAATTGCTATCACCCCCGATGGAAAAAAAGTTTATGTGACAAATTTTAACGACGACACAGTTTCGGTGATTGACCCTGGAACTGATAAGGTGATCAATCCCAATGGTAAGCCGATTGCCGTAGGAGATGAGCCTTCAGGAATTGCTATCACCCCGGACGGAAAAAAAGTTTATGTGGCAAATGCTAACGATAAGACAGTTTCAGTGATTGATCCTGCGACTAACCAAGTGATCAATCCCCATGGTAAGCCAATTGCCGTAGGATGGAGTCCTAGAGGAATTGCTATCACCCCGGACGGAAAAAAAGTTTATGTGACAAATACTTTCGACGCCACAGTTTCTGTAATTGATCCAACAACTGATAAAGTGATCAATCCCAATGGTAAACCGATTGACGTAGGAGGTGGGGCTAGAGGAATTGCTATCACCCCCGATGGAAAAAAAGCTTATGTGACAAATTTTAACGACGCCACAGTTTCTGTAATTGATCCAACGACTGATAAGGTGATCAATCCCATTGGGACCCCAATTGCCGTAGGAGTTAGGCCTGCAGGAATTGCTATCACCCCCGATGGAAAAAAAGTTTATGTGATAAATGCTGAATATGGCACAGTCTCTGTGATTGACCCTGTAACTGATAAGGTGATCAATCCCAATGGGACCCCGATTGCCGCAGGAAGTGGGTTTAGTGGTTTAGGCGGCTTTATCACTCCTTTTGCCATCACAAGTTCTCTCACCGCCAATGGGAAAGCAGGAACCCCTTTTAATTATACTCTAACCGCAGTGAGTTATCGTCCAATTACCGCCTTAAGCGCAGATTCATTACCCGCATGGCTCACCTTTGATTCAAAGAGTGGAGTAATCAGTGGAACTCCCCCGACCGATGGAACTTTCAACATCAATCTCGGAGCAAAGAACGATATAGTGAATGTCACTGAACAATTGGTGCTCACCGTAGCAAAGGCCGATGCCTCTACGGCTCCCGAAGGAGGAGAAAGCGGAGGTGGATGTAACTTAATCACTAATCCCATTTCATTTCACTTCATGATGATATTCTTCTGGTTAATACCGCTCGCTTATGTAGGTTGGAGAAGAGTTCATAAATAGATCTTTGGAACAGTTCTGAGACATAGAATAGGAGCTTTGAAAATCAGCAACTCCATAATCCGACACTTGATTTCTTTCGAAAATTCCCCCTCCCTTGAGGGGAGGGGGCCTAGGGGGAGGGTGACAATTTGGAATGCTTTCACCCAGTCGGTGATTTTCACCCCCTCCCTAACCCTCCCCCCTCAAGGGGGAGGGGATTTTGAGTGACGGATTATAGAACTCCATCCTATTTTGTCAAACCGGTCATCGATCTCGATGAAATCCGAAGAGACTTCAACCTTTCTGTTACTTTGCAACCTATTAAGGTAACACTCCCCTCTTTTAGAGAGGCGCTTCTATCGCTAGAATAGGAAATCCTATCGCCAAGATCGGATCTCCGTTCTTTTTTATAGGATCTCCTATTCATTGGGATAGGAGATCCTATCGTTGAGATAGGATCTCTGATCGCCGGAATAGGAATTCCGATCGTTGGAATAAGAGATCTTATCTCTCGAATGGCCGCTTCAATCGCTAAAATAGGAAATCCAATCTCTCGAATAGGCTCTTTGATTATTGGAGGTAGTAACGACTTCAGTCGTTTAAATTATGGACCCGATAAAATATCAATCAATCGATCCCGATTTTTCTTTGCATCTTCATATCCTAGATCTACCAAAGATTTCATATACTCATGGGAAAAAGTCAGATAGCTGAGCAACTCGACCGCTCCAGCGGTATCAAAATCGAGCAGTCTCATCAGAAGTTTTTCAAGCGATGAAAGTTTGTAGGTTCCTTTTCTGGCTTTATTAAACCAATCCTCAAAAATTTTACTGATAAATTCAGAAGGTAGGATTTCAACCACATCAATTTTCTTCAGCTCATGACTGATCGGTTCATTCAAATTTTTACCCTTTTTTACAAGAGAATTTACTTTATCTAAATAATCTTTCCCATAGACTTCTTCACTTCTCTCGATCAGATGATTAATTCTCTTCAATTGCTCCAAATCATATTTTACCGAATCGAGGAAAATGAGATTCATGAGTCTCCCTGCCAACTGAATCACGGAAGGTGGATATTTCATCTCTTTTAGATCAAAATCATCCTTTTGGTTTTGAGTGGCTGGATGATGTAAACCGATGATCAATAAACGTTCGGCCCCAAGCTGAATTGCTGGAGACATCGGAGTATAAAGCCGAAGGCCGCCATCGGTATAATAAACTTTATCGATTCTCACCGTTGGAAAAACAAGAGGAATCGCTGCCGAGGCGATCACATGCTCTAGTTGAATCGGAATTTCATGAATTCTATATTCCCCATAATATTCAATTTCTTTTCTTCGGCTGATAAAGAGTTCCGTTCGGCCACTCCGTGCATTCGTTGCAGTGATCGAAATAGCTGAAACAAATCTTTTTTGAATATTTGCTTCAATCTTTTCCCATTGAATTTTCTTTTTCAGAAATTTTTTCAACGGAGCATTATCGAGCAGATAATTAAAATGTGGTCCTTTGCGGGTGACCAATTTAAAAATATCGAAGGTGGTCAAATTACGAATAATTCCACCTAAAGAAGAAAAGAAAAATTTGAACGCCGCGGTAAAATCCCTTTCGTAAACCTCTTCCGGTTTTAGATTGAGCCAGAGATCCTTTAAATACTCTCCCTGTCGCAGAGGATCATCAGCCATTGAAACCATTCCAGCGGTATTAATTGCTCCTGCGGAGCTTCCACACTGGATATCAAAATTTCTTTTTGCGATTTTGGATGGCAACGCGCTACGAATATAATGAATGACTCCTGCTTCATAAGCAGCTCTTGCCCCTCCACCCGACAAAATAAGACCTAGATTTGCCATGAATCCCCTATGATCTGTTTTTTAATCGTTCTCTTCTCCAATTAAATGAGTATATAATCATAATTCATCATGTCCCAAAAATCTCCCTCAAAATTGGCATTAGTTCTTTCAGGAGGGGGTGCGCGTGGTGCTTATGAGGCTGGAGTATTGAACTATATCCGAACAGCCCTCCCCTCTCCCCACCGTGAAAGAGCGTTTGATATTATTTGTGGTTCATCGGTCGGTGCCATCAACACCTGCTTTTTGGCAGCGACTGCGGACGATCTTGCCTTTCAAGGAGAAGAGGTTTTAAGACTCTGGAGAAGTGTTAAAGAAGAAAATATTTACGAAAGAAATGCAAAAGCGATTTTGTCTTTTCTCACCCGGGGTAGTAAAAGTATCCTTTTTAAAATGATTCAAAAATCGAGAAAAGGGGCGGTTCATTTTCCAGGATTTTTGAATACCGCCCCTTTCATCCCTTTTTTGGAAAAAGCGATCCCCTGGAAAAATATCAGCCGAAATATTAAAAAAGGGGTGGTGCAGGCGATCTCTATTGTTGCGACCAATGTTGCCACCGGAAGAATGGAACTTTTTATAGAGAAAAATTCCAAAATTAAATATTCCGGACAACATATGATTCACCTGACTCAAATCCAGCCGATTCATGCCATTGCTTCTGCGGCAATTCCTGTTATTTTCCCTCCTATTTTGGTGAATGGAACCGCTTATGTTGATGGAGGGTTAAGATTGAATACGCCGATGTCTCCGGCGATTCAATTGGGAGCTGATTCCATTTTTGTGATCGGGTTAAATCATCGCGCCACTTCTGAAGATAAAATCCCTTACCATGGAGAAAAAGGAAAAATCCCTTCGTTGGGACAGGTCCTTGGAAGAGTAATGAATTCTGTTTTTCTAGATAAAATCCAGTACGACTTAGAACAATTAGAAAGAATCAACCGAATCGTCGAATGGTGCGAAGAGGTTTACGGAAAACAATTTCTCACTGAAATCAATCAGATGTTGGAGAAAAAAAATATTAAAGGAGATGTCGCAGAGAGAGGATTAAAAAAAATTCGGCTTCTCCGAATACGTCCCTCCGAAGATATCGGGGAAATTTTCAGGCACTGTTATCAGCGTGGAGGAAAAAAACATTTCACCTATTTTGAGAAAACTCTTATTCGCTTGCTGGATGTAGATCCGAGCGAGGGTGTCGATTTCTTGTCATACATTACCTTTATTCCAGAATACCTAAACAAATTGTTGGAACTTGGTTTTGAAGATGCCAAAAAACATCGTGCCGAACTGAAAGAATTCTTTGAATCCTAAAACCTCAAAAATTAAAAAAGGTGCTTCAATTTAAATTCGAAGCACCTTTTTCTACACTCTTTTTGAACTTTCTATTCTTTTCTATTTCTCCGAATCCAAAATATCAAAGAGAACATTGAAACAAATAGTCCCCCTTGAGCAAGAAGTGAAGAGAGAGTGGTCACGGCTCCGACATGACAACCGCAACCATTTCCGCCTCCACCTTCAGCAGTGTCTGGATTATTGGGATCAGGCGTCGGAGTAGGTGTCACAATAGGGCCTGGGTTTCCAGAATCATCCACAGCAATCCCTGTCAGCTTAACTACTAGCTTCCCATCCACATCTCCGTTGTCGGCATTCGTAGTAAATGTCAAAGTCCCATTGAAAGTATTAAATGCCTTAGGCCTAAAAGTAATATCTAATGAACAACTTTCACCGGCAATGAGTCGATCTTTGCAGGTAGAGCTTTTTTCAATCGTAAAAACATCCGGATCCGGGGCAACTTTTAAGAGATGCAGAACAATCGAAGCATTATTTTTTAGGCTGACTTTTTGAACCTCAGAAGTGGTATTTACTTTTGTGGTAAATTTGAGTTCCTTCGGCAAATCGAGTGTGAGAGGAATATCTTTCGCAAGCGCCAATCCATTGGTCCCCAAACCTGTCTCAATTTTCTTAACCTTCCTACCTCTCTGCCCATCAAGATCGACTATTCCTGAGAGCTTTCCTTCGGTGGCAGAATGATCGATGATATACAATGAACCCAGTTTTTCAGCATCCTCTTTATGAACATACCAAGGTTGACCGGCAACGAGAATCTTTTTGCCATCCGCGGTTACAGCAATGTCATAAATTCTGTTTCTGGCTTTTAGACCGTCATAATATTTATCGGTCGTCTGATCGATCCCATGGATGATCTCCAAAAATTGGGGAGCGGTTGCAGGATTATCAATCAATGTAATAATTGCCGACCCAAATTGTGGTTCATTCAAACTGGTCAGATAAAGCTTGTTGTTAAAAAAAGTCATTCCGGTTGGCCAGGGAGTCACTGGTAAATCAATAATCTGCATTCCTGCAGGTTTATTTTTATCCAGATCGATATTGTTCTGAGTGATATCAATTTTATCAATATTGGTCAGAAGAGTAACCGTTTTAGCTCCTCCTCCTAACGGCATTGGGCCATGGTTTGCCACGTATAAATCATTATTATTCAATTTTACCTCGACTGGACCGACAAAATGACTCTTCGAACTTAATTGTGTAACATGAGCTTTTGAGAGATCGGTCACGTCGGTCACCTTCGAAAGATCGATCACACTGACTAAATTGGTTGGGATAAAATTACGTGCCCCATCGAAATAACCATCTTGAGCAATATAGGCGAGTTGACGAGTGGAATCATAAGCGATCCCGCTCCCTCCAATTTTATCAAAATTCATCTGACCAAAAGGAATCTTAACCGTATCAATATCGGAGCCTACCTTGATCAATTCAGAAATATCTAAAATAACCAGAGAGCTAATTTTCTTATTAAGCTCATTAACACCTCCGTTCGTCGAAATAAGAACTTTTGTGCCATCTTGGCTAATGGTAATTCCTGCCGGGCCTCGCGCGATGAAAGAATTGCGATTATCACTAAACCGTAACTCTCTTGTCTTGTAATTTGAAGTATCTAAAATAGTGACGCTTCCACTCCAGGATTCATTATAATTGGCGGTGATCACAAAACGACCATCCAAAGTTGTTATAACAGCAGTCGGTCCCAGGACTCCCGCAACATTGGGTAGAGAGATATCAATCAGTTTTTGATCATGTTTAATATCAACAATCGAAACCGAATCCCCACTTTGATTGGTAAGATAACTGTTTGTCGCCGCTTTCAAGGAATGCACTGAAAAGAGAGCAACTACAAATATGACTAATTTGAATATTTTTTCTTCCAACATAAAATAACCTTCCTTTAAATGGTTAATCAATCCGTTTTCCTGTTTTTAGGATCGCGTTTCTACGAACTATAATTATACGGGAAGTTTGGTAAATCGGCTTATAAAAAAATCAAAAAAACAGGAGAAACAACAATAATAAGTACTTATATTACAAATAGATAAATTACAACTTATATAATATTCTTTAAAGGAATATATACAAGTCTATAAGGAATAATAGCTGTAAAGGTAAATTTTTGCTATTCGTGGTTATCGATCAGAACAACGCACTCCCCCTTAAGACCTTCTTTTGGGAGTTGGGCAAGAATTTCGTAACAATTTCCACGTCTAAATTCTTCGTAAACTTTGGTCATTTCTCGTGCTATCACCGCTTGGCTTTTTCCAAAGATTTCACATAAAGAGACAAAAAGCTTATAAAGACGCCGGCCAGATTCATAGAAAATTAGGGTCGACTTGACCTCTTTTAAAGTCTCCAGAATCGTGGTTCTTTTTCCCTGTTTTAAAGGAAGAAAACCTTGAAAGAAAAACCGATCCGTTCGAAGTCCAGAAGCTGAAAGCGCTGTGACCACGGCTGAGGGACCTGGGATCGGAATAACCGTCAAACCGTTACTTACTGCCTCGCTTACCAAATAGGCTCCTGGATCAGAGATTCCAGGAGTTCCTGCGTCAGTAACTAAAGCAATACTCTCCCCTCTTTGAAGAGATTGAATGATCTGAGGGGCACGAAAACTTTGATTTTGCGCATAATAACTCAAAAGAGGTTTTGAAAATTCAAAATGATTCAAAAGTTTTTTGGTGTGACGGGTATCTTCACAGGCGATTTGATCGACCTCTTTTAAAATGCGAACGGCCCGAAAGGTAATATCCTCAAGATTTCCAATCGGAGTGGCAACAATATATAAATTCCCTGATTCTTTATTACTTTTCATAAACTTAAACTTCCAATCATAAACTTTCAATTTAGATAAAAATGAACGCTAATGGCTGAAAGCTACTCTTGATATCCATGGGTTAATGGAAATCTTCTCCCATATCCAAACGCTTTGCTGGTGACTCGTAATCCGGGAGGAGATTGTTCTCTTTTGTATTCATTCTGATCGACTTTTCGTATCACATTCTGGATCAATTTTTTGGAATATCCAGCTTCGGCACTTTGATCAACTGCCTGATTTTCTTCTATATATTTTTTCAGAATTTCATCCAAAACTTCATAAGGGGGCAGATCATCTTCATCTTTCTGATTGGGAGCCAACTCTGCCGATGGTGCTTTGATAAATACCGACTCCGGAATTGCTTGATATTTTTGGTTCATTTCCCTTGCCAACTGATAAACCAATGTCTTTGGTAAATCAGAAATGACGGCAAGTCCTCCTGCCATATCTCCGTAAAGAGTACAATAGCCAACCGAAAGTTCTGATTTATTTCCGGTAGATAAGAGAAGGGACCCTTCGCGGTTTGCATGAGCCATCAGCAGATTTCCACGAATTCTCGCCTGAATATTTTGGGTTGCGACATCGACTTTTTTACGATTCAGCTTCCATTTTAAGGTCTTTAAATACGAATCAAAAATCTTATCGATTGAAATTGTCTGATATTTGATCTTCAATTTTTTGGCCAATTTTTTTGCATCTTCAACACTCGATTGACTTGAAAAAGGAGAAGGAAGAGAAATTCCCAAGACATTTTCAGAACCACATGCCTCGGCTGCAATCAGCGCGACGAGAGAAGAGTCGATCCCACCCGACAATCCAATTACAGCTTTCTTAAAGCGACATTTTTTCATGTAATCGCGAGTTCCCAGCACTAACGCTTTTCGAACCAACGCGATCTCTTTTTCTTCTTTGAAAGATTTTGGAGAAAGTTGATCTGTATCGATCATCTGGAAATCTTCCGCGAAACTTTTCATTTTGAGACAGAGATTTCCCGTCGCATCTAAAACAAAACTCGATCCGTCAAAGATCAGATCATCATTTCCACCGATCAAATTGAGATAAACCAGCGGAGTTTTATATTTCAAGGCAGTTTTCTTCAGCAGCGCATTTCTAATTTCCCCTTTTCCCATCGAATAGGGAGAGGCAGAAATATTGATCAACAAATCTGGATGCTGATTAGCCTGTTCAAGAATCGGATCAATCGGATAAATTTTTCTCCCCCAAAAGCTTTCGTCTCCCCAAATATCTTCACAAACAGATAATCCAATTTTCATTTTTGAAAAATTCCAGACAGGAGATTCTAAGCCAGGTTGAAAATAACGAGCCTCATCAAAAACATCGTAGGTGGGCAATAAAACCTTTCGTTTGATCGACTGAATTTTACCCTCTGAAATCATGGCGGCAGAATTAAAAATCGGTTTCCCCTGCTTTTCTAGATTAGGTTCGGCAAAACCAACGATCGCAGCAATCTCTTTCGTTTGCACAACCACTTTTTCCAACGCACGCAAATTTGCATCGATAAAATGCGGTTTTTCGAGAAGATCTTTCGGAGGATAACCGGTAATAGTCAATTCGGGAAAAACGACCAGATCGGCTTTTTTTAATTTGGCGCGACGAAGAATGTCGGAAATTTTTCTGACATTTCCATCAAGATTTCCTATTTGCGTATTGATTTGAGCGAGTGCAATTTTCATGTTTAAAATTGTGATACCACAGGGGTAACGCAAAGGTCCGGATGATGAAACAGAGAAAGCCACTCTTTCTGCTTTTTCTGTTTAAACTTTTTTTCTAGCCATTCAATGATCTGCTCTTCCCCTTCTTGAAGAATCTGGGGAGGAACCTTCATCTCATCGATAAACTGTTTCCAAAATTTTTCTTCAAGCGGTGCAACCGCAACCCATTGATGGTCAAGGGTTTCGTAAAGATGATACCTGGCTAATCCTCCAGAACATACAGAGGATAGTTTTTGATCCATACCATCTTTTAACGGGGTTAAAAAGAGTTTCAACGCTTCTACCATTGAAACGTCAATCCAAACCGATTTTCTTGATTTTTTTGGGATGGTCAAAGCGGCAACGATTTGGAACGCCGCATAGATTCCGGCACAAAGATCGGCCAAAGGAATCCCCGGAATCAACGGAATCTCTTTGCCGACCAGCGCGGTCAAAAAACCGGACACCGATAGATAGTTCAAATCATGCCCTGCTTTTTCTTTCTCTTTCTGCCCATATCCGGTCAAGGAACAGAGAATGATCTTTTGATTTATTTTTTTGAGTGAATGAAGATCAGCTTCCAATCGTTTAAGAACTCCTGGGCGAAACCCCTCTAATACAACGTCGCTCTTTTTGACCGATTGCAAAAATTTTTTATAATCTTTTTCGTTTTTGAGATTTAGCCGGATTTTTTTTTTGTTTTTTTGAATGGCAGAAAAAACCAGAACCTCTTCCAAAGATTCGGGTGGAACAATCACCGTCACCTCCGCTCCCATCTGCTGCAAGAGATAACTGCAAAATGGCCCTGGGAGAAGACGGGAAAGATCTAGTACTTTTATTCCTCGGAGGGGTTTAAAGGAAGGCATAAAAAAAAGTAGGGGTTCAAGACTTTGAACCCCTACCCTATCGATAGAACAACTTTTTTCTTAAAGAATCGATCCCAATTTTAATGCAAGTCCCATATCCCCTTTTACTTTCAGTTTGCCGGTAATAAATGCCATTTGGGGATTCAATTTTCCCTCGATCAGATCAGAAAACTTTGCCGCCTCCATGGTAACGACACATTTCGCTGCATCCGAAGGACCTTGAGAAATTTTGCCACCCGGTTGAGTCAAATCTAAAACCCAGGTTCCACCGCCATCTCCGGTAATATCAAATTGGTAGATCGCATTGACACTCCCGATCTTAGCTGCATTTTTCTGCAATCTTTCAGGAATTTTTGTCTCGAAAATTTCTTGTGCTGTTAAGGCCATTTCACTCTCCTTTGGATTTGAAGTTTGAAGATTCAAAAAACCTAAAGATCGGTATCACAGGGGGTGGGAAAGGGTCAAGAATGTTGTCTCAAAATCTCAAAGCACAAAATTCCGGTCGCGACTGAAACATTCAATGAGCTGATTTTTCCGGTTAACGGGATTGAAATCAAAAAATCACATTTCTTTTTGATCAAACTTCGAAGGCCAAATCCCTCACTTCCCAACACGAGAACCGTTTTGGCCGGATAATCTTGTTTGTAATAGCAGCGCTCGCTTTCCGCTTCGGCTCCATAAATCCACATCGGAATTTCCTTCAGCTGATCAAGAGATCTTGCGAGATTGGTAACGACCGAAATTGGAATTGATTCAGCCGCGCCAGCGCTCACTTTGAGAACGGAGGGGGTGACAAGCGCCGACCCTTTTTCGGGAAGAATAACCCCTTTTACATTTGCACAGGCAGCGGTTCTCAAGATCGCCCCCAGATTTTGTGGATCCTGGATTTGATCGAGTGCCAACAACACTCCACTTTCTTCTTTGGACAGTTCGTAAAGAAGGTTTTCAAACGGATGATAGGAAAATTTTTCTGTTTTTAAAGCAACCCCCTGATGTTGTGGAGAATCAACCATCTGGGAAAGAGCAAATTTATCTTTTTCTTCAAAGGGAATTTTCTGATTTTGCGCCAATTGTAGAATTTTTTTCAAATCGGGAGAAAAATCGGAACGATGAATGAAAAGCCTAATCGCTTTGCGTTTTTGGACAGATAAAACCTGCAGAACCGGTTGAACACCGTAGACATATTCGTAATCCATAATTTAATTTTTATGGATTATTCGAAAGGAAGAAGATTGTCTAATCCTTTATTTGACTAAGCACCATCGATCTAATCCGAATGATAAACAAAGATATCCCGTTTTTGATCGAGCAATTCTTTTTCAAGTTTGGCAAGTCTTTCCGGATAATGCCTCGCCAAATATCGACGGGTATAAAAATAAACCCTTTTGTAAGATTCAAGTTTTTCAAGCAGCTGCTCGGTTTTGAAAGCAGAGTCGGAATTGGCAAGCTCAACCCTGGCATACTCATGCGCGTAAGATGAATTTTGGAGAATTTTCTCCATCTCTAAAATATCTTTATACTGCAACTCCTTCGACTCTTCTTTTCCATAATTTTTATCGAATATTGCCATAAATTCCTCCTCACCTATCTGATAAAGCAAAACGGGTACCGATTTAGTTCGACGGCTTAACCGACGAGATAAAATTGATAACAATTTGATATTATTAAGTAAATATCAAGACTGCTTTGTTAAGGATTGTTAAAAGGATCAAAATAAGCAAAAAAGATGAGGGATTTTCCCCTCGTTTTTGAGGTCTGGGGACATCAAAAAGTTGAGAATGCCGGATTAGATCTTAATCATGTAGGATGGACAAAGCGCAGCGTGTCGATCTTCTCAGAGTCCGCGAATAATGGACATGCTGCGCTTTGTCCATCCTACTTTTAGATTGGTTAGGTAGAATAGGAAAACAGCGGATTACAAGGCAGTTCTTCTTTTTTCAAAATAGAAAATTTATTTTTCAAGAATCTTCTGAACCACTTT
>CAZQOW010000056.1:0-4402 GCA_964595045.1 uncultured Pseudomonadota bacterium
AAAAAAGGCCAGGCACCTCCGCCGTTTAACGGGCGGAGTTCCCCACGGCACAACAAGATTCCTGCTACCGTTGCTTCCTTCCGGATCTGGCGGGGTTTGTAGGCCTTATTTGCGTAGGACCTGACCAATAGGTTGAATAAATGTCTTGAAAACCGGATATTCGAATCAATGAAGCATTTGAATGTCCGAAGATAACTCTCTATCTATTTTATTGGGAGAGATGCAATGGTAAAAATAGTGTGGGAGAGAGTTTTCATTCGTGCTGATTTAGGTTAGACTCGTTTTTAATGGTTGATACAAATAATAAACCTCGTATCGTGATTGTGGGCGCAGGCTTTGCCGGGCTTCGAGTTGCCCGTGCGCTTAAAAAAAGTTTAGCCCAAGTTACGATCATCGATCGAAGTAATCATCATCTTTTTCAGCCGCTTCTTTATCAGGTGGCGACCGCTGGTCTTTCTCCCGCTGATATTACCCAGCCGATTCGTCATATCCTTCGAAAACAGAAAAATTGTGAAGTGATGATGGATGAAGTGATTCGAATCGACAAAGAAAAAAAACAGGTGTTTACAAAAAATGGCTCGGTTTCCTACGATTATCTTGTCCTTGCGACCGGTGCGACGCATAGCTATTTTGGGCATTCTGAATGGGAATCCAATGCGCCAGGTTTGAAGTCACTCGAAGATGCGCTTCAGATTCGAAGAAAAATTCTCTGCGCTTTTGAGATGGCTGAAATCGAGTCCGATCCCGAAAAAAAACAGGCGTATCTTAACTTTGTGATTGTGGGGGGAGGACCGACCGGAGTGGAGCTCGCAGGCTCCATCGCCGAGCTTGCCCATCGCGCATTAACTTCTGATTTCAGGCATATTGATCCGAGCTCTGCGAGAATTGTTTTGGTGGAGGCTGCCTCAAAAATTCTTTTGAGCTTTCCCGATTCACTTTCTGAAAAAGCGAAGCAAGATCTTGAAAAGCTCAAAGTAGAAGTGAAACTCAATTCTCCTGTTGAAAAAATTGATTCAGAAGGGGTTTTAATTTCCGGAAAATTTTTTCCATCGAAAACAGTGATCTGGGCAGCAGGGGTAGTCGCTTCTCCAGCAGGTAAATGGCTTGAGGCGGAGATGGATAAGGCTGGGCGGGTGAAAGTGCTTCCCGATTTTTCGGTTTCTCATCATCCGGAAATTTTTGTTATTGGAGATACTGCTTTATATTATCAAGATGGTAAACCGTTACCTGGAGTTGCTCCAGTGGCGATGCAACAGGGAAGCTATATTGGATCTTTACTAAAATCGAAGGTTGAAAACTCAAAGTTGCCTCGTCCATTTCGTTACATTGATAAAGGGAATTTGGCGACCATTGGGCGTTCGAAGGCGGTGGCTGATTTTGGAAAATTTCAGCTCGAAGGATTTATCGCCTGGTTTTTATGGCTGGTCATTCATATCTTTTATCTCATCGGATTTGAGAATCGACTTCTGGTGATGATTCAATGGGCTTGGGCGTATTTGACGTTTCAGCGTGGGGCGAGGATTATTAATTAAGAATCGCTGATCCCCAATTCTTTATTATCAAACGGTTTCTCTCGATTAAAATCTGGTCGATAAACTTCTGAACTTTCAAATTCTTGAACCCAACCATTCTCTAATCCATATTTATCAAGTAGATCCACGGCGCGATTGTATTCAGACTCCCGAATTTTTCTTGAAAGAAGCGGAATTTTTTCTGCTTTGTTGGTTGGATAATATTGAGCCATTAAACTGATGTTCACGTAACGGGAAACTTCGGTTGCCAAAAATTTTAAGGTTTCTTCACTTTGAGCCAAATCATTTGGGAGAATTAAATGCCGAACGATTAATCCTTTTTTGGCGAGACCTTTTTCATCGAGCTCTAAAAATCCAACCTGGCGAAACATTTCTTTGACGGCGATTCGGCTAATTTCGGTATAACTTCTTGCTTGAGAATATTTTAATCCGGTTAAATCATCAGCATATTTGATATCAGGAAGATAAATATCGATCACTCCATCGAGCAATTTCAACGTTTCAAGATCATCGTAAGCGTTTGTATTATAGACAAGCGGGATGTTTAATCCTTTTCCGATCGCTAGGTAAATTGCTTCAAGCATTTGGGCCGCAAAGTGAGAGGGGCTAACGAAGTTGATATTGTGACATCCTTGATTTTGAAGTGCGATCATCTTTTCTGCCAGTTCTTCACAACTCATTTCTCCAATTCTTTTTTGTCCAACTGGATGACTGATTTGCCAGTTCTGACAATAAACACAACGAAGATTACAACTACCGAAGAAAATATTTCCAGCTCCCTTCGTTCCGACGAGAACCGGCTCTTCCCCGAAATGAGCGACGGTGCTGGCGACGAGAGGATTTCGTCCGGATTTGCAGAACCCTTCGATTTCGTGCATTCGATCGGCTTCGCAATGACGTGGGCAGACGGTACAGGAGTTCAGTTTTTGATTAAGATGTTCTACCCGTTTTTTTAGTTCGCCGGATTCGTAGAGATTTAGATAGTTGGGGGAGTGGTTCATGGAGAATTTTAACCTTATATTCTGCTGATTATATCCGGCGTTTCATTTGTGAACTTGTAGGGGCGAAGCATTTCCATCCGATATAGCACTTATTTTTGATGTACGGGGGAAATGCTTCGCCCCTACATTGTATGCTGGTATACAATATTCTCTCCTATTAAAAAACAATTCCAAACATAAAAAAACCTCTCTTGAAAAACAAGAGAGGTTTTTTCTTTATCACTAATTTAGCAAGGTTCAAACTCATGAACCGTTATTTTATGCACTTTTCGAAATCGGCTCTACCTCATAATTAACATACTCTTCCTGTGAGAAATCATCCACAGTGGTTGCGTCAAAACGAAGCTCATTCGCTCTTTTCAAGGTGGCGACTTCAACTTCACTAATGACCCCTTGCTTTAAAGCTTCTTCGACCAACTTTGCTCCCTTAAGTTTCGGAAGCTTTTTCGCTTTCACAGCCTGTCGAAGTTTCTTTTCGGTTTCATCCGATGCCTTAATCACTTTGAAAGCGGTGTCGATTCTCTTCAATGCTTCACCCTCGGCAGTAGGATAGTAGATTCCGTCGGTCATTCGGTCACGTTGAGCACTATCCATCTGAATCAGTTTGGAGATTTCATGAGAGAGAGCATCGGAGATATCAGGAGTCAACGAATTCAGTTTTGACCACCAACGAACTGGGCCTGAAAAGAGCCAGCCAAGCCCGGGGACTCCGATATTCTTGAAGATTCCATCAAACGCAGTCTGAATCTGGGAAAGGGCATACTGAAGTGAGTAATGCACGAAGGGAAGATCTTCTTTCTTTCTTCCTTCCGCTTCAAAGCGTCGTAAGGTCGCGGTTCCCAAATACATCCAGGATAAAATATCAGCAAAACGTCCGGTGATTTTTTCACGGAATTTCAAGGTTCCACCGAGTGCTCCCATCGCGATATCGGCCATAATGGCGAAGGTGGCGGATGCCCAAGAGAGGCGTCGATAGTATTTCGCTGTTTCTCCGCTGGCTGGCGAAGAGGCTAAGTATCCACGACTTAAGCTGAGTAAAATCGCTCGGGTTTTATTTCTGACGACATGACCAATATGTCCCCAGAATGCTTTATCGAATCCTTTGAGATCTTTCTTTTCAATAGAGGCAACTTCTTTGAAGGCAAAAGGATGAGCTCTAAGTGCGCCCTGACCGAAAATGATCAGTGTGCGGGTCATGATATTCGCCCCTTCGACGGTAATACCGATTGGAATCCCAATGTAGCTGTTGGCAATGAGATTTCGAGGACCTCGGCTGATCGCCTGTCCGCCGATAATATCCATTCCATCGTTGATGATTTTTCTTCCGAGTTCTGTGGAATTATATTTTGCGATTGCGGTGATAACGGGAGGTTTGATTCCTTGATCGAGTGCACCGCAGGTAAATTTTCTAGAAGATTCTAGAATATAATTGAAAGCTCCAATTCGACCGAGAGGTTCTTCAACCCCTTCAAATTGACCAATCGGAACCCCAAACTGTTTTCGAATGCTTGCATGCGCGCTTGCGGCTCGGGCGGTCAGTTTTGCGCTTCCGGTGCTTTGAGCGGGGAGAGAAATTCCTCGTCCAGCAGCCAAGCATTCCATCAACATTGTCCAACCTTTTCCAGCTCCATTGACTCCACCGACGATACAATCTTCGGCTGAAACCACCACATCATGCCCTTGAGTGGGGCAGTTATAAAATGGAACTCCGAGAGGATCGTGTCGTCTGCCGATCACTACCCCTTTAGTATTCGAGGGGATTAAAGCGCAGGTGATTCCGAGATCTTTCCCTTTCCCGAGAAGATTTTCTGGATCGAATAATTTAAAGGCTAGTCCAAGAGTGGTAGAAATGGCGGCGAGTGTAATCCA
>CAZQOW010000056.1:4502-12091 GCA_964595045.1 uncultured Pseudomonadota bacterium
CGAATAATTTAAAGGCTAGTCCAAGAGTGGTAGAAATGGCGGCGAGTGTAATCCATCGTTTGTTCCAATTGAGTCGGATCGAGAGTTTTCCATCTTCTCCTTTGAATAGAACTCCGCTCGCTTCGATCGCTCCGGCGTCACTTCCAGCCTGCGGTTCAGTCAAGGCAAAGCAAGGAATTTCTTCACCGGCTGCTAATTTTGGAAGCAATCTTTTCTTTTGTGCATCGGTTCCGTAATGAATCAGTAGTTCTGCAGGTCCGAGGGAGTTAGGAACCATGACCGTGACACAAAGAGGAACCGATCTGGAGGCAAGTTTCATGATGACTTCGCTGTGGGCGAGTGCCGAGAAACCGAGTCCGCCATATTCTTTGGGGATGATCATTCCGAGAAACTTTTCTTTTTTCATGATTTCCCACGCTTCGGGAGGAAGTTCGCGGGTTTGAAATACTTTCCAATCATCGGTAGCGGCGCAAAGTCTTTCAACCGGACCATTCAGGAAATTTTTTTCTTCGGGAGTCAGCTCTGGATAAGGCTCTTTTAAAATCTTTTGAAAATCAGGTTTTCCGGAGAAGAGATCTTTTTCAATCCAGACCACTCCAGCTTCTAGCGCGATTCTTTCAGTTTCGGAAATCTTCGGCATGATTGGCGCCATCACTTTCATCAAGAACGAGCTGACGAGTATTCTTCGAAGTGGAGGCAGGTTGAAGATCACTGCAATCGCTGCAAAGACGTAAAGAAGAGGAAGCGGTGCCTGAAAACCGATTAAGATCGCTGCAATCGCGATACTCCAGAGAATGAATGGGGCTCCGGTAAAGCCGAGCGCCAAAATGAGAGCGATGGAGCCTAGAATAAACCAGACTGAGTTTGGCCCTAAAAAGGATCCGTAGATAGAGTTGAAGATTTCCATTTGGAAGACCTCCCGTTTAAAAAGTTAAGAGAATGATTCAATTTTCATTCATAAAATGAATGGCTATTCAGTGAATAGGTATTCATTTTTTGGGTCGGGTTGTCAAGGGATCAGTTGAAAATAAGACAATTCATGACAGAAATTTAAATCATTTTCTTATGAGCTAAAACGAATCTAATTCTGTCTATTGCCCCATTGAATCCAGAGGAGGAAAATTAAGAATAAAGGCTTTTTCACCAAGCTAGAAAGGAGGGGGGTGTAGATGAGATATGTTCTTATATTGATAGGATTTCTGTTTTCATTTTCAAATATCTCCTCTTTAAGTGCGGCAGGTCCTCCCAAAAAGCTCGATCATTATTATCATTATCGTCATTTTGAGGTGAATATCGATGAACCGCCCATTTTGAAGCAGAGTAAAGTCAAGCATCCTCGTCCTTACAACCCCGCGGATTTGAAGGAGCCTCATCACACCTGGCCTTATTCAACCGCTTATCTTTTTTATCTTAGAATGGGTCAGACAACTTCATCGGAGGGGGGCTCTCCCTTTGTTAATTTGAAAAGTGCTTTGCCCTCTGCCTATTCTACTCCCTCTATTCCATCGCCTCCTTCTGCTCCAAAACAGAAATGGTGTTTAGATGCGATCGATCCTTTTATGTTTACAAAGGAGTTTTAAAACTTTCCAATTTCTATCTAATCAAGATAAATCCTATGGGAGATGAAAAAGAAATGGGATGAAGAGAGTCGTATCGGTGAAATTTTGAAAAGGTTGGATCAGCTCTATCCAAAAGTTCGATCTGCGTTGAATTTTTCAAATCCGCTTCAATTATTAATTGCAACAATTCTTTCCGCGCAATGCACCGATTCGCGTGTCAATTTGGTCACCCCGGCTCTTTTTAAAAGATTTCAAACTGCCAAAAATTTTGCTCAAGCGAAACTCGAAGAGATCGAGCTGCGGATCCGTTCTACCGGATTTTTCAAAAATAAGGCAAAAGCGATTCAAGCAAGTTGTAAAATCATCGAAGAAAAATATCATGGGGAGGTTCCAAGTACATTGGAAGAGTTAACTGAATTGCCTGGTGTTGGGAGAAAAACCGCCAATGTTGTTTTGGGAAATGTGTTTGGTGTTCCAGGAATTACCGTCGATACTCATTTGAAGCGTGTTTCTTACCGATTAGGATTAACCAAAAATGCAGATCCGGTGAAAATTGAGTTTGATTTAATGAAGATTATTCCAAAATTAAAATGGACAAGGTTTTCTCATCAGACGATTTATCATGGGAGGCAGATTTGTAAGGCGAGAAGGCCGCTTTGTGATAATTGTTTATTAAATGAGGTTTGTCCAAGGAAAGGAATTAAATAAAAGGCTCTCTTTAGATAGAGAGCCTTTTAGAGTTATATTTTCTACTTCTTCGAAATCTTCAAACTTCCGAAATCAAATCCGATATCAACCCCTTCACCCGTTGCGGTGAGACTGAGAGAAATTCCATCTTTGGTTAAGGTAGTTGCACTCGCCGATTTTCCGACTCCAGCATGTCCTTCAGCGCCGCCGTAAGAGCCGTATAGCTCTTCAATATCGGCTACTTTAGAGAAAGTTCCATGCCCTTTAAGACTACTTCCTCCGAAGCTCACTCCACCCGCTTTTTGCTTTACTTTGACTTCAGCGGTTTGGCCGTTATCGCAGGTAATAGTTCCTGATCCCGAAGAAGATTTGTAAATGATTGAAAATCCTCCTAAGTGGAAATCAATGCTACACTTCGTCATGCCAGATTTGGCATTGGAGTTTTTGAAAGGAATGATTGCCATCATTCCGATCACGACTGCACAGAAGAATCTGCTTCTTACTTTCATATTCCCCCCTCCTTTTGGATATGTTGGATGATTTTTTCTGTTCTTATTTTTCTTGCATCACTAATTAAATGATAACGAGAATCAAAAAAGAAGGAGCGGGGGAATCGGAATTCTTCGGGTGTTCCAATGGTTTTAACCCCTCTTTTTTGATAAAACCGCACGAGATAATCAAAAAACTTCTTTTGAGAATCTTGGTTGTACTCTTTAAAGTTCATCAAACTTGGAAACGTTGCGAGTAGAGTGATTTGGTTATTTTGACACCACTGGATAAAATCCTCAAGTATCTTCCAACTTTTTGCATTTTCTTTTAATTTAAACGGTCTGAATTTGGTTTCTTCGACAATGTCGTGCTGATACGAATTGACTTTCGAGACTTCGGTTTCCCGCTGATTTCCTTTCGGATCGAGTTTTGAAATATCTTCCTCAAGCATAAAGCTACTGGGGATCGGGTAGAAGCGATTTTTAATCCCTTCGTAAAGCCGTCTTTCTGGCATAGCGAAGATGGTTCTAATTTTGTTCCAAGTCGAAAGCTGGGAGAAATAATCTAAATCGTGAGCAGCGATAAAATCGACGAATTCAAATTTTAATCCTCCATCATATTCATAATGCTCGTATTCGAGTGGTAGAAGGATAATGTCACCCTGTTTTGCGACTCTCTTTGCCTGTTCGAGAATATAGGGGAGATTCAAGTTCATGTTAATCGCGAGGTTGACCGAAGGAATTTTCAGTTCTCTCTCGATTTGGTTGGAGTCGACTCCGTAAAGGGCGTTTGAGCCGGCGATGACAATCAGTTTTTTGCCGGAAATTTGATGGGCAGTTCTGTTTTTTAAGACGGACCAGGCGTAGGTCCAGCGAGACGATTCAGTCGCGACTCCTAATTGAAAATAAAAAATAAAGGTCCAGAGGCCGGTGAGTAGAGAGAGTGCTAAAATAATTCCAGCAAAATATTTTTTAAAAAGAGAGTTCATGAAAATTAAAAGTTAAAATAAAGAAACTCGGATGATTCTGTATTAAAAAAGGATTTAAAAGTGAAAAAAAGAATGATCCCGATCAACAATCCTGTTTTGAAGTTGGTTTTCCATTCGACTTTTTTTCCAAAAAAGTAAATCGGTTTTTCAGGACAATCTAAAGCAATTTCTTTTCCAGCCATAATTTCCTGGGTGTTTGGAAATAAAAGTACGATGAAAAATAGAACAGAAAAGAGGATGAAAATAAATCCATAAGATTGTTCAATCGCTGAAATTCCTCCCAAGCGGATTTCTTGGGTGGCGAAGAGAGAGCCGTTCAGTAAAAACATTCCTTTTAAAATTCGGAGGGCACTTGTGAGATTGTCGGCGCGGAAGAAGACCCAGGCGATCACGACGGCGAAGAGAGTGGTGATTTGGCTTAAAGTTGTTCCTAGCTTTGCCGCGTGACCCCTCACCCGGCCTACGGCCACCCTCTCCCCCTGGAGAGGGGAATTCCAAATCGATTTCCACGCATGGTTGAGGGTGAGATAAATTCCGTGCAATGCTCCCCAGATGATAAATGTCCAATTTGCGCCATGCCATAATCCTCCCAGCAACATGGTGATGAATAGGTTGATATATCGATGAGTAGAACCGTCGCGATTTCCACCGAGCGGAATATAAAGATAATCTCTCAAAAATCGGGAAAGGGTCATATGCCAACGACGCCAAAAATCGATGATGTTGATTGATTTGTAGGGGGAGTTAAAATTGATCGGGAGTTTAATTCCAAAAAGAAGAGAAAGCCCGATCGCCATATCGCAATAACCTGAGAAGTCGAAATAGATTTGAAAGGTATAAGCGAGCGTGCCGATCCACGATTCTAAAAAAGTGGTGCCATGAGAGCTGATTTTGGCGAGGGCGAAAACTGGGCTTGCGAGCGAAGAGAGTGGATCGGCGATCATGACCTTTTTGAATAAGCCAAAGCAGAAAACCGTGAACCCTGCCAAAATTTTTTCACGATTTATTTGATAAATTTTCGGATTTTCAAATTGTGGCATCATCTCCTGATGATGAAGAATCGGGCCTGCGATGAGATGGGGGAAATAGGTGACAAATAAACCATAATGAATCGGATTATACTCTTTCGCTTTGGCATGGTAGGCATCGACCAAAAAAGCGATTTGGGTGAAGGTGAAAAAAGAGATTCCGATTGGAAGAGAGATTTTTTCAAAATCCCAATGAAATTGAAAAAGAGAATCTAGATTATCCAGGAAAAAATTTGCATATTTGAAATAGGCAAGAACGGCAAGATTGACCGAGACTCCAAAGATTAAAATCCATTTTCTTTTTCTCAAGTTTGTTAAGTTAGAAGGATGAGCTAGACGAAATCCGACCAGATAATTGAAAACAATCGAAGGGATGAGCAATGCCAAATAAATGGGGTTCCACCAACTATAGAAAAATAGAGAGCTGGCGAGTAGCCAAAGCGCAGCAAATTTTATCTGGATTTTCCCTAATAAAAAGAAAACAACCAAGGTAATCGGTAAAAAAATAAAAATAAATTCGGGAGAGTTGAAAAGCATGATTTTCGCTTGTATAGAATAATTTACCTTACGTCTTTTGAAATTTTTATGTAAATTAACTGATCTTTTTCCTGTTTTGTCTCGTCTAACGTAGTTTGGCTCATTAACTTATGCTCTTCTTGAAAAAGACTCCTATTATTTTTTTGGTACTGGTTTTGATTTTCTTTAGTTCTTCTTTAAAAGCGGAAACCAAAGAGGTTTTGACTTTTGAAGATTGCGTTCAAGAAGCGACCGTTCATAATCCTGATTTGGCTGCGGCGCAACAGTTGGTCAATAAAGCACGGTACGATTATCGAAGCAATTATACTAATTTTTTCCCTCAAGTCGTTGGAAATATAGGATATACAGCGGCGAACTCTGCCATTTTAGGTCCTTCCAGTGTTGTTTCACCCAACAATCAAGGGGTTCAACAACAGCTTTCTTTAGGACCGGTTCTTCAAGAAAATTTATTCTCCGGATTAAAAAATTACAATGAATTGAAAAAAGGAAAAGCAGATCTTCAAGCGGCGGAAGCAAACTTGGCGGCGGTGAAAGCGCAGGTCAGCTACGATTTAAAAACTACTTTTTACAATTTGCTCTATACTCAAGAGCAGTCAAAGTTGGTTGAAAGCATTATGAAACGTCGTCAGCAAAACTTGAAGCTGATCGATCTTCGCTTTCAGGTAGGAAGAGAAAATAAAGGGTCTTTTTTAAGAAGTGGAGCTTTATCTCGGCAGGCTGAATTCGATGTTTCTCAAAACAGCCTAAACTTGCAGGTGGCAATGGCAGAATTGGCGAAGGTTTTAGGAAGAACGGAACATTCGTTGATTGTAGTGAAGGGAAAGCTTATTACAAAAAAACCTGAAAAAGATCCCGATTTTAAAACTCTTTCACTGAACAGTCCTAGTTATCTTGAAGCGAAATATTTGAGCAATTCTGCCCAATCTTCCACAAAAATTGCGCGAAGTGCTGCCTTGCCAGCTCTAGATGCAACCGCCTCTTTTGCTCGGATTCGAAATAATTGGCAAACCGATATTAATCGTTGGTCCACCGGGGTCAATTTGACAGTTCCTTTCTTGAATGGTGGGAAAACCTACTATGATATAAAAAGTGCGAAGGCGGAATATTTGAGAACTAAAGAGGTTTTAGTGAGTACTGACAATCAGGTGACATTTAATCTTAAGAAGGCGTACACTGATTTTAAAAATGCTGTTGAAAATATTGAAGTTCAAAAACAGATTTTAGAGGCATCGGAAACTCGTGCAGAGATTGCCAGAAGCCAATATGGGGATGGTCTGCTTTCGTATCAAGATTGGGATTTAATCGAGAACGATCTGATCAACAGTCAAAAAAATTTACTCTCAAGTTTGAATAATGCGATCATCACCGAGGCGACCTGGGAGCAAGCTCAGGGTAAGGGGGCGATTCAATGAGTGGAAAAAAGAAATGGATTTTTATTTTTATCGGTTTTTTAGCGTTTATTTTTCTTATTTATAAATTTTTCTTTTCTACCAAGAAAGAAGCTACCCAAGTTTATAAAACAGTTCAGGTGGTTCGAGATAATATAGAAAAAACAATTTTAACCACCGGTCTGGTTCAACCTTATAATCGTCTGGAAGTGAAACCTCCCATTCCTGGTCGTGCTGAAGAAGTTTTAGTGGAAGAGGGGAATTTTGTTCGAAAAGGACAGGTGCTTGCCTGGATGAGTTCGACCGAAAGAGCCGCATTGCTTGATGCAGCGAGAGCGCAAGGAGCTGCATCTCTCAAACATTGGGAAACTCTCTATAGACCGACTCCGCTGATGGCACCACTCGATGGAATTATTATCGCCAGAAATGTTCAATCGGGACAGACGGTCGCTCAGGCCGATGCAGTGCTTGTGATGTCCGATCGATTGATTATCAAAGCACAGGTCGATGAAACCGATATTGGAGAGGTAAAGATTGGTGAGAAGGTGCAGGTCGTTTTAGATGCGTATCCCAAAAACAAGATTTTAGGTCATGTCGATCATATCGCCTTCGAAGCTCAAATTGTGAATAATGTCACTGTCTATCAGGTCGATGTTGTGGTCGAAAAAATTCCAGATTTTATGAGAAGCGGAATGACCGCCAATGTCACTTTCTTGGTGGCTCAGAAAGAGAATGTTTTAATCATCCCTTTTGCGGCAGTGCGACAGGAGAAAAAAGAAACTTTTGTAACGGTTGCCAATCCGCAAGATCCAAAAAAGACGATTTCTAAAGAGGTGAAACTTGGTTTGAATGACGGAAAAAATGTTGAGATTTTATCTGGGCTGAACGAAGGGGAAACTGTTTTTATTAAAAA
>CAZQOW010000057.1:0-11941 GCA_964595045.1 uncultured Pseudomonadota bacterium
CTCCTCGATCTGCGAATGAAATGCCGATTGAGGCGGCTCTCCATCAGGCGAGTGAGCATGAAGCTCGTCAGCAAAAAAGAAAAAATATTTTCATGATGACAGGAGGGGAAGGAAACATGAGAACCGGTCTTATGGCGACAATGACTGGCAAACTTCCAGCGATAAAAAAAGAAATGGGACAAAGAGGAAAAAACATGGCAATTGCCTCAATGGCTTTCGCATTCGATCTTGCTCGTCGGGTGGATGCTGCTCGCTTCACTTCTCCCAATCCCTTTTTGAATCCATTACATATAGAAGAAATTCCCCCTGCTCTGCGAAGTACACTCGAAGGAGAAATTCTTGCGCAAGATCCAGCCTTGATCCAAAAAGCGGTTATTTACCATACAAATGTGGATGAATCATTGAAAACAACTCCGGAGACCTTATCCGCTTATAAAAATTTCGAAGCAAAAAGATCCCTCTTTCAGGAAGGATTACAACAGAGAATAGATCCAGTTTTGGAAGAGATCGCCTCTCTTTTGGATAGATTAGATGCTCATGTAACCGATATTTTAAGCCCTGCTGCAGAGTCTTATCAAGAACAGATCAAAAAACTTTTTGGCTCAGGAGAAAACATAGCCACCGCAGAATTTTTATTGAACCTCTGCTTGGCGGGAGAGTTACGCCAACCGAAATTGAGAGAATCGTATACTGATGAAGCACTTCGTATTGTCGGCTATGAGCCAAAGTCGATCGAATGGACTGTTCGACAATGTCATGTTTTCAGACCTGGCATGATCGAAACGGTGCTCAATTCAAATCCAGAACTCGGTCAGGCAGCTGGAGTAGAAAGATTGAGAGTGGCTGCCCGCTCTTTTGACGAAACTTATCCTTATCGAGCAAAAGCAGAGAAACTAGCCGAACAACTTTTGGCTCTCGAGCAACAGCCGGTAAAAGACAAAAAAATGATTTCGGAATTGACTCAACAGATTTCAGATGCCGAAAAATTAATTTCTGAAAGGAACAAAGAACTTCAAAACGCCTTCGCAGATTTTTTTAATGATCGTTCAATTGCTACTCTCTGGCTTGCGGAAAATGCGCTTCATGCTTCTACTCGCAAGCTTCTTTTTAGAAATGAGAATGGGATTCTTCAGGAGATCCTTGCAACCTGTTTCCCAACGGAAAATATCGATTTTGCAGTTCGGGCAAACAAATTTTTGGAAGCTACTTCCCGATGCAAAATGATTGAAGAGCAGATGGCAGCACGAAAACTGGGAATCTTAGATGCTCTCGCGACTCTTGTAGGAACACGCGACTATCATGATCTGCAAATTGCTCTCGGTGAAGTAGAAACTGCCATGAATGAGCTTCTAATCCATCATCAAAATCGGTTAATAGAACCTGCTATCGCCTGGATGAAGAGAAAAAATGCCGATCTGTTTACCCATGGAAAAAGAGGAAGAATATTCGAAGATTTAATGAGTGCCAGAATCGGTGTCTCAAAAGCAATGTCTAAATGGACTGAGATTGCAAGCAGCGGATTTTCTCAATCCCTCACAGACGCCATGAAAAGCTTCTGGGAATATCATGACCGACAGATGGGAGCGTTAAGGGAAGAAGGAATCCGAATCGGCGCAAAAAGATATGAGGAAATTTTAGCGACGCAAATAAAATCAGCTGTTGGAGAAGAAGTTTATGAACGGGAAATTGCTCCTCGATGGAAAACTTTGCAATCGCTCCTTGAAAAACAGCTAGAAGATTATAAAAAAGCAGTTCCTGTTTTAATATCTGGACGTGGAAAACCACGCGACTTTAATCGACGAATTGAAGCTCCTTTGAGAACAGTAACTGAACGAATTCATGATTTCACCCTCGAAATCGCTGTACAATATCATATTTCACTCGGAAAGCTTTCGCACTTTTTACCATTGTTCGAACTCTATGCAGAAGCAAGAGATCACGCAAATTGGAAAAAGTTGTTTCCATATGCCATACCAGCATTGAACGGATTGCTGCGGTTTACAGCGGCAAACAGCCATCACTATCCGGCTCATTATAACCATTATGAAGTGCTCCGTTTCAATAGTCAGGTAGGAAGAAAAGTTGCCCCCGAAACTTTTTTCACCCATCCGAGAATTGAGCCTGTTCTAAATATTCAGGAAGGGGCTATCGTGATTGGAAATCATACGAATCATTTCGAACTACTCCCTGCCTCCTCAACCTTTCAGGCGCTCAGACCAAATACAGCCGGCATTACAATGGCCGATATCATGGCAAAATTTGATCTTAAACTTCCTGGCGTTACGGAGATTCTAAAGGCAGTTTGCAATCTGGTTCCCAATACTCCTTCTGGAATCAAGGCAGCCGAAGCATTAGCGAGTGAAGTGGCGGCCACAGGATCGCCAATTCGGCAACAAAGCACCCCTTCCGCAGCGCTGATTTACACACAAAGAACGATGGGGCTTGCAACCCTGAACTTATACGGGAATACTAACTCTCCGGCAACGCAAGAGATTTTGCCCACCACTGAGGCTGGTTTTGATATCGCAGAAGGAACCTCAGCACTCACTGGTCGCCCCGCATTGATCGTATCCATGCAATCCCCAGGAACGGTCAGAAATCGTCCAAATCAACATGTGTTGTTCGGTTTTGAACAATATCCAAGCAGCACGGTTTTGAGAGTTTTTCCTTTTTCTGCTTTTCCATACGAAACATCTAATCGATTAAGGCTTCACAACCGAGCTAACAATATATTGCGTACTCTTTGGTTTATCGATGGACATAATCCCCGCCATGATGAAGGTTTTACCGTTTCTTCTTCACACTCAAATAAATCTGTGAAAGAAACCATTCTTCAATGGCAACAGAGAGCGGGGCAAATGTTCACCGGAATTGGAGAACTTTTTTCCAATCATGATCCATTCAATTTTGGATAAAAAATATCAGAATATTAAAGGAGTTTTTTATGACTGATTTTGGAATTTCTAACACGCTTGTTTCCATGAATCTACAATGTGAAGCAGAGTTGAGTGAAACCAATCTTGCCCTTTCTCAAACCCTTCAGATGTTTTGCACCGAGGCGTTTAAGCCCTCGATGCTCATCGGTGCCTCTGCCGCGAATCTCTGCGGCTCTCTTTTTGGATTCAAGGCATTTTCTCTTTGCTCAAAATTGTTTGGATCCTCTGCCTTTGCCACCAAAGCCTTCAGCTTTGGTGCGAAAGTGGTCGCTGAAGGAACGATGTTTCATATTGCGCCCGAACTTCTCGCCACGCGATCTCTTCAAACTGCGAATCTTTTTCGTGGATCCGCCTCTTCGACTTTGATGGTTGCCTTTTCACAAGCTGCCGGAAAGTTTGGGGGAGGATTTCTCGTTCAGCAGATGATTCAAGATGTGGCGGTTCTCGGTTCGCAAGATCTTTCGGGTTATTTGGGATGGAGTGAAATACAGACGGGAGGAGTTTACACCCGATTGCTGTATGCGCAGATGAGTTCTTGCCAGATGCAGGTTGGGGCTGGAGTGGTTCACATGACCTGTCATGAGATTACGTTGATGAATGCGAAAATCGCCCTCGATCAAACGTTTCAAAAAGTTCCAACTCGCAGTAGCAATCTTTCACAGGGATGGTTACAATCTGCTCGAAATTTTTTCGCTACTCCGCATGCGGAAGCAGTGACTCCGGAAGGAATACAACTTCATTTATCCGAATCGTCTCAACAACCCTGGAGACAAAAGGGATTCTATTCGCTGGAAATGGCCACTTTAAATGCAGAATCTCGGGATGCTGTTTCCAATGGAGTTCCCAGACTTTATGAAGCAAGAAAAGTTGTTGATAAAGCCCGACAAACGCCGATCGATCGACAGGTAACCCGAGAAATAGAAAAGGCTCTGAAAAAAAGAGAATCGATTGCTGCTCGTATTTGGAAAAATAATGTGGGAGCGAAAATTCATGATGATCTCTTCAGAGATTGGGAAGCAATTCGAAAATCGTTAGAGTCACGCCCTGCCTTTACCTCCCATTTAGAATTAGTCGACTCCATGGAAGGGCTTCTAGTAAGATTAAAAAGTGAAAGGATTGACTTAATAGATCCGGTTCAAAGAAAAGAAGTAACCCGAATTTTGGAATCACGATTGGGACAACTCTTAATCGCCTCCGCACGACAGGCGATCGGAGAACCACCGATACCTTCCGAACAGCTCCTGATGCAAGAACTCGAGGCCGCTTTTTGTAATACCGATCCTCAAAAAATATCCCAAGATCAATTAGTAAAACTATTGGTAGAAAATCAGACTCTTTCCAAAATGGAGATTGCTTCATTGATTCAAGAAGAAAAAATCCGAGAAGAAACGCGCCGGTCGATTTATCTTCTTCCAGGACATGGAAGTGGTCTCGTCGATTCTCTCGAACAAGCGGCTCAAGATCAGGCAATTCAAATGCAATTAGCGGCTACCGGCCTTCTGAAAGGCCCCACCAGCAAATGGACTTCGGCAAGAATGATCAGCCGATTTCTGGTAAGCTCAACGATGGTGTTAAGTGCCATCGGTGTCATCGATGTTATTACCCGAAAACATTTCCACCTTTATGATCGTTTTTCTCCCATCGTTGCGCGATATGTGATGGAACCAACCGGCTGGCTCCCTATTTTTCCCCCCGAAGCGGTTCGAACGATTGAAGAGTTTCGCATCCGTGCATTTCGGGAAAAACGGCCTAAGATGATCATTGCCAAACATGCCAGCCTTCTGGATATCGCCGTTTTGACTGCCATTTTTTCAGAGGGAAGATTTCTCGCCAAAGAAGAGCTAAAATGGGTTCCACCTGTTGCCTCGATTATCTATGCCGGAGGCCACTTTCTTGTGAACCGTGGAAATCCCAAAAAAGCGATTAAACAGATGCGAGAAGCAGGAGAAAGAATGAAAAAAGATGGGATTGCAATGATTTTGTTTCCAGAAGGAACCCGAAGCGAAATGTTAAGAGATGAGATCAAAAAAGGATTTGCCCATACGATGGCCGATATTAATGCCATCGGTCTCGTTGTCACGCACAACGGTTTGGGAAGAATACAGCCGGCTGAGCGTGGATTGTTAGATGGCGCTGGAATCAATCAACTAATTCCGTTTCGAGTGGGGGAATTGGATCCTGAACTCCTTAGCGGAAAAGGTAAAAAAGAGAAAATCGATAGAATTCATCAGGAAGGCTCTTGGATGATTGAAGAAGATTTCATCGCAACTTTCAAAGATCTTCAAAGATTGGCCGAGCAAGGAAACCAAATGGCTGCCATTCAATTGGCTGAGTTAATGAATCCTCCTAGAGAAGCGCGTCGATTGGTCGATGAAGGAAAAATCGAGGAAGTAGCGCAATTGGCAAAACGCCATAAAACAAGCGTGAAACGTCTGTTATGGATTCACTCTTCGGTAGATGGTGAAAATTCTCCTTCTTAATTTGTTCGCCTTATCCGATTTATTTAAAGAGTCACGCATTGTAGGGGGCGAAGCATTTACTTTGAACGGTCATAAGTTCAATATTTTAAATCGTTGTCATCCCCGAGTGTTTTTATCGGGGATCCCCCCTACTCAATAATTAAATGAGATTCCCGCTTAAAAGCCTGCGGGAATGACAGTAGTTTTTAAAAAAGTTAATTGATGATCTTCCAAAGTATATATAGCCGTGGTGCTATAGCGAGAGGAAATGCTTCCCACACGATCATCTTCTTGTAACCCCAGGAATAATTTGTTTCTTAATTCAAACTGGTAAAACGCGTCATAATTTTTTTCTAGCGTCAAACCTACGTCATTTTTCCTTTAATTTCCCCAATCAAATAAAGGGAACCGGTGATCAGTACCCCTTCATCCAATTTCGTTTCCTCTAAAAGTTTCTGATAAGTTTCAAAAGCAGAAAGGGACGAAATTTCAAACTGAGAATTTGTAATTTTTCCTGGATCAATCGATCGCGTATTCTCCATTTTACAAACTACAATTTTATCCGCCACTGAAGCCAACAAGCGAAGCATCTCTTCAACCGCCTTGCCAGAAACGGCACTAAATAAAACTTTCCATTTTTTAACCGCTTTAAACTCTTTGATAAAATCGATTACCGTTTTTATCCCGGCAGGATTATGCGCGCCATCGAATAATACCGCTGGAGTTGAGCGGTGTCCGTTTATAGACAAAAACTCGAGTCTTCCTGGCCACTCTACCGAAATCAATCCAGATTGGATCGAACTTTCCCGAATGAGATATCCTTTTTCTGAAAGAACATCCAAAGTGGTTAACACGATGCTGGCGTTTCGAATCTGATGCGATCCCAAAAGATTGGTTTGCAGTTTACGATATTTTCTCCAATCGAAAAAACCGCCTAATAAAATCTTTGGTGGAATCACTTCATAAAAATCAGCCTCTTTTTCTTTGGCAACAGTTTCAATAATTTTTTTCGCAATTAGATCCGTTGAGCCACAAACGATCGGAGTTTTGTATTTGAGGATCCCCGCTTTTTCGTGAGCGATCGACGAAATATCAGCCCCTAGAATTTCCGTATGATCGAGAGAAATTTCAGTGATGACGGAGACAAGTGGGGTGAGAATATTCGTAGAATCAAGTCTTCCACCTAATCCTGTTTCAATAATTGCAAGATCAACCTTTTGTTTTGCAAAAAATAAAAAGGCAATCAAAGTGCAGATTTCAAAAAAACTGAGGGAGGGAGATTGACGATTATCTCCTTCGACAAAAATTGGAATGACCTGGTGAATCTTTTGAAGAATTTCCTCCAATTCCTCATCAGAAATTTTCTCTTTTCCGATTACGAACCTTTCGTTCACCTTCACCAGATGTGGCGAAATAAATCGGCCGGTCATATATCCCGCCTCATTCAAAACCGAATGAAGCATCGCTGTGACAGAACCTTTTCCATTAGTTCCAGCGATATGGATTGATCGAAACTGGCGTTCAGGATGACCGAGCTTTTCGCACGCCTGATAAATCCGTTCGAGACCTGGCTTCATTTGCTGCCATTCGCCCGTTGCAAGTTGTTTGAATTGGTGGAGAAAGGACATAGGAATCAGAAGACAGGAGACAGAAGACAGAAAATAGGAGTGGTAATTTAGAACGGTCAGCTATTTACTTTTTTGAATGTTGTCATTTCTGCTCGCTTTTACTTAGAAATCCTGACCTCCCGCAGCCCCTCTTGCAAAGAAGGGAGAAAAATTCCCCTCTCTTTACGAAGGAGAGGGGTTGGGGTGAGGTCAAATTTGGCTCCCCGACAAAAACGCTCGGGGATGACAGCAAGTCAAAATGCCAAAGGTAAAACTATTCTAAAGTATCTCTCCTGCCTTCTGTCTTATGTCTCCTGTCTCCTCTTTCTGACTTCATAAATATCTCTCATACCCTTCCCTCTTTAGCTCTTCTAATATCTTTTTCACCTCTTCTGCACGCTCTTTTGGAAGAATCAATACCGATTCTTTATTTTTAATCACGATCAAATTTTCAACTCCAAGACAAGCGACCACCCCTTGATCTGATAAAACCAGATTCTCTTTTGAATCGAGCAAAACGACTTCCCCTTCAGTCGCATTCTTTTGTGAATCATTTGGAAAATATTTTGCCAGAGAAGTCAAAGAACCGACATCATCCCAATCGATATCTGCTTCGAGAACATACACATCATTCGATTTTTCGAGAATGGCATAATCGACTGAAATCGAAGAAAGGTTTAAGTAATTTTTTCTGAGCTGCTCTTTTCCTTTTTCGCTAACAAAATCATCCGGGAGCTGACTTAAAATCTCATAATCTTTTGGGAGAAAACGATCATAAGATTGAAGATAATTCTCCACCTTCCAGATAAACATTCCACTGTTCCAAAAATAATTTTTGCTTTTGAGATAAAAATCAGCCGTCTTCAAATCAGGTTTTTCCTGAAACCGATCTACTTTAAAAATTTGGCTTGTCGAATGGGTAAATCTCTCCCCTTTTAAAATATAACCGTATCCGGTCGCCGGATAGGAAGGACGAATCCCCAAGGTCATCAAACATTTTTTTTGCTCGGCAAACTCTACCCCTTCGGCTATCAGCTTTTCAAAGGGATGATTCAGATTTTTAATTTTATGATCGGCTGGCAAAACCACCATCACCGCCTCAGGATTTTTTTTCTTTAAACTTTTAGCCGCTAATGCAATCGCCGCTGCTGTATTTCTGGCACAAGGTTCGAGCAGAATCTGTTCGTCCCCTAATTCTGGAAAATGTTTCTTCATTTCAGACTGGTGAGATTCTCCGCAAACAATCAATAGATGATCGAGGGAAACCAATGAATTTAATCGATCAGCTGTTTCTCTGACTAAAGAAACCGAAGATCCGATCTTCAAAAACTGTTTAGGAAGGTTTTGCCTAGAAAGTGGCCAGAGGCGCGTGCCGCTGCCACCGGCAAGGATCACAAGATAGATATTTTTTAGATTCATAGGATATATCTCCCTCTCCTCTGAGGAGAGGGAATCTGCTTTGAGAATTTAAAAATAAAAAAATTGCGTGAAGTAAACTAGGCAGGAATTTATTAAGAAGCATTTCTTCTAAATTCTTTTAAATCAATCTCATATTTTCGGAGAATCTTCTTCAAATTGCTTCGATCCATTCCAGCCTTAACGCTGGCAATAGATATATTCCCATGAGTTTCTTGAAGCAAGTGTCTTAAATAGTTTTTATTAAAAAGAGAAATCGCTCTCTCTTTTGCTGCTTGATAAGTCGACTGGGAAATTTTGACCTCGGCAGGATCCGGAAAATAATAATTTTTAGCAACCAATTTGGAAGGGAGATCTTTCGTTTCGATGGATGCTCCTTGACTCAAGACAACACTTCTTTCAATGGCGTTTTCAAGTTCTCGAACATTTCCAACCCAATGATAATTCTGAAGCATCTGCATCGCCTCGAATGAAATCTCTTTGACCGGTTTCTTCATCTTCTCAGCAAATTTTCTCAGGAAAAAATGGGCGAGCAGCGGAATATCGCCACTTCTCTCTCTTAAGGCAGGAAGATTCACAGAAATCACATTTAGACGATAATAAAGATCTTCCCGAAACTCCCCTTTTTTGATCATCTCATGCAGATTACGATGCGTCGCCGCAATCACACGAACATCAACTCTGCGGACATCGGAGTCTCCCACTGAACGAATCTCTTTTTCTTGTAATGTTCTCAAAAGTTTCACCTGAATCGAGGGGGGAATTTCACCGATCTCGTCCAGAAAAACTGTTCCTCCATCCGCTTCTTCAAATAAACCCCGCTTGTCCTGAGTAGCACCGGTAAACGCCCCTTTAACATGTCCAAATAGCTCAGACTCCATCAAGGTTTCAGGAATCGCACTGCAGTTAATAACGACAAAAGGTTTTGTTTTTCGGGGACTCGTTTTGTAAATCGCACGGGCCAACAGCTCTTTGCCAGTTCCTGATTCTCCCAAAATTAAAACCGACGCATTGGACTCGCTCAAATGATCGATCGTTTGATAAACTTCGAGCATCGGTTTTGCCGAACCAATTAATCCTTCAAAACTTTCTCGAACCAGTTTTTCTGGATCAAAACTTTTCATTTTTTTCTTTAGCTCTACTTTTCCAATCGCGTCTTTAATACATGCATTCACCGCATCGATTTGCTCAAATGGTTTCGTGAGATAGTCAAATGCACCCATTTTCAATGCTTTGACTGCATCTTCCACTTTTGCTCGTCCAGTAATAACCACTACTTCTGTTTCAGGTAGATGGTTTTTGACATATTCTAAAACTTGAAACCCATTCATTTCGGGAAGATGAATATCAAGAAGAACCAGATCGACTTGCGTTTTTCTCAAGATCTCAATCGCCTTTTCCCCTTTGTCGGCGATTGAATAAGAAAGCTTATCCTGTCGAGCAAGACGTTCGAAAAATTTTACAACGGAAGGTTCATCATCGACAATGAGGAGATTCAGTTCGCGGCTCATAGAAATATGGTTATGAGTTTGAGTGATCCGTAATCCGAAAAACTGATTACCGATTATTCATTCATCACAACGCCTTTGTTTTTTTCCAGCTGACGTTTTTTAATTTTTTCAACCAAAGTGGTTCGATTTAATTTCAAAAGCTTTGCGGCCCGGTTTTTATTCCATCCAGTTTGCTCTAGGGCTTTTAAAATCAGCTGGTTTTCGAATTCATCAATTCTAACTTTAAAATCGACCAACGATTCTGACAGAACAGAATCACTACTCAAAGAACCGGAAACCGGATTTAATCGCTCTGTCACATCTTCTTTGCTGATTTCTCCTTCTCTTTTCAAAATTGCCAAACGTTCGATCACATTTTCGAGCTCGCGTATATTTCCAGGCCATTGATATTTTTTGAAAATTTCCATTGCTTCAGAGCTGATGCTCAATTTTGGCTTTTGGTTTTCCTCCGAAAATCGATTTAAGAAATGATCGATTAAGAGCGGAATATCGCTTTTTCTCTCTCGGAGCGGAGGTAGCTGAATCGGAATCACATTCAACCGATAATAAAGATCTTCGCGGAAATGACCTTTCTTCACCGCTTCTTCCAGATTTCGATTCGTTGCCGCAATAATTCGGACATCGACTTCATAGGTATGATTCGATCCCACCGGTTCAAACTTTCTCTCCTGCAGAATCCGGAGGATCTTTACCTGCAGCTTCATCGACATTTCCCCGATTTCGTCGAGAAAAACCGTTCCTTCATCCGCCATCGCAAATCGGCCAGGCTTAGTATTCACCGCTCCGGTAAAGGCTCCTTTCACATGCCCAAACAGCTCAGACTCCAAAAGATCTTCAGGGATCGCCCCGCAATTAACTGTTACCAAAGGTTTTGTCGATCTCGGAGAGTTGTAATGAATCGCTTTAGCCACCAGCTCTTTTCCGGTTCCGGACTCTCCCAGAATCAAGATGTTCGAGTCGGTTTTCGTCACTTTTTCAATCAGGGAATAAACTTCTTTGATCGGTTGGGAAACACCAATAAAATTTTTTACCTTGTATTTTCCATGTGCCTGTTCTTTTAAAAACAGGTTTTCCCTTTTAACCTGACTACTCTCCAAGGCTTGTTTAAGAAGATTTTCCAGATCTTCGAGTTGGAATGGTTTCATTAGATAATGAAATGCCCCTTTTTTGATCGCCTGAACCGCGGAGTCAATCGTTCCATAACCGGTCATCAGAATGCAGACCATATCTGGCTGATTTTTTTTCAGTTGAGTTAGCAAATCGACTCCATTTTTATCTCCCAGTTTTAAATCAATCAGCGCAGCATCAAAATAATTTTTCATGGAGATAGAGGTTGCTTCCTCAAAAGTCCCAACTGAATGAACTTGAAAACCAAGCTCTCCCAAAAATCTCTCCAGAGCCCTCAAAATTTGCGGTTCATCATCGATCAGTAATATTTTTTGTTTCATAATTTTATCATTGAGAGTTCGATTTTTCGATCAGTTCATCGTCCACAGGGGGAATTCTTCGAATTGTTTCTGTAAAAGACACTTTCTCTTCTAGTGATTTCAAAATTGGCAAAAAAATCTTGAAAACAGTCCCTTGATTTTCGGCACTTTCAACTTCAATCCATCCTCCATGCTCCTGGATGATATTATAGACAATCGAAAGACCCAAACCGGTTCCAAGGCCCGATTTTTTTGTGGTAAAAAATGGATCAAAAACCTTCGACAAATATTCTTTTTTAATTCCAGAGCCGTTGTCTGAAAACTCAATCCGAATCCAGTAGTCGTCATGGCGATCGATACTAATTTTTATTTTTCCTCCCCGCAAAAGCGCATGACATGCATTGCTGATGAGATTCAAAAAAACCTGTTCGAGCTGATTGCTATTACCAAAAATTTTGGGAAGAGAATCTACAAACTCTGTTTCTAATTGCACTCCCGCCTCTTTCACCTGAAGTTTTAAAAGGGGAGAAACTTTTTCGAAAAGTGATTTCAAATTCAGTGCTGATTTTTCTTCGAAATAAGAAG
>CAZQOW010000058.1:0-11877 GCA_964595045.1 uncultured Pseudomonadota bacterium
TATGCACGATCAATCTCTAAAGAATTGCAAGCGGTTTATGTCGCGCTGAATCCTGTGAAAACTGAGAAAATGAAGGAAATTTGGGCAGGTTGGAAGCTCGATATTCCATTGATCGTTCTTGAAACCCCTTATCGCTCGGTGACTCAACCTTTGATTGATTATATTGATAAAATTAGGAAAGAAGACCCAAGCACCCTGATTACAATTGTTCTCCCAGAATTTGTTCCAGCGAAGTGGTGGCAACAGATGCTTCATAATCAGACAACCCTTTTAATTCGTGGAGCTTTAATGTTTAAAAAAGGGGTGGTTGTGACACCAGTAAGGTATTTTTTAAAATATTAAAGATTTCTTTTTTACTCTTTTGTTCCATTAAACTCTTCTGATTTTTTTCAAAACTTCTGCAACTCATCGATTTGGATTTATATTTGTGCAAACGACTAAAATTTGAGCAGAAAAATCGTATCCCAGTTCCACTTATTTTAATTTATCTCCTTTAAATCTCTGGTCTTTTGATTTTTAAAAAGCTGGTATGAAGTTTGCTTTGTCTATAAGAACTTTTTGAAAGCAATAAATTTATTAACTTATTTATTTTACAAATATTAAAGAAACGAAAAAAAACTGATTGAGAAAAGTCGTTAAAAATTTTCTCTAATCGTTCAGAACAAAATGTTTCATTCGAAAAAATTTATTTATTAACTGTTCTATTAATCATCGACAAGGAGAGAAAATATGTCTGTCAGTCCGAGAAAGAAAATCTGGTGTTTATACGCCCTGTTTTTTGTCAGTCTGTTTTTTTATTCATCTGCAAAAGCAGATCAACCGGTAAACCCGAGTAATCCCACGACCGTTTCACAAATTACCGATCCAGCTGCAGCAGCTCCCACTACAACTTCTTCAGCTGGAACAAAATCTGATCCTGTTTTAGAACAGAGAGTTTCTGACCTTGAAGCGTATATCAACAATTCTGCGAGAGGTTCCGATGCTCCTGATGCAAAAGTGAATTCGAAGATTGGCGGCGCAGGCCCAGGACATAACGGTTGGATGATGACCTCCGCTCTTCTCGTTCTCTTCATGACTTTGCCAGGGCTCGCTCTATTTTATGGCGGTTTGGTGAGATCGAAAAACGTTCTCTCCGTTCTCGCCCAATGTCTGGGAATTACCGGGCTTGTCACGATTCTCTGGTGGGCATTCGGTTATAGCTGGGTTTTTGCAAAAGGAACTCCGTTTTTAGGAGGGATGGATTTTAGTTTCCTCAAAGGGGTCGACTCCAATCCAAACACCGATTACTCCTATTGGGTTTCTCATAATGTTTTCTCGATGTATCAAATGATGTTCGCCATTATTACGCCGGCATTGATTATTGGGGCAATTGCAGAAAGAATGAAATTTTCTGCTTTGATGCTTTTTGTTGGAATTTGGATGATCGTCGTCTACTTCCCACTCGCTCATATGGTTTGGGGAATTACCGGTTATATGAACGGAGTCTGGAACGCGAGTGCCGGAATTAAAGCGATCGACTTTGCTGGTGGAACCGTCGTTCATATGTCTTCTGGTTGGTCAGCGCTCGTTCTCTGCTTAATTCTCGGAAAAAGAATCGGCTTCGGAAAAGATGCGATGCCGCCGCACAGCATGGTTCTCTGTATGGTTGGAACCGGAATGCTTTGGGTTGGTTGGTATGGATTTAACGCGGGAAGTGCTGTCGCCGCCGATGGGGTTGCTGCGAATGCTTTTATGACGACTACTCTTGCAGCTGCAGTTGCTTCCTTTACTTGGGGAGTTCTTGAATGGGTCATTAAGAAAAAACCAAGCGTGTTAGGATTTTGCTCAGGTGCAGTCGCAGGTCTTGTCGTGATTACCCCAGCTTGCGGATTTGTCACTGCTCAATCGGCAGTGATTATCGGAATCTTAGCAGGAGTGGTTCCATTTTTCGCCTGCTTCAAACTCAAACATTGGTTAGGTTACGATGACGCACTCGATACCTTTGGAGTGCATGCCGTCGGTGGAACTCTTGGTGCTTTTGTCACCGGTATTTTTGCTGATTCGAGTGTGAATGCAAATCTCGCCACCAATTTAAAAGATGTCGTCGGAAAAACCCTCTGGTTAGAACAGTTAAAAGCAATGGGAATTACCGTGGTACTCTCGGTTCTAGCAACTGTAGTGATTGCTTACGCGATTAAATTGGTGATTGGACTTCGTCCTGCGGCAGATGATGAGCGGCAAGGGCTTGATCTAACCGATCATGGTGAAGAAGGGTATATTTACTAATTCAAATATAATCCCCCTCTTCCCTTGACGGGGAGAGGGCTGAGGTGAGGGGCGAAGGTGGAGTTTGCAAACAGTTTGATTGCTATCCCACATTGCTCCTCATCCGGCCTACGGCCACCTTCTCTCCAGGGAGAAGGAAAAAATAAAAAGGAACTCACTTATGAAAAAAGTTGAAGCAATCATTAAACCTTTCAAATTAGATGAAGTAAAAGAGGCACTCCAAGAAATTGGAATTCAAGGGTTAACGGTCACCGAAGTCAAAGGATTCGGACGTCAGAAAGGGCACACCGAACTTTACCGAGGGGCCGAATACGTGGTCGACTTTCTACCAAAAATTAAACTTGAAATTATTGTTAACGAACCGGATCTGCAAAAAGTAGTGGAGACGATTCAAAAAGCGGCCAAAACCGGCCGAATTGGAGATGGAAAAATTTTCGTTTTCCCGGTCGAAGAGGTGATTCGAATTAGAACGGGAGAGACTGGGGCGAGTGCGATTTAAATTTTTACTATTATAATTAAAAAATGCAGAGACAATTTTCAAAAAAATGTCTCTGCATTTTATTTTTTACTTTAAAGTCCGAATAGCTTTGCCGTAGGTCCACGAGAAAATCTTTTGTTAGGATCCATTTCTTCTCTAAATTTTAAAAATTTCTCAACGTTTTCTCCCCCATACATTTTTTTGAGCGCTTCAAAATCAAAACCATTGTGTTCTGTCATTCCTTTTGCCCAGTGGAGTTTCGCTCCAGGAATACTTCTCCAGATCGGTCCAATGGTGTTGACAAGATCTTTCCAGCCAGGTGTTGTGTAATAACTTCCAAAATCCATCCAAGCGGTCATTTTATTTCCATAAGCAGGACTCATATAAGCGGTGCTTCCACGGGTAAAACGCATGTGAGCAATAATATTAGGAGTATAGTTGCCTTTTTTCTCATTGGCATAAGTTGTATTAATCATGGCATTCCATCCTTTTTGAACATTGACCAAATCATCGGGGCCGTCGAATGGAATCGCAATTTCCGTTTCATTAATGGGAAACTTCATCGCTTCATTCACATAATGAATCGCTGAATTCACATCGTTCAGATATGTTCGAGGAGGAAATACTTTAGGGCTATGTTCACGAATCAGTTGAAGTGCTTCGGGAGCAGTTAGTGGATTGTCGAGTAAGGGAGCGATTCTTTTTTCAAAATAATAGAGTGCCGCTTCTCTTTTTGTTGAAGCTTTACGGTTTTCATAACTTTCATCCCATGAAATATCCTCTAAACTTTTATTACTTCTTACCCAAGATTTGATTGTCGCCTTTTCTGTTAATGGAAACCATAAAACTTCAACGCTTTCTTTTGTTCTTAATAATTCTGGCAGAACTTTAAATACATCTCTAATGGGAACCTCTTGATCAGTCACTTCGACATTGAATGCTTTTTCAACTTTAAAAGTAATTTTATGCATTACACCGAAAAGACCGAGATTGAGTCTTAAAGCATCCATTTTATCTTTTCCATGAGTTGCATCTGAAAAAGTTTCAACCGTTCCGTCCGGTTTTACCATTTCAACTTCAACCATCAGATCACTCATCGGCGCACATCGACGTCCTGAGCCATGAGAGCCGGTCGCCATTAATCCACCAAAAGTGATATCGGTGGTGCCGACAATATTGCACGGAACATTCAAGTTGTGCTTGGCAAGCTCTGCATCTACTTGAGCGATGGTTGCTCCAGCTTCAACAGTCACTAAATTATTTTGCTCGTCGATCTTAATGATTTTGTTTAAATCAACGGTTGAAATTAGATAATTCGGTCCTTCCATCAATGAGTTCCAGGAATGCCCTTTGCCGATGATACTGACCGCCTTATCTTTTTCATTAGCGTCTTGCACAATCCTGATAATTTCGTTTTGGTTTTTTGGATAAAAAATAATCTCAGGTTTAAATTGAACTATTTTGGACCAATTTTGTATCTGCGGATTTCTATAACTTTCAATATTCAAATAATTGACATTTGGTCCTTGTCTAAAACCGATCGGCGCGACTTTTTTTGAACTGCAACCAATCAACAATCCTCCAAATCCCAAACTAGTCGCCAGTTTTGGAATAAAACCTCGTAAAGCTTCATTTTTTGCAAGTGAGAGAATATAAGGGATTCCGAATCTTAATCCGAGGCCAACTCCTCCCAACAAGAGAAGAGGAAGAAAATAATTTCTTGAAGAATGATCGGAGCTCGAATCGACAAAGGTATTAGATCCAAAAAGTTTTGAAAAACCGGCATATGAAAATGTGGATGAAAAAGGGATAGCTCCATTTTGGATAAAACCATCTTGATTTCCGTCAGAGATTTCTTCTGCTTTTAAAACCAATTTTCCAGGCAGATCTCTCAGATAAGAAATGCTTCCCGAAGCTGTTTCAGCCAATGAACGAATAAAATCATTCTCAGAATAATCGGAACGAATCGACATTCTACTCCTCCTTATTTTATTAAATTGTTAACTATAGAAAATAGTTCGATTTCTGTTTTAAAAAGTTGTGTCTTTTTTTATTTTTATTCAAAAAAATCACTTTGACTTTTTCTTTTACTCCCGACTAGATCAAGAGTTCTGAACCTTGGAGATCTTTCATGAAAAAAGTTTACTCGTCTGCTGAACAGGCAATTGCCGATATTACTGATGGAGCGACGTTAATGGTCGGGGGTTTTGGCCTCTGTGGAATTCCTGAAAACCTCATTTTTGCGCTTCGGGATCGTGGAGTCAAAAATCTTACCGTCATTAGTAATAATGCCGGGGTCGATGATTTTGGATTAGGATTACTCCTGCAAACTCGCCAAATCAAAAAGATGGTTTCCAGTTACGTCGGTGAAAATAAAACCTTTGAAAAACAATTTTTAGATAAAAGTTTAGAGGTCGAGCTAAATCCGCAAGGAACCTTGGCCGAACGAATCCGCGCGGGTGGTGCGGGGATTGGTGGTTTTTATACTCCGACCGCCGCAGGAACTTTACTCGCCGAAGGAAAAGAGACCAAAGTGATTGATGGGCGAGAATATGTTTTAGAAAAACCGCTGAAAGCGGATTTCGCGCTCGTGAAAGCCTGGAAAGGGGATAAGCTCGGAAATCTTGTTTATCATTTAACGGCTCAAAATTTTAATCCTCTGATGGCGATGGCAGCGAAAGTCACCATTGCAGAGGTGGAAGAGCTAGTAGAAGTGGGAGAGCTTGATCCAAATTTGATTCATACCCCGAGTATTTTTGTTCAGAGAATTATTCAGGGGGAGAAATATGAGAAAAGAATTGAGCAGAGAACAGTGAGAAAAAAATAATTTCTCCTCCTCTTACTAAAGAGGGAGAATATTTTAGAGAGAAAACTATGCCATTAACCCGCGATCAAATTGTTCAAAGAACTGCTCAAGAATTACGAGATGGTACCTATGTGAATCTCGGTATCGGAATGCCGACTCTCGTTTCGAATTATATCCCTGAAGGAATGAATGTGATCCTTCATTCTGAAAATGGTCTGCTTGGCTACGGCCCTTTTCCATATGAAGGCGAAGAAGATCCCGACCTCATCAACGCCGGAAAACAGACCGTAACGTTGATTCCAGGTTCTGCCATTTTTGACCATGCGACTTCGTTTGCGATGATTCGTGGCGGTCATATCGATCTCTGCATCCTAGGTGCGATGCAGATTTCCCAAGAGGGGGATATTGCGAACTGGATGATTCCAGGCTCGATGGTGAAAGGGCCGGGCGGGGCGATGGATCTGGTGGCGAGTGCGAAACGGGTGATTGTCTGCATGGAACATGTCGCCAAAGGTGGAAAAGCAAAAATTGTAAAAAAATGCACGCTTCCTTTAACAGGTAAAAAAGTGGTTTCAAAAATTATTACCGATTTATGCGTGATGGAAATTGAGAATCAAAGTCTTGTCCTAAAAGAGATTGCGCCAGGGGTTACTTTGGATGAAATCAAAAAAGCGACAGAGGCGGAGTTTCTGGTGGCGAGTGATTTAAAAGAGATGAAGATTTAATCATCCCTCTCCATGAGGGAGAGGGTGCCCATAGGGCGGGTGAGGGGGCAGCGATTGCAATGGCTCAAAGCTTGTTAATTGAAGCAAGTCGTCAATTAAGAAAAAAACAGACTCCTCATGAAAGAAAACTTTGGAATCTATTAAGAGATCGTCGTTTTGCAGGTTTTAAATTTCGCAGACAATTTGTGATTAGTCCCTATATTGTTGATTTTTGTTGTTTTCAAAATAAAACAGTTATTGAGCTCGATGGTGGAGGACATGCGCAAGAAGTTCAGAGAAAATTGGACGCTGAAAGAGATTCATATTTAAAAGAGTTAGGATATAAAGTGATAAGAGTTTGGAATCATCAATTGGATCGAGATCGGGAAGTTGTTCTCGATTTTTTATTTAAAATGTTAAATTTTCCCCTCACCCCGACCCTCTCCCCAGAGGAGAGGGAGGAAAAACTATGAAAGCAGTCTATTTTGAAAAACATGGCGATCTCGATGTTCTCCAATACGGAAATTTCCCTGATCCTCAAGTAGGGATTCATGATGTTCTGGTTCGAGTAAAAGCTTGCGCGCTTAATCATCTCGATCTCTGGACTCGCGAAGGTTTGCCGAATGTTAAAGTTCCTCTTCCACATATTCTCGGAAATGAAATCGTTGGGATCGTGGAAGAGGTTGGCTCTTGCGTTCAATCGGTCAAGAAAGGGGATTCCGTTCTAGTTTCTCCAGGACAAGGTTGTGGCAAATGCAAGCTCTGTCTTGAAGGGAATGACAGTGCCTGCGAGAAATATAAGGTGATGGGGTATCAGATCAATGGGGGATATGCTGAATATGTGGTTGCAGCAGAAGAGCGAATCATCCCAATCTCCAACAGTTTGACTTTTGAAGAATGGGTTTCAACGCCACTCGTCTTTTTGACCAGTTGGCATATGTTGATCACCAAGGCAAAGCTTCTTCCAGGCGAAACCGTTTTGATTCATGCTGCCGGAAGTGGCATCGGAATTTCAGCGATCCAGATCGCAAAACTGGCAGGGGCTCGTGTTATCACTACTGCAAGCTCCGAAGATAAACTCGAAAAGGCAAAAGCACTCGGTGCGGATTATGTCATCAATTATAAAACCCAAGATTTTGTCAAAGAGGTAAAAGAGATCACCCACGGAAAAGGGGTGGAGGTGGTTTATGAACATATCGGCCCACAGACCTGGGAAGGGTCATTGAAATGTTTAGCGCGTCAAGGAAGACTCGTTTTTTGTGGATCGACCACCGGCCCTAAAGTGACGATGGATCTACGTTTCGTGTTTTCAAGACAATATTCTATTTTGGGTACATATCTCGGATCGCGTCATGAATTAATCACCGTTTTAGATTTGATTGAGCAGAAAAAATTCAAACCAGTAGTCGATTCGGTATTTCCTCTTCAAGAGGCAAGAAAAGCACAAGAGAAGATGATGTCGAGGAATATATTTGGGAAGATTGTATTGAAAATTTGAATGTGATTGTAGGGGCGAACCTTGTGTTCGCCCTGATTCATATTACTATCGACAATATTCTCAATGTTACCAATATTTTTAGGGCGAACACAAGGTTCGCCCCTACATGTAATTAGGATATTCTATGCTCCGAGCCATTTTGTTCGATTTTAACGGGGTTGTTGTTGACGACGAACCGCTCCATTTCCAACTCTTTCAAAAAACAGTTGCGCTGAAAAATGTGAAACTGACGAAAGAAGATTATTATGAAAAATATTTAGGATATGATGACCATGACTGCTTTTCTGCAGTTTTAAGAGATCATCAAATTATTCCCGATGAAAAATTAGTCGAAGAATTAACTCGAACGAAAGCAGATTTTTATCTTCAATCGTTGGCCGACAAAGATCTTTTTGTTCCAGGAGTGATTGATTTTATTAAAAAGGTTTCTGAGAAATATTTTTTAACCGTTGTTTCCGGAGCCTTAAGACAAGAAATAGAAGTCTGGCTTAAACGGGGAAAAATTTTTCCGTTGTTTCAAGGAATTGTGGCAGCAGAAGATGTTCATCAGGGAAAACCGAATCCCGAAGGATATTATAAAGGTCTTTCTTTAATTAACCGAGATTGTGTGCCAAGCTCGGAAATGATTCTTCCGAAAGAATGTTTGGTGATCGAAGATTCCAAATGGGGAATTGAAGCGGCGCATGCCGCAGGGATGAAATGTTTAGCGCTCGCAACCTCTTATCCCAAAAGTGAATTTAAGGCAGCTGATTGGGTGGTAGAAAGTTTTGCTGAAATTAATCTGTCTGAATTAGAGAAAGGTTTTGAATAAATTTTGTCTTTAAAAAATTATGGAACTTGGTATCGATCGATCCATTCAAGTTTTAAAGAAACCGCTCAAGAACAAAAAAATCGGTCTTCTTTGTCATGCCGCTACCGTTGACTCTCGCTTTACCCATATTCTTTCCCTCTTTCAAAAATTATCTATAAATATAGCCGCTCTCTTTGGCCCGGAACATGGGCTTTGGGGAGTAGCGCAGGATATGGAAACGGTAGAACATGCTTCTCCCGGTTCCGTTTTAAATACTATTCCAACCTATAGTCTTTACGGTTCAACTCCTGAATCTCTCAAACCAAAAAAAGAATGGATTCAAAATCTCGATGCCGTCGTTTGCGATCTTCAGGATGTTGGTTCGAGATATTATACTTTTATTTATTCGATCGCTTTTATGATGGAGGTTTGCGCCGAGGTTGGAGTTCCTGTCTATCTTCTCGACCGGCCAAATCCAATCAACGGAATTGATGTTGAAGGAAATATGATCCACAAAGGTTTTGAATCTTTTGTCGGTGCCTATCCGATTGCCAATCGACACGGAATGACGGTGGGCGAATTCGCGAATTATTTGAATGAAGAGTTTAAAATCAATGCAGATCTAAAAGTCATTCCGGTCAAAGGTTGGAAGAGAAAATCATATTTAGATGAAACAAGTTTCCCTTGGGTTTTACCTTCTCCGAATATGCCGACGCTGGATACAGCGATCGTTTATCCCGGAATGTGTCTACTAGAAGCGACCGAAATTTCAGAAGGACGTGGAACGACTCGTCCGCTCGAGATTTGTGGCGCACCTTTTATCGATCCGTTTGAATTGTCGAAGCGATTAAAAGAATATAAATTGGTTGGAACTTTTTTCCGTCCACTGTATTTCAAACCGATGTTTCAAAAATGGGCGAATCAAGTTTGTGGAGGAGTTCAAATTCATCTGACGGATCGAAAACGGTTTAAACCCTATTTGACTGGGCTTGCGGTTTTGAAGGCGATTCATGACCTTTATCCAAAACAGTTTAAATGGAGAGAAAAGCCTTATGAGTTTGTGAAAGAGATTCCGGCGATTGATTTGTTGACCGGTTCCGATCGATTTAGAAAAGATTTGGAGGCGGGGAAAAGTTTCAGAGAGATCAAAGAAAATTATGAAGAGGGGAAATCGGTTTTTTTGAAACAGAGAAAGAAATATTTAATGTATAAATGATTTTATTTTCCTCTTCCTATTTTTTGTAGGGGCGAACCTTGTGTTCGCCTTAAAAATGTTGGCAATGTTGAAAATGTTGGCAATTGCCCACATCATCAGGGCGAACACAAGGTTCGCCCCTACATTTAGAATCTCGCAGATTCCATCTGGGAAGGAGATGCAGATCTTTATGCTTTCAGGGGTAGGGAGATTCGAGATTATGTTCACTCACGACGAGTTCGAAAAAATAGTCGAAGAGGCGCTTCAAGAACTCCCTTCAGAAATTTCCCAAAAGATTGAAAATGTCGATATTTTAATCGAAGAAACTCCCACCCTCGAAATTCAGCAGCAGATGAAGGTTAGCAAAAATGGATTATTAGGGCTTTACAGCGGTATTCCGTTGAGTCATCGAAACCCATCCTCTTACGGAAATGTATTGCCTGATCGCATTTATCTTTTTAAGAAAAATCTGGAAGCGATTTGCACTAATCCGGATGAGTTGAAAGATCAGATTCAACGGACGATTCTTCACGAGATTGGACATTATTTTGGATTGAGTGATCGGCGTTTACGCGAGTTGGGATATTGAAGGTTAACAAAACTGGATGATGATCACTCGGTCTTTGATTGGTATAATCAATTCCTTTCTTCAATTTGATTACTTTCTTTTCTAAACAATTCAAGTTTTTTGTCGCAAACCAATCGAGTTTGAAGCTGAGAGATCCGCCTGCTTTCTCGATTTGCCGTCCGATCCACTTCACCATCCATTCTGGAAATCGATCTTTCCCCATGAGACCGATTTCTTCGTCATTTGATAAAAGATCAAAGGTTCCTACTCCCAATTGATTGGCATTTTCGTAATCATACCCAAACTTTTTCAGCATTTCAAAAGTCGGTTTGTCGAATTTTCTTTCAGGATAAGAATAATGATGACGAATCATTTTTTTGGGCCCGGTCAAAAAAATCTGTTTTAGGATCGTAAAAAATATTTTGTCACCGGATAGACAATTGAGAGTATTCGTATTCCAATCTCCGGAAATTAAGGCGTAATCTGTTTTTGTGGAGGCATAGATTGCTTTTTCTAATTGCTTAGCTCTTAACGTAGGAGAAGAAAAAACATCGAGATGCGTACAGGTGAGAGTAAAAATTTTTCCATTCAAATTTAAATCGGCCATGAGAGCCCGTTTTTCTCCCAGGCGCGCTTCTTTGCCAGAAAGTTTGTTGATGGTGTTTGACATTTTTACCGCACGAAGATTTTTAAGGGGATAGCGGGATAGGATTGCTTTACCATGAAGTCCATATTTATTTTCCCCGGGAAGATGTCGTTCTGCTCCATGTCCTTTAGAGAAATTAAAATAGGAGGGAGAAAAATACGCATAATATCCAAGTTCTTTTCCCAGATCTGCTGCGATATTTCTGTTTTGCGAACGAGCCATTCCCCAATCGACTTCAGTGAAGAAGTAAAAGTCGGCATTTTTTAATTCACCATTATTTTTTAAAGATTCAGCGATCGAGTCGAAATTTTTTCCACGCTCAAGATTCCAGCTGATTGCTTTGAAAGGTCTATTTTCTTTAGGGATGAGAACATTTGGATGATATATTTCCCAACAATTGTGAAGTTGTTCTTCAAGCAGCTTGGTTTGTTCTTTGAGCGAAAGATTTTTTTTTAGAAGCTCTGCGATTGAACCTTCAAAAGTTTTTTGTTTGAGGATTTTGTAAGTTTCTTCGCAGAGAGAAAGAAGATTTTGCATACAAGTTATCAAAAAAGCGACTAAAGTGGCTACTAATTCACAAGTGATTTTATTGTAGGGGCGACCCTATGTGGTCGCCCCTACATTTTTAATTATGAAATGAACAATATTTAGTCGTTAAAAACTCATCAAAAATTCCGAAAGGGTTCTGACCATAAATCCAGTTCCTCCTTTGGGAGCATACGCCCATGGCTTGTTTGCCCAGCTTGGCCCGGCGATATCGAGATGCGCCCATGGAACCTCATTCACAAATGCCTCGAGGAAAAGCCCGCCGATGATGGTTCCACCATATCCTCCACCAATGTTCTGCATATCGGCGATATCACTTTTCATATCGTCTCGATATTCTTCAGCGAGTGGAAGTTCCCAGATCTTTTCACCACTTTTCTT
>CAZQOW010000059.1:0-11546 GCA_964595045.1 uncultured Pseudomonadota bacterium
TTTTAATCAGACATTCAAATGATTATTTTACGGCGTATGCCCACAACAGTAAAATTTTGGTAAAAGAGGGGGAAAAGGTTGAAAAACGGGAGAAAATCGCCGAAGTAGGGGATACCGGCCATGCCACCGGTTATCATCTGCATTTTGAGATTAGGCAAGGATCAACACCGCTTGATCCATTGTTATTTTTGCCACCTGAATAATTTTTGTATAAGCGCGGTTTTGCGCCTCTGCCATTTAATTTGATTAAAAAAGGAGACCTCAGTGGAAGAACTAAAAAAATATATTCGTGACGTTCCTGATTTTCCAAAACCAGGAATTTTATTTAAAGATATCACCCCGATTTTACAGAACGGCGAAATCTTTAAGCAGGTAGTTGATCAACTGGCCGAGCGTTATCGTTCCCAGTCTATTGACCGAATTATAGGTATTGAGTCCCGCGGATTTATTTTCGGCGCACCACTCGCTTACGCTTTGAAAAAAGGATTTGCGCTGGTAAGAAAACGCGGAAAACTCCCCTGGAAAACCGTTCGTTGGGATTATGAATTGGAATATGGAACCGACACTATTGAAATGCATGCCGATGCCGTTCAGTCGGGTGAAAAAGTCTTGATCGTCGATGATCTTCTCGCAACCGGTGGAACCGCTTTGGCGACCAGTCAACTAGTAGAAAAAATGGGTGGAAAAATTATCGAATGTGCTTTTGTGGTTGAATTAGAATTTTTGAACGGAAGAGATAAGCTCGAGAATAAAAAAGTTTTTTCCTTATTGAAATATTAATTTAATTTCTAAATTTATCGAAGCAGTCTTGAGCCTCCGTAGCTCAGGGGATAGAGCAGCGGTTTCCTAATCCGATAAGGCTCAATATTTGTAATAAACCGCTCTGATCTGAAATAGAGAAAAATGGTTTAAAAAACTTTATATTTCGAAGGCTTAAGATTTACTCCTGGATTTAAATTGCTTTAGGTCAAAATAGATAATTTTATGTTTTTTCGTGTCTCTGGGAAGAAATAGGGAAGAAAGAAAACCGCCTACATGTAGCCATTTATTGAAAATATAAAAGTAATAAAAATTATCTTTTTCTTTTTGTAAAATTCCGATGAAGTCCAGCAAGAGTGCCTATGATCTCAAACTTCTTACTGTCCATTTCTTTTTTTGTGAATTTTAAAGTAGGAAATGCAGGATTATAAGGGCGCAACTCAATAAAATCTTTAAAAGGTTTAATATTTCTTAACATCACTTCTCCATTCCCTATGTGCACTACCGCATCACATTCATTTGTCTGAGAGCGGTCGAAGTCGAGATCAATGATGATATCGTCTTGCTCTCCTGAAAAATTCGGTTCCATAGAACGATCTGGTACTTTCCAAGCGACAAGATTTTTTCCTTTTACTTCTTTGGCTATCGCAAGAGTTTCTCCATCCCATTTGTTTAAGGCTTCTTTAAAATCTTTGAAGGAAAGATTGCCTGAAAGAAGAGGAATAAATCGGAAAAGATGGCGGTATTGAGGAGGCGGTTCAAAAGAGGCGTAAGCTGTATCCCCATAGAGAATCTCGTTGGGATGTACTTCTAAGGCTTTAGAAAGAGACTCAATAGTTCCCGTCCGAAAACTAGAAACTTCTCCGCGCTCTATTTTGCTGATGTAATCTTTGGTCAGCCCGCTGAGTCTGGCCAGTTCTTCCTGAGTAAGCTCCTTGGCAGACCTGAACTGTTTAATTTTCTCACCGATTTTAGTAGTCATTTTTAGCTAGTAAATAGCTTATATTAGCGAAATAACAATAGTTATTATTTACTATTTTATAGTTGACATAGTTAATAAATAGTACTAATTAACTAGTTAATATGATCTATAACATAGGACAACAAATTAGGCAACTTCGAGAAGAAAAAGGGATCAGCCAATACCGATTAGCCATTATGACTGGCATAGCTCCGAACCGTCTCTCCAATATTGAGCTTTCTAAAAATAGCCCAACATTTTCCACAGTAAATAAAATTTTAGAAGCATTGGATGCTCGTGTTGAAATTATTCCGAATAACAAAAAAGCGGCTTAACGATTATTTTTTATAGGAGAAAATATGAAAGTTTTAAATCTGAAAGAAGCAGCGTTACTGGTGAAACTCCATCCAGACACATTAAGGAAGTTGGCAAAGTCTGGAGCGGTTCATTGTAAACGAGTCGGTCGAGGGGCGAAACAACCACGCTATCGATTTTTAGAATCGAAGCTCATTGAATGGATGAGTCAGGATTTACCGATGATTGACGTTATCGACCTGAAGATAAGAAAAGCTTCTTAATTTTTAAGAAAGGGGGTGATAAAAATGAAACTTTTCAGAAAGTTTATTCATAAACTTTCCAAAGGGATTGATGCGATTTTGGAGAAATGGTTTGAGTCGGAGGAATCCAATTCTCAGCGTCGGATGGCTTTATTGCATGTTCGAATTAATGGAAAGTGTAAAACCATTTTTAATGTTGAAAATAAAAATGCCGCTTAGAGTTGGCGCTCTAAACGGCTGATCCTACAATTGGATGACATAAAAGAAAGGACAGTAACTAAAATGACAAATCTAAAATCAGAAAGCAAACAATTTCTAGAAATGGTGCTTGAAGATCCTGAGCTTTACCTGATGACAAAAGCTAAACATCTATGAAGCCCAAGATTACTAAAGAGTGGATAGTCTTGGATTCCCGAAAACTGCTTCAAGAAATAGAAGAGCTTAAAAGTCGAGCAATAGATCTAGGTTGTCAATGGGCAGAAGCGCACGGAAAAAATCAGAAACTAAAAGAGATAACCAAAGTCGATTTTAATTTAGAATCGATCGGGGTTGAATATCAGTTGGTCAAGAAAAGTTTAGAAGCTCTTCTCTCTCTTCATTACTTCCTCAATTGGGAATCCGACTAACTTAAGATTAAACAGATTATTTTTGAGAGGTCCTTATGTGGATAGCAACAGGCATCGCTTTGTTTTGTGGAATTATAGGAGCTTTTATCTTCGGACTCAGCATTGGAAGATGGAAAGAACAAGAATCACAGAAAAAGATTTCCATGAGTCAACCACGAGAGAATCAAAAGCTTAAATGAGGTGTTTTGAATGAACAGATCTCCTGCTTTTCAATTTTATCCGGATGATTACCTGTCCGATATCAACGTTGAGTTAATGACTCTCGAAGAACAGGGGGCTTACATGAGGCTGATTTGTCATGCTTGGAAATCAACGCCCGTTGGTACTTTACCTCATGAGGATGAAATCCTCGCTCAACTTTCAAGGCTTGGTGAAGAGAAGTGGAAGCAGTCAAAATCAAAAATATTGAGGGCGTTTATCCTCTCTTCAGAAGGATTGATTGTCCAAAAGCGATTAGTAGCAGAGCATGAGAAACAGAAAAAGTATAGAAAACAAAGGGTTAATGCAGGAAAGATGAGTGCAGCGAAAAGGCAACGAGAATTGAACGAGTGTTCAACATCCGTTCAACGAGAGGGTCAACAAAATTCAACTTTGCATATTGCATCTTCATCTTCTTTTTCATCTACAAATAAAGAATCTTTTAGAAAGAAAAATAGAGAAAAAGAGAAAGTGAAAATTTTTGTTCCAGAAGATTTCGAAGTTTCGAAAGAACTAGAAACGTGGGCAAAAGAAAAACACCCTACCGTCAATTTAACGAATGAGACTTATCAATTTCTTGATCATCACCGCGCCCGATCCAGCAAATTTTCTGATTGGATAGCCGCTTGGCGTACTTGGATTCGTAATGCTGAGAAATTCCAGAGTTCACTAAAAACAGGGCCATCCAGATCAGTGACAACTACTTTGCCATCTTACTGGAATATCGATCTAGACGCGGAAATGCGCAAACGAGAGGAGGAGCTTGAAAAACATGGGACTGCTTAATTTACAAGGGGATGAGTTAGAAGGTTATCTGGTGATGTGTATAGCCTGTTACCCTGAGAAATTTTCTGAAGGGGTAAGACCTGAATATTTTGAAAATCCACTTTATCAGCAAATCTGGAAACTTTTTGAGAAATACAAAAGCCAAGGTAGGGCTTGGGATTTTCCGATTCTTTACTGGGATGGAGATCAAGAAATCAAACGCTGGATTCGAGAAGTAGTGCCAGAATGGGACTTACTTCCTTCGCTCATTCCTGTTTACTCAGAGAGGCTGAAAGATTCTTATCGTAAACGTCTAGCAGTTACCGTGATGAAAGAAATCGAAGAAGAGATCGGTTTTGTAGATCCCTACGAGTTTCAATCCAGGCTGAATAAGAAACTGGCTGAAGACGGCGCTGATATTCTCACTGTTCCATTTAGAAAAGCTTTTTCCGAATCCTTTAACAATTTTGAGAAAACAAAAGAAGAAGGAGGACTTGCTGGAATTACGACAGGAATTAGAAATCTCGATCGTTATTTTAACGGTTTTCAACCTTCTAGACTCTACATTTTAGCCGCAAGACCGAGCATGGGAAAATCGGCACTCATGCTCAATTTTGCCTTGAATGCTGCACGAGCAGGCCATTCCATTTATGTGCATTGCTTAGAGGAATCAATGCATTCTTTCTCGACTCGGGCTTATGCAAATGCGACCGGAATTGATAATGAGCTTTTGCAAACAGGAAGATTTTCAAAAGATCAGTGGCCTTTGATCGCAAAAGGTCTAGAAAAACTTTCTTCTTTGACCGGATTCATCAATGAAAAGTCAAATCTAACCCCTGAACAGATTTGTCATTGTGTCAGGGCACAACATACTAAATTCCCTCTCAAGATGGTTTTCATTGATCACTTGCAGGAGATTCGTCGTAAATCGGATTATTGGCATCATGATATCAGCGAAGCGGCTGGGATGTTCAAAGATTTAGCAAAAGATCTTAAAATTCCGGTCTTGTTAATTTCACAATTGAATCGAGCAGTCGAACAATCTGCTGATAAAAAACCGCAGCTTTCTCATCTAAAAGAATCGGGAGACATTGAAGCGAAAGCGGATGTGATCATGCTTCTGTTTCGGGAGGCTTACTACAAAGAAAATGCAAATCCTCATTATGCGGATTTGACGATTGCTAAAAATAGAGACGGAAGGACTGGAATATTTCATCTTCATTGGAATCCGACGATCATGAAATTCAGCGAAAGATTGATGGAGGTTGCTTAAGTGAATAGTGATTTAAGAAAAATTTCGATAAATCTTACTGAATTTATCCAGCAAAACGAAAAGGAAATGTCTGAAGAGTTGAAGCGATTCGTTTTGATGGCTAAAGACCAGCTTGCAAGGGCAGCACTAATTAAATGGGAGAAAAGTAATATTATTCAACTTCCGAGAATTATTCATAAAAACTCTTAAGTCTAGAGGGAGCGATTGAAGAATAGGAGAGGTTCTCTTTGTCATTAAAGTAAGGAAATAATGCAGCGCGTAATCGTCAATGCACTATTCAATTATCTTCTGATCAGTGGCAAATCCTTTATAGGTCTCAATAAGCCCTTGATTACTTTGAAAACTCAATGCTAGGAAAAGTGAGTCGGTCTAAATCGACTTGAGGGGGAAATCAAGGGAGAAAGTATGACGACTTCACACGACCAAGTGTTACTTCAATCGACCATTGATGAAGCAGAAGAGATATTAGTCACCATGCTCATCGATGTCATAAAATCGAGACGGTCAATGATTGTTGAGAAAGCAATCAAAAAAATGAAGCAAGCAGTTGACTCATCTCCTTTAACCCTTAAAAATAAAGAGAAGTCAGAGAGTCAAGATTTCGATGCGTCAGAAGATTTAATTTCAAAAAATGAAATAGATAATTTTATCCCCTTCACCTCACAAACGGAACTCAACTCGCAAAACATAAATACCTATTTCCATGGCTGGAAGGAATTAGCCCGTTATTTTGGAGTTACTGTTCGTACCCTTCAGCGCTGGGATCAGGAATTGAAAATTCCTTGGGAAAAGAGTCACTCTGGCAAGAATGGAAGGGTAAAGATTCATCTAGTTGTAGCAGATCGATATCAGTCTCTTCTCAAGCAGATTCGGCTGACCCATGACAGAAACCATTCTGGTGAAGACTCAAAGCATTGAAGGTGGTGATATACGACAGGATGTCGTATAGGTGTGTCGCAAGAACAAATTGAATAGATGAATAATTCAGAACCCGCTGATCCATACTCCATAAGCTTTATCTGGCATAAAATAAAAAATTTATCTTCTTGATTCTCCTCTAAAGCCCAAAAAACCTCGCTCTTATACGACATCGACAGAAAATCAAAAAAATTTTTTGTCGTACATATGTCGTATACCACCTTTTTTAGAGTTTCAGTTATCTTGGTGAAAGCTATTCAAAAAAGAGGTGAAGAAAATGAGAGGGGAATCGGCCTGTGGCAGGCTTATTCATTGGTTGGATTATTTGAATCAACTGGATAATTTCACGTTTTATGATTCTTTCTATCTTTTATTTAGAAGAGAGAAGTTCCTCTATCCGCATTTCAATTCTCCCACCACTTTTCAAAAAATGAATCAAAAAAAGTAGGCTAAAATTTATGGAGGCTTACAAATACTAAACAGAAATATGGGACTTAACTTGTAGGCATTCAAAATTAAGTATTCGGATGAGTAAGATATTTTGAAAGTTTAATTTTTATTTTCGAGGGAGGGGAAAATGGCTTCTATACAGGGAGAATCGACAAACCAAGAGTATTCAATCATTCCAGAGTATAGCCCTGGAATTACTTTTTTCAGAAATACCCTCAGTTGGGATGCGGGAACTAATAGAGGGGATTTTATTCCACCCGATGAGAGCGGGATTCAGGTGATTTATGACTTTACGGTTCATAATATTACCCCTCCTACTGGCTTTGTGAACCAACCGTGGGAAACCAGAAAATTATATGATCCACTACTAGATAAAGAAAAGCTTACCATTATAGGTGCCGCCAATCAGATTTGGCTCATTACTATGATTGGAGCCCCCAGACAGTAAAATCAATCATCTTAATATCGGAGGGAAAAGTATGATTTCTTTCAAGAGAGAGGATCAGCAATCGATTAAAACGGCGAAAAAGAAAGCTGCGTCTGATGGTGTAAAGAAAATTATAGAAGAACATTTTTCTAAAACATCTTCAGTTTTTAATTCTTCTAGCGATAGAGCTCTCTGCGGTTATAAGGAGATCTCTAATTTTTTGGGAATCTCCACAAGAAGCCTTCAACGTTATTTGCATTTATTTCCAATCTCTCAATTAGGAAAACGAAAGCATATTTTAGTTTTAGAGTCTGATCTAAAAAAATGGTTTCGGAAAAATTATAAAATTACTTTTTCTAAGAAAAAATAATCCTTCAGTCCGTTCTTGTCCTCTCCTGTCCCTTCTTGTCTGTTGAGAGAATTTTTCTATTCAGAGATTCTTATCCTGTTTGAAACTGAAAATTTATTTTCAATGATTCAAAGAAAGAAGGGATGAGAATGGAAAAGAAAAAAACAATCTTCAACAAGCAATATCTTCTCACTCCTTCTTTCGCTCTCACTGCCATCTTTTTATCTCTTCTTCCTGATTCCGCTCATGCGGAAGGGGGAGTCGCTGCTTGGGAGAGGGCCCTTCAGACCATTGTAGGTTATATGACCGGCAATACCGGTCGATTGCTAGCAACCATAGCGGTGGCTGCCTTGGGATACAGTGCCTACACCGGAAGAATCTCCTGGAGTCGAGCAATTACGATTGCGATCGGAATCGGAATAGTTTTCGGGGCAGCCAACATTGTGGATCTGTTTGCTGGAGGATATTGAAAATGAAAAATAGGATAAAAATATATGACGATTACTTCAAGCGATCCTTTGTTCTTAGGACTGACACGACCGACGATGTTCATGGGAGTGACTCAATCCTTTTTTATTCTCAACGGAATGTTGAATCTGATGCTGTTTCTCGCGATGAAGTCGTTTCTCTATCCTATCCTTCTTTTTCCATTACTCCATGGGATCGGCTACCTCGCCTGTCTTCGAGATCCGATGACTTTCGATCTTTGGTTTGTCTTTCTCCGTACCTGTATGAAATGCAAAAATAAACGATTCTGGAATGCTCAGAGTTATGAGGTTTTTTGAATATGAATTTAGCCCTTCAATTAAAAAAGATAGTTCCTCTATACGATAAGATTGCTTCTAGAGAAGTGAAAGAATCGAATTTTATCCCTTACAGTTGTCATTACGATCAGCAGACTATTCTGACAAAGTCAGGAGATCTTCTCCAAGTCTTAAAAATTGAAGGGCTACCTTTTGAGACTGCTGATCCTCAATGGCTTGCCTTTCAAAAGGATCTTCGAAATATCTTATTTAAAAGCGTAGGAAAGAGCCAATATGCTCTCTACGTTCACACCATTAGACGAAAACAGAATATCTATCCGAAAGGAGATTTTCCTCATGGATTTGCCCACGACTTAAATGAGGCCTGGAAGAGTAAACAAGAAGATCTAGAACTCTATGTGAATGATCTTTATCTCACGATTGTTCAAAAACCGAAATTAGAAGGAATTGCAGGGATGAAAGGATGGATTGAAGCTCTTTCTCGTAAAAGAAATCAATCCCAACAAGAGACGGCTTTAAGACTTGCTCATAAAGAATTGCAATCGATTACAAATCGGTTTCTCACAAACCTCAAGGATTATGGAACCAGGCTTTTAGGAGTAATCGAGAAAGGGCATATTTTATATTCTGAACCTGCTCAATTTTTCTACTACCTAATCAATTTAGAAGAAAGACCGGTTCTTTTTCCCGCCATGGATCTTTCTCATTATCTCCCCTGCAAAAGACTTTTATTTGGAAAGGACGCTGTCGAAGTTCGAGGAATCCGAGAGAGCAAACTCGCTGCCATCCTTTCAGTAAAGGAATACTCCGATGAAACTCATACAGGAATTTTAGATTCCTTTTTAGAAATCCCAGCCGAATTTATTCTCACTCAATCTTTTTTATTTACAGATCGTCAAGTTGCTTTGAATAAAATTCAAACTCAACAGAGAAAGATGGTTCAGACGGAAGATTTAGCACTTTCTCAAATTGAGCAGATTGATCAAGCTTTAGATGATACGACCTCAGGGAGAATAGGATTTGGATATCATCATTTAACTGTGTTAGTGACGGGGGAGAATCAAAAAAAATTAGATCAAGCATTGGCAGATGCAGAAGCTGCTTTTTTAAATGCAGGAATTATTGCGGTTAGAGAAGATCTGAATCTTCAACCCTGCTTTTGGGCTCAACTTCCAGCGAACTTTCAATATATTGCTAGAAGCTCTTTGATTAGCACCGCAAACTTTGCGAGCTTTGCCTCACTTCATAATTATCCTTGTGGAAAATTAAATAATAATCATTGGGGATCTGCGGTGACACTACTTGAAACTATTTCCGGAACTCCCTACTTTTTTAATTTCCATCTCCGAGATGTGGGACACACGACTATTATCGGTCCTACAGGTACTGGGAAAAGCGTTCTTCTCAATTTCCTTCTCACTCAATGCTTTAAGTACCAATGCAAAATCTTTTTCTTCGATAAAGATCGAGGGGGAGAGATTTTTATTCGAGCAATGAATGGATCTCACTCGACTTTAGGGCTCTCTCAATCGAGCGGATTCAATCCTCTTCAATTACCTGATACTCCTGAAAACAGAGTATTTCTCACTGAATGGTTACAGCTCCTCCTTACCGCTTACAATGAACCATTCGATTCTGAAGATCTGACTCGAATCAATGAGGCGATTGATGGAAGTTATAAACTAGATTCAGAAAATCGAACTCTTGAGAATATCGCTCCATTTCTAGGACTTAAAACCGCTGGTTCTTTAGCCGCACGACTTGAGATGTGGTACGGCAAAGGAAATCGAGCAAATATTTTCGGAAACAAAGAAGATGTTTTAAAATTTGATCGAAACTTCTTTGGCTTTGAAATGGGAGAAATTTTGGAAGATAAAGTAAGTCTTCCTTCTGTTCTTTCTTATCTCTTTCACCGAATTAATCTCGAGCTGAAGGGTCAGCCCACCATTATAGTTCTCGAAGAAGGATGGAAGCTCTTAGACAATCCCTACTTTGCCCCTAAAATCAAAGATTGGCTTCAAACTCTCCGAAAGAAAAATGCAATGGTCATTTTTCTCACTCCGAATATTGAAGCAGCTATTCACTCAAGCATTGGAGATACTTTAGTTCAACAATCAGCGACTTCTATTTTTCTTCCCAATCACAAAGCGACTGTCGAAGGATATTGCCAAGCTTTTAAACTGACTGAACGAGAATATGAACTCATTCGTACGATGCACCCTGAAAGCAGATGTTTTCTTATTAAGCATGGACAAGATTCTGTCATTGCCAGGCTTGATTTAAGTGGTTTGGAGGATTTTATTCGAGTGCTTTCTGGAACAGCAAAGAACGTTACGATCCTTGATGAAGTTCGAAGAGAACGAGGAGAGGATCCTAATAATTGGATGCATGAATTTCAGGAAAGGAGTTCGGCTTAAACTGCTTATGAAAAAATTTAATCAAAAATTTATTTTAGGAATTAGTTTTATTTTCTTTTTTAGTACTTCCACTGCGTTTGCAATTATTCCCGTAGTCGATAACGCTTCCATTGCCAGGCTCATTCAACAAATTGCCGAAATGCAGAAGCAATATGACATGCTCAAGCAACAATATAACGAAGCAGTTCAAATCAAAAACTCTCTCCAAGGAAATTACGGGATGGGTCTTTTAGAAAATGGCGTAGAAGCAATGCAAGAGAGAAGAAATATTCCTACCACCTGGCAAGAGGTAGTCGATATGCAGAAATCAGGACAACTCCCAGGACTTTTTGAAGGAAAGAAAGATTTTTATAAGAAGCTTCTCCCTACAGTCGATTCTAAACTGATCTCTCAAGATCCGAATAACCGAAATGTTATCGGCTATCAACTTTCCACTGATAACACGCGAGCTACGTTTGCCTCTGTTGAAACCATTTATGACAATATCGAAAAGAGAATGAAGGCAGTCGAGAATCTTACCTCTGCGATCGATAAAACCACAAATGCCAAAGAAGCAACCGATTTGAATAGTCGGATTGTCGCAGAAACGAACTTTATCAATTTAGAAATGATGAAAGTTCAATCCCTGCAAGTGAACTTACAGGCAACCTTACAAAATCTCCAAAATCAGGCGATGGCGAATAATGCTGAGTTTTTTGCAAAACCTGATAACAATCAGCCATCCAACCCATCTTTAAAAAGGAGATAAAAATGAAAATACGAACCTTCATTTTGGCTGTCGGACTTATTCTCGTAGGAGCTTGTACAAAATCAAGTAATCCTCTTTTAGGTGCTACCGATGGCCAATTCATCCGGACAATGAATTTTGAAGAGATGAAATTTTTAGGAACAGATTGTGAAGCGATCTTTTTCAATCCTTCTGCAGCAAAGGATAGCAAACCAGGAGATCGAAACGATTGTGCTAACAGAGTCAAAGAGAATGCTGCTCTCGCAGGAATTTCTAATGTGGTCAAACTTGAGCACATTGAAGAACCTCAAGTGAAAGAGCGTTACTTCAAGCTCAAAAAATAACTTCTTATGGG
>CAZQOW010000060.1:0-1839 GCA_964595045.1 uncultured Pseudomonadota bacterium
CCGCGAAGTAAAAGAAAAACTTGAACAGACTAAAATCGATGCCGAGCGAGCCGAGCGAAATGGCGATTTGAACAAGGCGGCTGAGTTGAAATATGGAACACTGATTTCGCTCGAAAAAGAACTTCAAGCCGATAACGAAAAACTGAACACGCTTCAAAAAAATCTGAAAATGTTGAAAGAAGAGGTTGATGCCGAAGATATTGCTGAGGTGGTCGCTAAATGGACCGGAATTCCGGTTTCGAAAATGCTTGAAAGCGAACTTCAAAAACTGGTGAAGATGGAAGATAATCTTCGTCATCGAGTCGTTGGGCAAGATGACGCCTTGAAAAGGGTCGCCAATGCGGTTCGCCGGGCAAGGGCCGGATTGCAAGATCCCCATCGCCCGATCGGTTCGTTTATTTTCATGGGGCCGACCGGCGTCGGTAAAACCGAGACTGCGCGGACCTTGGCGGAATTTCTCTTTGATGATGAGAGTGCTATCACCCGAATTGATATGAGTGAATATATGGAGAAACATGCGGTTTCTCGGTTGATTGGTGCCCCTCCAGGATATGTTGGATATGAAGAAGGGGGTCAGCTGACTGAGGCGGTTCGTCGTCGTCCTTATTCTGTAGTGCTGTTTGATGAAATTGAAAAGGCACATCCGGAAGTTTTTAACGTGCTTCTCCAATTATTAGATGATGGACGTTTGACGGATGGACAGGGGAGAACCGTCGATTTTAGAAATACCGTCGTGATTATGACGTCGAATATCGGTTCGCAATATATTGATTTGGCGAACTTCGATGAAAAAGAGGTCGAAAAGAAAATGATGGAGGCGCTTCGTGGGCATTTTCGTCCCGAATTTTTGAATCGCATTGATGATATTATTATTTTTCATCCTCTAAAAGAGGCGCAGATTGAAAGAATTGTTGATATTCAACTCAAAAATTTGGAAAAACTTTTAGCAGAAAGAAAGATGAGTTTAAAACTTTCAAAATCAGCGAAAGCGTTTTTGGCTACGCACGGATATGATCCGGTGTACGGGGCACGTCCTCTCAAACGAGCGATTCAAAAATATATTCAAGATCCGCTTTCTCTCAAAATTCTCGAAGGGGATTTTAGAGAGGGAGATACCATTGAAGCGGATGCGGGAGAAGTAGGGGCGATTGTTTTTAAGAAAAAATAATTTTTTCTTTTCTCTCTGCCTTTGCTTTTTATCAAACATGAAATACTTAAAACTATCTATTTGTATTTTTATACTCCTCCTTTTCGCCAAGAATGTGGAAGCAGGAAAACCGACCCCTTATGAGTTTCAGGGGTGTGTTTTGAATGGAAGAATGCTTTCCGAAGAGGGATATCATTTTCATCCGTTTCGCCCTTTTAAAGCGACTCGATATGAAGGTAAAAAAATTAAGGTGAATGGGCTTTTGACTAGTGGAGATTATTATCGGGTCGATGAGGAAACGCTTCAGGTTTTAGGAAATTGTGGAAAAAAGCTCAAAGACAAATTGAATCAGATTAAATAGAATGGTTTTTTTTGATAAAGTGTTTTTTTACCTGCGCAATTCTCTCTCTCAAGAACTTTTCAATTCTTAAATTAATGAGCTCCGGAAGCTCAACGATCGCGGCATGTGTCGCCTTTTTTAGAATAAACAGTTCACTCTTTGGAATCAGTCGATGCATTTTTTTTGAAATCCAGACCGGTGTAAACTGATCATTTTCGGCACCGATGATCAAGGTAGGAACCTTAATTTTCTTCAAGCTGCTTTCGGTCGAATGTTTCTGTACACTTTCAAGAAAAGTAGTAAAAAATTCCGGTTTTAGCTTCAGGATATGATCGATATAGATCGCGACATC
>CAZQOW010000060.1:1939-11387 GCA_964595045.1 uncultured Pseudomonadota bacterium
TAGTAAAAAATTCCGGTTTTAGCTTCAGGATATGATCGATATAGATCGCGACATCCTCTTTGCTTGCGAGACCAGTATCAACTATTTTTAAAAGCCCACCCAACTGAAAAGAGAGAGGGTTTTTCAAAAGAAAACGGCTGATCCAGTTTCCCTGTTTTGGAAAAAGAGTGGCAAAGAGGGTGACGAATTCATACAGATATTTTGCATAAGGGGAGTTGAAAAAGGTATCCATCGGGCGTCCGTAAGTTCCCAAACAGGCTATGAGTCCAGCGACGCGATTGGGATAACGGCGATAAAATTCAAAAATTACCTGAGTTCCCAAGCTGTATCCGAACAAAACTGCTTTTTTGATTTTCAACTTATCTAAAACCGCCCTGCAATCTTCAACCAATGCTTCTACCGTCGAGTTTTCGATTTTTTTTGGATTTTCAGACTCTCCATGTCCACGATAATCCCAGATAATAGTTTGGTAGTTCTGTTTGAAAAAATTCTCGATGTATTTCAAAAAAAGATTCGGAACTCCAAAGCCGCTGCAAAAGATAATCGGAAAGCCTTTTCCGGTCGATCTATAATAAATTGAGGTTTTGTCGAAGCTTTTGACCTTTCCCTCTTGCTGAGAGACCAGTTGCGCGAGCTTCGCATTTTTTTTGACCGTTTTTTTGTAATTGGGAACTTTCATTATGTATTTTTTCTATTTGGGGGAAATTTTAAAACTTCCAAAATCAAATCCGAGATCGACACCGGTGCCAGTTCCAGTAAGGGTTAGGGAAACGTTCCCCTTGGTAAGTGCCCGGGCACTCGCCGATTTTGAGGCTCCCGCATGACCTTCCGCTTCGGCGTAAGATCCATAAAGTTCTTTCATGCTTTTTACCTTCGAGAAAGTTCCATGTCCGTTGATAATTTTACTTTTTCCGAAGGTAATTCCTCCGCCATGTGCTCGAATTTTTACATTGGCTCTTTTTCCGTTATCACAATGGATGGTTCCATTCCCTTTTCCTGATTTGTAGAAAACCGACCAACTTTCTAGATTAAAGGTCAATTTACACTCAAACTCTTGGGGTTTTGAGGGTGAATTTTTTGCAAAAGAAAAACCGGAAAAGGAGAAGAAAAAAAGAAAAAGAACGATTTTAAGTTTATTCATAAATTTCCCTTATAAAATAACAGGTTGATCTAAGATAGTTTGTTTTTGATGAACAAATTTTTTTTTCGGTGAAGCAGTTTTAATTTTATTTGTGAGTAGAAGTACAGAATTATTTTAATTCGGAAGGGGGCAGAGGGAATTTTGGAAAATCTTGCCTAGGAGGACAACTGTATAATTTGCTCTGGAGTTGATTTTGCTGTCTGATAATCTTTATCTAGAACGGTTTTAGAGCGATCGCTTTGATCGGTTTTCTGATCCGGACAGTTCCAGCCGATTTTGATGAAATCATTGGTAATTTTTGCCATAAAACAATCAAAATGCATTTAATACTCATTATCAAATAAAAACATTTTGTCTTAATTCATGAAATAGTTTAGGATACCTACCTTAATATATCGTTGTAGTGTTTCAAAACGAAGGTTAGTCAATTTAAGTGTTTGGTCCTCTTTCAGAGTCCTTCCTTAGTCCTGTCGTTTCAGAAAATGTCTACAACAAACTAATTGAAGGAGGACTTATGTCCAAGAAAAAGGGAACCGTAAAATGGTTCAATGACAATAAAGGCTTTGGGTTCATCACTCCAGATGATGGAGGAAAAGACCTATTCGTTCACCATTCCAGCATTGTGGCAGAAGGATACAAATCCTTAGCCGAAGGGGATAAGGTTGAATTCAATATCGGTCAGGGCCCAAAAGGTGAAAATGCAACTGATGTTGTAAAACTTTAAGCCAGATCTTCAGATCAAAAGAAAGCCGCTGGAGTAATCCTAGCGGCTTTTTTTATTTCCTCCCTATGAAGAAAATATTTCCGCTTTTTTTTCTCCTTCACTGTTTTTTAGGGTTTGTTGCCTGTGAAAAAAAGAACCGTGGGAGGGAAGATCAAAACCCCCATCCAATCATCCATTTTTTTGCCTTTGGGGATTGGGGTTCCGGCACAGAAGATCAAAAAGAGGTGGCGAAAGAAACCCGAAAAGTTTGCCAAGAGTTGGGATGTGATTTTGGTCTTCTTTTGGGGGATAATTTCTATCCGTTTGGAGTCAACAGCACTAAAGATCCATTTTGGCAAAGTCGTTATAAAGAGGTTTATCAGGGGATAGAGATTCCATTTTATGTCGCTCTTGGAAATCATGACTGGCGTGGTAGTCCACAAGCTCAGGTCGATTATTCCAAAATGGATTCGCGCTGGAAAATGCCGGCGTTTTTTTACTCGATCAAATATCCCGAACAAAATCCGATTCTTGAAATTTTTGTGTTGAACTCGAATGATTTCAATCTCGATTCCCAAAACTGGTTGAAAACGGCTTTAGCTGCTTCTACGGCGAAATGGAAAATGCTCGCTTTTCACCATCCGATTCTAAATGTGGGAGATAAACATCCTCCGGATCAAATGCATCTCTGGCCAACACTGAAAAGTATAGTCTGCAATAAAATCGATCTGATTTTGTCAGGGCATGAACATATCTTTGCCCATCTACGTCCCGAATCCAACGAATGTAAATACGATCAGCTAATTATAGGAACGGGAGGAAAAGAGCTGTACGGAGTCAAGACAACTCCTTCTAACACTCTCATGCTCAACGCCGACGCAAGTTTCGGAACCGCCTGGTTTGAGGTGACTGAGAAAAATGTCCGTTTAAAGTTTTTTCGTGTGAATGGGGAAAATCCTTATAGTTATATCTGGGTAAAATAAATTGGAGAATTTTTTTAATCGCACTCATCCACTAGGAGATATGTTATGACTGTTTCTTGAAGAGAGAGTTTAAGAAAACTCTTTTTGCCTTCAGTATCGTCGTTATATTTTTTGGGTTATTCACGGAGCCTGTGATGAGTCGAGTAGACGAACCTAAATTCACCGTATTGAAATCCGATGACGACATCCAAATTCGTCAATATGAGCCAATCATCGTCGCTGAAGTAGAAGTGACTGGTGAAAGAAAGCAGGCGATTAATCAAGGTTTTCGAATGATTGCCGACTATATTTTTGGATATAATTCTCCCAAAAAAAAGATTGCTATGACCGCTCCGGTGAGCCAGCAGCCGGTTGAAAAAATAGCGATGACCGCCCCGGTCACCCAGCAGGGAATGAAGAATCGATGGAGAGTTAGATTTGTCATGCCGAGTTCCTACACAATGGAAACTCTTCCGACCCCGAAAAATAGTGAAGTTAAATTGATTTCAATTCCTGCAAAACGTTTCGCAGTAATTCGCTTTTCCGGTTTTAACAGTGATCGAAATCTGACGATTTATCGAGAGAAGTTGGTTTCGTATATGACAAAAAACAAGCTCTCGGCCGTTGGAGAGCCGATCATGGCTTATTATAATCCTCCCTGGACACTCCCATTTTTAAGGCGAAACGAAATTATGATGGAGTTGCCATAGCGTTCAAATGAATCCTCAAAAAATCAAAATTCTGGTTGATGGAAATTGTATCGTTTGCGACAGAGAAGTTGCATATTATAAAAAACTGAAGCCAGATATTTTTGAGTTGATCGATATTTCAGATCCGAAATTTTCCGCCAAAGATTTCAATCTCGATGCCGATGCTGTGAACAAGAAAATGCATCTATTGATGCCGGATGGGAAAGTTTTAAAAGCAATCGATGCGTTTCTGGTGATCTGGGAAAATTTAGGTCCGGAGCATCGTTATTTTCAGAGGTTGAGAAAATTTATTTCTTTTCCTCTTATTCGGCCATTTGCCGATATCGGTTATAATATTTTTGCATTTATACGTCCCTGGTTACCGAAAAATATAAAAAAAATTTGAAATGGTTCGTCCGATCACAGCGTTGTCTTCAATATTTTCAATCCCAAAAAATAAAAAAAAGTGTGTTTGGACTCGGAAGGAGTAATGGAGGCTTTACCATGATACTCTGAGTATAAACTGATTCAGAGCCAGATATAGCCAACTATGATCAGTTAAAGCAGGTTCTGACTGAAAATCCCAATTTTAGTTTTGAAAAAGTTTCGGTTCGGGTGAATGGAGATGGTGCCTCAGTTGGAGAACCTGATATGTTCCATGAATCCTTTTGGGAATGGGAATAGTCGGATCATCCTCGAAATCCTCTGACAATTGGAAGTGGGCCGATGTGGAAGTTTGCGCAATTCCGTATCTATCAAAAACGATCAAGCCGGAAGATGATAAACAATGGGACCGTTTCTGATTCCGATACCATTTATATTAATGCGAAAAATCCTTCTTCTCTCTCTAGAAAAACGACGATTTAAGCTTATCAAACTTCTATTCAATGGCCTGTTCACCGCTGATTTTTATAATCATGGAAAAGGATATTTGTATAGATGTGCGGATGGTCAAAGTAATTGCCCAAAATTTATTTTATGTTTTCGACCGAATGTGGCTCTGATTTACCTGACGGGATTAGCTGTGACTGTCTGATTGCGGTTGCCCCCATCCCAAATCAGTACTTTTGGAACTTAGAACAGCGAAGATGGCGCCGAACAATTAAAAACTTTCTCAATCTTGCCAACGAGCAATGGCAGATTCCGACAAACCATTTTGCGATTTTTCAGTATCAGTTGATTCCTAAGAAGTGGTTGGGATTATAAAATGCGCCCGGCACGACTCGAACGTGCGACCCTCTGCTTAGAAGGCAGATGCTCTATCCACCTGAGCTACGGGCGCGGAATTCAGTTTGAAAAGGATCTGCAGTTTCGTTGATTTTTCTGATGTTTTATTGAATGAATGTTTCTATCACAATCAACAGTCGTGATTTATTAGAAGATTTTTGGATGTTTTGTCTACTTGAATTTCTAAAGAAAAGCGGGAAGTTTTTTACGGGTCTGAAGCTGCTTGTTTTTAAATTCCCCATTTTTTAGCTTCTTTACCAATTGCCTCACCATCATCGCTGTTGCTCCCCAGATCAAATGATGATTCCATTGATAAGAAGGGCGTTTGAACTCTTTTCCGAAAAAAGTAACCTGATCGAATTTGACGCGGGTTTCATCCATAAAATAGGAGAGTGGAATTTCAATCACCTCTTCAACTTCCTGTTTATTGATCTGAAATGAATAGGGATAAGGAATTCTCCCGACAAAAGGGGAGATTCGGTAATAGGTTGGGGTGATTAACTCTTCCAGTTCCCCTAAAACATGAATATCTTTTTGCTGAATTCCCATCTCTTCTTCGGTTTCTCGGAGTGCTGTTTTGAGCAGATCTTGATCGGATTTGTCGTAAACTCCGCCTGGAAAACAGATTTCTCCTTTGTGATGTTTCACCTGATGATTTCGAACGGTAAATAAAAGATGATCCTCAAAATTTTTCTGAAAAAGCGGAAGTAAAACCGCGGATGGTTTAAATTCTTGAAGAGTTGAAGAATGAGAAAGAGGATTTAGTAATGTCGATTCGTTATTCTGTGTCATTGGCATTTGCTCGGCTAATTCTCTTTTTACGTCGGTTTGCGCTTTTTTCTGAAGTAACTTTTCTTTTGGAGTTATAGATTTTAGCAGCTCTTTTTGAATTCGTATAGTCGTTTTGTGCAACTTTATAAGAAGCAGAACCGATTCTTTTTGAGGCGATGATTTCGGCCCCTTTTTCGAATTGGGTTTTGGTTCCCGAAGGTATTTTAATCGAACGACCCCCCGGAAAAGTTTTATTCGGAGTGAAGAAAGTGGAAGACAAAGATGGATTTAGTTCTCGTAAAAGGTTGACATTGACCCCGCTTGTTTCCGCTAGAGTATAGAGTGGGAGCGGGTTTTGAACAGTATAGGTATCATATTTAAACGGGGGTGATCTTTTGATCTCTCCAAAGTAGTTTTTATAATGATTCGCCACTTCGAGAGCGGCTAAGAATTCGGTATAAAAATTTCTCGAGGCGAATTGATATCCTCCGCGACGGTATTGAGTGGCGATGATGCCGATATCGTCCGTCCCTAAATCTGCTTTAGCGCGGGCTAAGGCTTGAACGCCCGAATTATAAGCGTTAATGGCGAGGGGCCAACTTTGAAGCTGATCATAGTTTGCCTTCAGCAGTCGCGCTGCCGCATGAGTGGCCTGAATCGGATCATTCCTCTCATCGATCATTGGATTCACAGTCACATACAGTTTTCCGGTTTGGGGCATGAACTGCCAAATCCCGCTTGCTCCGACTTTGGATCGAGCATCGTTATTAAACATCGATTCGACGAAGGGAAGACGGCTGATCTCCATCGGTAATCCATAAGAGTTTAGAATATCCTCGATCTCCGGAAGATAAGCGCCACTTAATTCGATTGCTTTCAAGAATTTATCTTTTTGACCGGTTTGAGTTCGAAGTCGATCGGGTTGTAAAGCGTCTGAAAATTTGTTTGGAGTTTTAATAGAATCAAAAAGATGATAAATCTTTTTTTCTTCTTCGCTCAGATTTTTTGGGTCGTTATTCCCCTCCGCCAATTTTTTTAAAACCAATCGAATTCGCTCTTTTTCAGCCTGAATCTTCTCTTTTTTCCCTGACTGAAAAAGCAGATTTTCTGAAGGATATTGATTCGCAAGACTGGTCAGATCGACGACTGAATAAATAATCTGCATATTTTCTGTATCGTGAAAAACCACCTGGTTTTTATCATATTTTGAATAAATCAGTTTCCAGAATTCATAATTTGGCTTCAAAGAATCAGGGAGTGGGAATGCGTAATGAATTAAATTTCTCCCTTTTTCATCGGTCAAATGATTGGCACTCATTTTTTCATTTTTATCTTTTTTTGATTTTTTTTCGGATTTTTTTGCTACCTGGGAGAGAGGATCTGGTTTTATTTCCCCCATTACTGAGATTGAATAGAAGTTAAAAAAGAGAAGTAGAAAAAGAATTGATACAACAGAAGAACGAATTGATTTGAGCCAAAGTAGAATCATGTTTTTATCTTATCTCAGAAGAATATTTTAAAATTTTAACATCGCTGTGTTCGATTCGACAAATTTAAAATAAAATGAAAATGGGTAAGAATTAAGTAACTATTTGATTTGTTGCCAAAAATATTTAATTATTTTTTTTGCAAAGGTTGAAATTTTGAAACTGATTTTGCGCATTCTTTTTTTAAGAGAGGTGAAAAATGAAAAAGTTGTTAATCTTTGTTGGAATTGCCTTCGCTTTTCACAGCTCCTCCCTTTTTGCGGATGATACCGAGCTGACTTATCAAAATACCCAATATGTCTGCACGGGAGTCGGGGAGAGCAAAGAAGATACCCGTTGGAAAGCTTATCCTCTCAAATTGATCTTTACAGCGGCGGGCAGGGCGTATGTCGCTGAGGTTTCTGCCACGATTAAAGATAGCTCAGGCAATGTCGTTCTCGAGACGACCTGTGATGCCCCTTGGTTGCTCGCGAAATTGAAACCGGGGAGATATTCGATCACTGCGTCTGCGGATGGAGGGGGGAGCAAAACGGCTACTTTGACAGTGCCGTCTTCAGGACAACAGCAATTTGTCATAAGATTTCCCTCGATTCGGACAGAATAAAGAAATCGTCTATTGACATTTTTGGTCGGTAAGCTATACCACCAAAAATTTTCTTTAGACTTTAAGTGCAACTATGAAATTCAAATTCCAACTCAAAAAATTATTTTGCTAAAACCCCCGTCAAAAGCGGGGGTTTTTTTTTATGAAAACTTTATTGACTGAAAAAGAGGTTCAAAAAGCGATTGAGAAAATCGCTGCTTCCATTTTGAAAACTCATTCTCCGTTTTTTGAAATTCTTCTCGTCGGAATTCAGACCCGTGGCGTAATTCTAGCCCAGAAAATAAAAGAGCAATTAGATAAAAAGTTAAAATCAAAGGTCGCTTTGGGCTCGCTTGATATCAATCTCTACCGAGATGATATTTCCACCGCTTTAAAAATCCCGATCATGAAAAAGACAGAAATCCCGATCTCTATCGAAAATTGGGGGGTGATTTTAGTGGATGATGTTCTGTACACCGGACGGACAATTCGCTCGGCAATGGATGCGTTGATTGATTTTGGTCGTCCTCGATTTATTGAGTTGGCGGTTTTGGTCGATCGGGGAGGAAGAGAATTTCCGATTCAGCCAAATTATGTCAGTTTAACTTACAAGGCTCGCCCAGATGAAAATGTGAAGGTTTGTTTTGAGGAGACCGATGAGTCTGAAAAAGTGTTAGTTTTGAAAGACGATTATTCGGAAAAACGAAAAAAAATATGAGTGCATTTCACCCAAAACATCTTCTCTCGACGAAAGATCTTGAATTGAAAGAAATTCAGGAAATTTTGCAAACCTCTACTTCTTTTAAAGAGGTGATTAGTCGAGATATTAAAAAAGTTCCGACACTTCGTGGAAAGACGGTAATTAATCTGTTCCTCGAAGATTCGACGAGAACTCGTGCTTCTTTTGAAATAGCGGGTAAGCGCCTTTCCGCCGATGTGATTAATTTTTCTAAGAAAGGGACTTCGCTTTCGAAGGGAGAAACTTTAATTGATACAGCGCGAACTTTAGAGGCGATGCATCCGCATATTCTTGTCGTCCGTGCCTCCGAGAGCGGCTTTCCTTTAAGACTTTCTGAGATTTTAAAATGTTCAGTGATCAATGGGGGAGATGGGATTCATGAACATCCAACTCAGGCATTACTCGATCTTTTTACGGTTTTAGAAAAGAAAAAAACGGCGAAGAAGTTGAAAGTTGGGATCTTGGGTGATATTGCGCATTCGCGGGTGGCGCGATCGAATATTTATCTGTTTAAAAAAATGGGCGCGACGGTTCGATTGATTGCCCCATTTTCTCTTCTTCCGGCTGAAGTCGAAGAATATGGGGTAGAAGTCAGTTCTGATTTGAAAGAGGGGATTTCGGATCTAGATGTTTTGATTGTTCTCAGAATTCAAAAAGAGAGAATTGGGATTTCTCCATTCCCTAGTTTAAGAGAATATTCCCGGTTTTACGGAATTGATAAGACAAAATTGAAATCGTGCAAAACAGATCTACTAATTCTTCATCCAGGCCCGGTAAATCGGGGGGTGGAGATTTCTCCCGAAGTGGCGGATGGAGAGCATTCACTCATCCTTGATCAGGTTTCAAACGGAATTGCAGTGAGAATGGCAATTCTTTATCTGTTAGGAAAAGGGGAATGAAAAAGAAAATAGTACTCATTTTAATTTTATTTTGCTTTTTATCCGCCTGTTCTTCCAACCAGGTTTTGTTAACAAATGAAACTGAGGCGGTGAAAGAAGATCTGCATCTTTTTGCTGGATCCGATGAGATCTGGTCTGGACAGTTAAAAGCGGGCGAGCAGAAAAAAATCTCCTTTGATGCAAAAGGGGATGGAGCTTTTTCTCTGCTCCAAGGACTAGACGATGGCTCGATGTATCATGTGAAAGA
>CAZQOW010000061.1:0-11321 GCA_964595045.1 uncultured Pseudomonadota bacterium
ATGCGACATGCTTTCAATTCCGGCAGCGACAATGACATCTCCATCGCCGACCATAATCGCACGAGCTGCATCAAAAATCGTTTGGAGAGAAGAAGAGCAGAATCGATTTACCGTAACCGCAGCGACTGAATTGGGGAGTTCGGCCAGAAACCCGACGTTTTTTGCGACGTTCATCCCTTGTTCACCTTCAGGCATGGCGCAGCCGACAATTAAATCTTCAATTTCGTTGGGATCTAAATTCTTCGCTCGTTTCACAGCTTCTTTGACTACCGCGGCTCCGAGGTCGTCGACTCTCAAATTGACAAAATTTCCCTTGTTCGCACGCCCCATCGGGCTTCGAACCGCACTGACAATGACTGCTTCACGGATTTGATTCATATAATTCCTCCAGGTTCAAAAAATGAATGATGATTCATTTTTGGCTTTATCGTGGGATTGGTGATACTGTCAAGGTGGAAATAAAAAAGGAACAGGAAAGAAATTATAAAAGCAAATTAAAGCTTATTCACAAAGCAGAGGTGGTTGAAAGCGGCCCTCGATTATTCGTTTCAGTTCTGGTTGAGCATAATGAAAGTTTAAGATTAATTTCCCAAACCTTCCTCTCTCATTTAGAGATTCCTAAGCAATTTACCTTTTTACTATCTGGAAGATGATTAACTCCGCTTATACAAACCGGTGGATGTTTTTCTTTCTTTGTTCTGATCTCTAACAAACGCCCTCCATATTGAAGCTTAACATCAGCGACTAATTCAACATAATAAATATACGAGTTTAAAATAGTATCAAAATATTTAGGATCACAACAAAACCGAACGGGAGCGACTTTTCAGCTCTAATCTTCGCCGGCAAAAAAACTTTTAATCCTGTATGGCAATTCTCATTTCTTGAGTCAGTTTCTCATTCGACATAGTGTAGGCGCTGGCATTCCAGGCTGCATTAATTTGGGATTGAGGGATGGGTTAAAGGAAGGAAGAATGAAACGTTTATTGCAGGAACAATAACGAAATCATTTAACTTGTAGAATAACGATTCTAAATAATAACGATTTTAATTTTTTAAGTAAGTCAAAAGCTATCGATGTCTTTTTCCACTACTTTTTCTATTTTTCATTCCAAAAACTCTGGGAATTCCATCGCGAGGAATAGAATCCTCATTCCCAGTGAGAAATTTCGGAATCCAAATTTTCATCTTAGCTTTTTCCTCACTCATCCTATCAGATATTTCACAAACTTTTTCCGCAAAAGATGAAAAACCTTCTCTCTCTCTTTTACACGAATCTAGATTATCATTTAAGACCCTATCTTCTGGATCAATCGAAGTATCTTTACATTCATTATATTTTCCACCTTTTGTTACCTTGACCATCTCGGCAGAAATTTCTCTTCGAAGCCTTAAAGCAATTGACTCTTGGGCTTGGATAGTCAACAAATTTAATCTCAAATCACGATCTACTCTTCCCCAAGTTTCCAATAAATTTCTTTTATAAGATTCGTATGTTTGCCTATCATCTTTTGAGTAGCAAAGAGTTTCTTCAATCGTTTTTCCAATCGATGGAACCTTAGTTAATATCCATAAAACTGGATGAAAACATCTCGAACTATTCGTTGGTTCTTTCAAATTTGTATACCCTTCACGAAGTTCATTGCTCTGCTTTCCTAATCTCTTAGCTTCTATCAAAGCATCCCATGCTTTCAGCACAGCTATTTTTATTCCGGTTCGAAGTTTATTTATTTTTTCACATGCCTCGGTAGAAGGAAATTCAGTAAATTGATAAGGCTCATCCACTTTCTCTGGAGGACAATAATTACCCACATCCAACTTTTTTGTATCGACACTGCAGACTTTTGCCGCTTTATCTCTCAGAATTTTCTCTTTTAATTCAGCAATCCGCTCACAGTATTTTTGTATCGTATCAAAAAGATCATTGTCTGCTTTTTCCAGTGTTCGTATATCTTCCTTGAGTGCTTCATAAGCTCGGCGATTTTCTCTGGTATCTACATACTTTCCAGCTTTGACTTTTTCCGCTTCTGTTATCTTCTGGTCAAGCAGTTCATGGGTTTTTCTTCTATCTTCTTTAAGATGTTCCAATCTCTTTTTAAGGTAATTCAACTTTTTTAAATCACAAGGAGCCGGATCGATTTCAAAACTTGCCTGAACGGTCTGACTGATCCCCCCTCTGTCATCTAGCACTCTCAAGGTAACTAGATGTTTTTTTCCTACCCTGAAGTAATCTGAAAAACTTGACTGGCCGCTTGAACGTTCTCTTCCATCGACTGTCCATCGATAATCGGTAATATGGCCATCGGGATCAAAACTTTGTTCACCACTTATACTTACTTTTTTTCTTCTTGATTTATCAGCAATAAGAGGTGGCGGATCAACCACAATTTTAGCAACGGGAATCTGATTCTCTGCCGGCGGCTTATCTTTCACGCGAGCTTTGATTTCTACGTTATGAATTACCGTCTGCTCTTTTTGACAGTCGGTTTTAACCACCAGCTTAATTCGATAAGTTCCCACAGGAACAGTAATGCTCGCCGAGGAAGATGAACCCATCAATTTCCAACTTCCACTGGAACTGTTCGCATACTCCCATTGATAGCTAATAATTTTTCCAGCGTTTGGAAGAGAATGATTTTGTGCAGTAACGCTTACCATTCCATTTCCACTCGAATCGGTCTGAGAAACAGAAGGATAAAAATCAACGCTTGGATCACCCGATTTAGCACAACGATCCTCTGGCGGAATCTTGCCGGGAGGAGGTGGCGGTGGTGGCAGAGGTGGCTGTGGTGGCGGAGGCTGTGGTGGCTGTACCGGTGTTGGAGGCGTTGGAGGTCTTATGGTTGGCGCCGGCTCTACTTGTGGTGTATCTTTATGAGGGTTTCCAAATCTGATCTCTCCCCCAAATAAAACACGAAACTCATGATAATCTACCGGAGGTTTTGGATCAAAAGAGTAGTTTAAAGGAAATGCTCGAGGTTTCCCTTCCGAAACCGCACTGGCATCAACCGGTCTCCCCCAGAGATAATTTCCACCCAAAAAGAAACCTCTCCCCAAATCTAACTTTACCCCTAGACCTACTCCCAATAACCAAGTTGCAATTTTTTTAGGTCCCAAATCATATTTTGGTCCATGAACCTGACCAGCACTATCCTCATAGGTTACTTGCGGTCCAAAGAAAATGCTAAAGGGGTCTCCACAATAACCACCTGCTAATATTCCGCCACCACCGAGAGTTGGGAATGTGGAGCTATCAGGGGTTTTGGTTTCAGATCCATCCGGATTTTTAATCAGAAGTTGATAAAAGAGTTTTCCAGCGGAAGCGTTGAAATGTGCACTGGCATCAAAACAGAACTTACTTCTAGAAACAACCGAAAGCCCCGCCATTACGGAACCTCCCACTCTGGAAAGGCTATTATCACTCACAATGAAACTTGGCCCTATCCCCCCTCTTAATCGAAAAGGGCTTCTAGCAGGATCTGTCTTCTGATCGATTCCCGTATTGCTATTACCATCGGTTGTTTTTACATTTGTAATCGCCACGACTTGCTCCTTTATTTTAATAAATCCAAGTAATCCGCCCAACTGCTTCCCAGAACGGGTCTCTACCAGGAGAGCCATCACTCCCTTCGGCAGAAGCTCCTTGATGAGAAAAAGTGAGTTGAATGTTGTTTGCTCGCTTATTAAAACAGAACAGAGGGCCAACAAACGGCCTCGTACCATCGGTACCCACCTCAATACCTCCAATAAATCCAAAGTGGTGAACGCAGGCAGTCACGCTTAGTAAACCTCCTGCATCAAGAGCAAATGCATTACTCGGCTGATAGGCAGAATCTAACGGGTTTCCCGGGCCATAAACCTGGTCATTTGCCAATTTAACGTAAACACCTGTTTTAATCAGTAAGCTACGTAAAATCGGAAGTGCAAGTTCCACAGACAATCTTCCAGCACCCGAAAAACGTCTACTGTTAGGGCCTTGTAGTCCTGGACTACCTAGATTCCCTGAGCCCCCCACTCCCCAATTCAGTAACCTCAATAATCGTTTAAAAGGATTGACTCCACCCGAAGAAACTTTTGGCGGCGGTGCTACCACCACCGGAGCAACCGGCGGAACAACGGTTGGAGGAGTTCCTGGCGGAGGCGGAGGCGGAGGAGTTACGCCCGGGTCATAGGGAGGCGGCGCATCGACCACAATCACATCTACGGGAGGGGGAGGCGGAATATAGACATCCTCTTCGCCAACATCCGGATCCGGATTCGGTTTTAATGTCACCACAGGAATCGCGGGAGCGGTTGACGCAGGCTTTTTTACAGGCTTTTTCGGCGGAGGAGTAGTCGGCGGCTGAGGTGGAGTCGTACAGCTTTGCGGGCAGACCTGGGCACCATTGGGTTCACAGACACAATCTTTAACCGGCTCTTCTACACAGATATTCTGACTTTTATCATCTTTACAGACAGGTCCTCTAACGTTGGACATAAAAAACCCCTTAAATGACTTTTTGAAATGGATAATTTTCGAACGGAACTCTTTATCGTGAAGAAAACAAAAAAGTTGCTAGAAAAACGGCTAAAAACGTGGTCATTAGAAGTTCTGATGAATTCTCAAAATCTCGAAATTCTGAATAATTCCGGAGAGTCTGAACGAGCCGTTCAAGACTTTGAGGCGTTCAATTTTTCTTATAAAAAAGAGACTGGGCGTGATTTTAAGCTGAACTCTTCGCGGGAAAAAAAGCTTCTAACCCTGTTTGGAAACTCTCATTTTTTAAGCCAATTTTTGATGCAGAATCCAACCCTCGCTGATCAAGCAATTCAATCGGTTTATCTAGAAGATGAAAAACCGCTTCAAAATTTTCAAAAGGAGCTGAGAGAGCTTATTCAATTGTTTCCCGATGTTTCAGAACAGGAATTCGGAAAAAAAATCAGACTCTATAAATATGCAGAATTTTTGCGACTCACGATCAAAGATCTCTCCCAAAGCGGATCGATGGAATCGATCTTAAACGAACTCTCTTCTCTTGCGATTTCAATCATTCAAATCTGTTTCGAATATTTTTTTCAGCAATTGTCAAAAGAGTTTGGAAAACCTTTCATCTTTGAAAATGAGAAAAAAATAAAATCGTGCGGATTCAACGTGATTGCCCAGGGAAAACTAGGCGGTAATGAATTAAACTACTCTTCGGATGTTGATCTGCAATACATCTACGAGAGCGAAGGAAAAACAGATTCCATTACCAACCATGAATTTTACGTAAAACTCTCAAAAAAAATATCCCACTTTTTATCCGAAAAAACAGAAGATGGCTTCTTATATCGAGTGGATCTCAATTTGCGGCCTGAAGGAAAAAGCGGGGCACTCGCAAACTCTTTATGCGCCTTGGAAAATTATTATGAAACCTTTGGGGCAGAATGGGAACGGCAGGCGCTGATCAAGGCGACTCCGATTGCAGGAGATTCAATCCTTGGAGAGGATTTCAAAAAGTTAATCGACCCATTCGTTTGGCGAAAAAGTCTTGATTTGAAATCAATCGAAAATTTCAAGGAGATGAAAAACAAACTGCATGACTCGACAAAAAAAACATCGGCCCAAGGATTCAACGTCAAATTGGGCGAAGGGGGAATTCGGGAGATCGAATTTTTCGTGCAAATTCTGCAACTGCTTTATGGCGGAAAACATCCACAACTTCGCATCGCTTCAACCCTCAAAACCATTGATCAACTTGAAAAACTGAATTTGGTGAAACCGCAAGAATCACTCCATTTAAAAGATGCCTATCTTTTTTTAAGAAAAGCTGAGCATCGCCTGCAACTAGTTCACGAATCCCAAACGCATCTTATCCCTCCCGGAAAAGAAGAACAGCAGCAGCTTGCAAGACGCATGGGATATTTTGGACTTGACCGCGAAGAATCACGAGAACGATTTTTGGAGGATTTGAGTCGTTATACGACGATGGTCAAGACGATTTTTCAGAGTCTGTTTGCTTAAATAGTGAGAAATACTCAAAAAAAATTATTTAAAGCACAACTTCCTTCACTTTCTGACCGATAAATGTAAGAAAGCTTTTTGCTGATTAGCATTCAATTTTCATTTTTTGTGAAAGGAATTTATGATGAAACGATTTTCTATTATTCTGCCTGCTTTTGCCGCGGTGATTTTTCCACTTTTTGTCCAAGCAAACGATTTTAATGTGAAAGATTTCGATGATCCATCACCTCGGGCAGGTGCCTGTTTAACTGCCGCAGCTCCATGCTCACTTCGCGAAGCGGTGATTGCAGCGAATGGAGCAGGTCCGGGGACACAGAATATTTTTCTAACCTCTGGCAAAACATACACTTTAAGTATTTCCGATAAAATTCCCGATCCGGCTAAAATGCCACCCGAAATTACAGATGAAGATAATGCTTTAACCGGTGATTTAGATCTTAAAAATGATATCAACATTTTAACCACTGGAAACGAGCAGGCAATTGTTACAGCTGCCTCTGGATTCGTTGGAAGAATTTTTCATCTTCCCAATAATAATACTGTTATAATTTCGAATCTCATCATACAAAATGGATCGATCACCAATATGAATGGTGGGGGGATCAGTAATGGCGGAGGAGTCGGAAACAATGGAGGAAATCTCACTTTAACCAATGTCACTCTGCAGAAAAACTCTGCCAAATCAACCACCGGTGGTGGACTGAACAATAGTGGGAGAGCTATCACTACGCTTGAAAACTGTACCATTACACAAAATGATGCGGCTCAGGGAGGAGGAGGTATCTATAATGAAGGAAGTAATTCACTCACTATTAATAACAGTAAAATTTTTGCCAATATTGCCTCGTATGCGGGTGGTCTTCTTAGTTTCGGAAAATTAACATTGAATCATGTAGAAATAAGTTCAAATAATGCCACTTCTTCAAGCTCAACCGCCGGTATTATCATCTCGGGAAACGAAGCAATCATCAATGACTCGAATATCTTTAATAATCCAAATACGGCAGACAACTCGATCACTAATGTCAAAGTATCTGTTCATGAAAACCTAGCGAGTCCCGCAACCTTAACGATCAACAACAGCACAGTGACTGCAATGGTCCCTACCACGGATCCCAAATTCACAAAATGCGTAAACGTTTTAAACAGCGGGGGAACGTTGAGTCTCAATGGAAGTACCCTGAAACTGGAGACTGAAACCTGTACTGGAAAGGGATCTGCAATCAAGATTTCAAATCTGGTCAGTGGCCCAAAAAATTTCCAACCTGTGACAAGCATAACCAACAGCACTCTCAGCAACTATAATAAAGGATTCGAAGTCGATAGTTCTGTTTCCACTGTTCTCACTCCTCCAGCACAAGTAACGATTCAACAATCGACTTTCAATTCATCTATTTCCGGTGCTGAAGCGATTCATGTCGACTCGACTACCGCGAACAACCTCATCGATCTGAAAAACAGTATTCTTGCAAACGGCTGTAGTTATCCTGGAGGCAATCCTCTGACAAGTTTGGGATTTAATCTGGAAAAAGAATCGAGCTGTATTTCCTCTCCGTTAGGAAACGACCAGCAGAAGAAAGATCCCCAATTAGGAAGTTTAAAAAATAATGGGGGAGAAACTGAAACCTATTCGATCACTTCTGAATCCCCCGCGTTTGACAAAGGAGATTGTACCGGACTCAGTAATCCAACTGATCAAAGAGGAATCACTCGACCAAAAGGAAATGCCTGCGATATTGGTTCTTTTGAGTCGATAACAACAGCAGAGGCTTTTTTATTCAGCTCTACCTCGATCGATTTTGGAAAAGTTCGGTTGAATGGTGGTACACAGACTCAACAAATTCGGGTAAAAAACATTAGTAATATTCCAATCACTTTTCCAAGTGCGAGTCGTCTTTTTGATCCCAATACCGGTTTTGAGGCTGATCCAACTAATAATTGTGTAGGAAGCACCTTACAACCGATGGATGATAACTCTTCTTGCACTATCACCTTTAAATTCACCCCTCAAAAGCTTGGAGCTGTCTCAGCGAACATTGAATTTCCTGCAAGCTTTTTTGTCATCTCTAATAGGCCAGCAGTTTTTATGTTGAATGGAGAAGCGACCTCAGACACCCCTTCCCCTCTTCCAAAACTGGCTCTTAACCGAACCATTCTTCTCTTTGAAAAAACAGAAGTGGGCAAAACAGCTTCTGCCGACTTAACGATCACAAATAGCGGAACGGCTTCACTGGTATTACAGGAATTGGCATTGCAAGGGGATCAGCAAAATAATTTTAAGGTCACCGGTTGTGAAAATAGAACTATTGAGTCTCAAAAGAGCTGTATTTTAAAAATCAGTTTTACACCCACTTCGAACGGTTCAATCACAGCCAAGCTGATTATTTCAAATAATGATCCATTAAATCAAAAGACCGAAGTTGCACTTTCGGGAGAAGGGATCAAATCGGATGTGGTCACTGCGAATAATCAATCGAAAAGCGGATGCGCTCTTTTGACTCCTTCAGAGATGAGCTTGCCCAATCTTCTTCTTCCACTTCTTTCGATTTTGCCAATCGCTTTCGTCAGAAAGAGAAAAAAATAATCGATCGAGTCACCTGTTTTCTCAAAAAAAGCGATTCTTGTTTTTTAAGAATCGCTTTTTTTATTGGAATAAGTTAACAAAAATTTCACCCATTTAATTCATAAAATATGGTTAAACAAAACCCAAAAAAAACGGAGCCAAAAAAACCTGACGAACCAAAACCACCTTGGTTTACTGATCACTTTCTCGGAAAAGATTGTCCACTCGTGCAATCAACGGTTAAAAATCGGGAACTCACTCAAGTAAATTCTTCTGAAAGTGCCAATCGCGCACAACTCCAAAACGAGCTTGTAAAGCAGCTCGCAAAAAATGAAGAGCTTGAAGCGAAACTTGATCTTTTGAGAATCTTCAAAAAAGAGCAAATTAATATCATTCAGAAAAAAGATTTGAGCAACAAGCTTTCTCTTTCAGAAATTTTTTCCGAACTAACTTTTTTAGCTGAAGTGATTTTAGAAAAAACCTTATTACTTGCTGAAGAAGAGGTAAGAAAAGTCTATGGGGTTCCGAGCCTAATTGATAATGATGGAAACCGCTCTCACTCAGAGTTGGCGATTATCGGGATGGGAAAATTTGGTGGGCGCGAAATTCATTATGGCTCTGACCTGGATTTGATCTTTCTCTATTCAAGAAATGGAATCACCGAAGGGAGAAAAAAAATTTCCAATCAGGAGTTTTACGCAAAATTAATACAGAAGCTCATTTCCTATCTTTCGGTTTATACTTCTGAAGGAATCGCGTATAAAATTGATACTCAACTTCGCCCCTCCGGAAATCAAGGAACACTCATTGCCTCACTTGATTCTTTCGCGCAATATCAGAGAGACATGGCACAGAGCTGGGAAAAGCAGGCACTTCTCAAGGCAAGAGTCGTGGCCGGTCATCCGCATTTTAGAAAAAATCTTGAGAAACTGATCGTTCAGTTTATTTTTTCAAATCCGTTTCCAACTGATCTCCACCATCAGATGCATAAACTCCGAATGAGAATGGAAAAAGAGATTGCAAAAGAAAACTCCCGAAGACTCCATTTTAAGCTCGGCTTTGGAGGACTAGCAGACATTGAATTTGCCGTTCAGTATATCCAATTGAAAATGGGGAAAATCTTTCAAAATCTTTTAACTCCAAATACTTTAGAGGCACTTGAAAAAATCGGCGAAAGGGAAATCCTCAAAAAAGATGAATATGAAACACTTAAATCAAATTATCTTTTTTATCGGAATCTTGAAATGAGGATGGAAACCGCTTTTGATTTGAGAAACGGTTATCTCGACCCTGAAAGTCCGCTTCTTGAAAATCTAGCTGAAGTGATGGGAGAATCTTCTGAAGAGTATTTGATTGAAAAATTTCAGGAAGTAAGAAAGAAAACAAGAGAAGTTTATTTACGTGTATTAAAAATTGATACGCTATAAATTATCTTACCATTCCTGTGTAGGTATAAATCCCCCTGATTATTAGTAGGTAGGAGATTCCTGTCTACATAGGAATGACAAAATAAAATAACTCATTCTATGAACCTTAAAGAAATCTACCAAAAATTTAAATCTAACGAAGAAAATTTTAAAAATTTCCTGGATGAAAAGTTTCAGAAAAATCGGCCACTCCTATATCTCTCCTGCGATATAAGACACTCAGGATCGAAACTTGCCGTCATCGACTCAAATCTCTACCCAGCCGGATTCAACAACTTGTGTAAATCTTTTACCCAAAAGGCGATTAACGGCTTTCAGGATTATCTCGAAAACTATTACCCTAAAACCAAACGAATTCTTATTTTTACCGAAGCACATACCCGCAACAAATTCTACTTTGAGAATCTTTTTCGCCTCTCGGAGATTCTTACCAGCTGTGGAAAAGAGGTAAAACTTGCAACGGTTTCTTCTGATTTTTCCGAGGATGTCACCTCTCTTTATCTTGAAAATAATAAAACGATTGAACTTTACCAGTTGAAGAAAAATGAAAAGAAAATTTTCACTGGCAACGACTGGATTCCCGATCTGATCATCTCAAATAACGATTTTTCTTCAGGAGTTGATCCGATACTTCTTGATATCGAACAACCGCTCATTCCTCCTATCGAACTTGGATGGTATCAACGTCGCAAAAGCAATCATTTTGAGCTTTATAACGAGATCGCGAATGAGGTGGGAAATCTAATCGATCTTGATCCATGGATGATTTCGACTCTTTTTACATCTGAAAAAAATGTCGATCTTAGCGACAGCTCTTCGATGGAACGTCTTGCAAAAACGGTCGATCATACATTGTCACTAATCCAGAAGAAATATGATCAACACAGCATTCAGACGACTCCCTATGTGTTCGTTAAAAACAATTCTGGAACTTATGGAATGGGAGTTACCTATGTGACCAGTGGAGAAGAAATTCTCAACATGAATCGAAAGCTCCGCAATAAAATGGTCGCCTCCAAAGGGGGAAATCAGGCGAGCGATTATATGATTCAGGAAGGGATTATCACCGCCGACAGCTATAGCGGATATCCAATTGAACCGGTCATCTACATGGTCGGCCAAAACCCAATCGGCGGATTTTTCCGGCTCAACGAATTAAAAGATGAATGGAGTTCACTCAACACTAAAGGAATGGCTTTTGCTTGCCTTTGCCTTCACAAACTCGACGAATCGCATGAAGGCGCCTATATCAAATGTCAGGAAAAAGAGATTCTGGTTCAGAGCTGCTTTTATCTGGCGCAGATTGCAGCGTTGGCAGCGGCGAGGGAAATTGACTGACTTAGCTGCC
>CAZQOW010000062.1:0-6091 GCA_964595045.1 uncultured Pseudomonadota bacterium
CGATTGCCTCTTCTTCCGAAATTTATGGAACGACGAAAGGGCTCAGCTCTCTTCCAGATGGAATCCCGATCGCTGGAATTGCCGGAGATCAACAGGCCGCTTTGTTTGGCCAAGCCTGCTTTACAGCGGGAGAGGCAAAATGCACTTATGGGACTGGTTCGTTCATTCTTCTCAACACCGGAAAAAAAATCGTTCACTCAAAAAATAAATTGCTCACGACTGTCGCCTGGAAAGTCGGAAAAGAGGTTTGTTACGCGTTAGAGGGATCGGCTTTTATAGCAGGGGCGGCTGTTCAATGGCTGCGGGACGGATTGAAGCTTGTTCGCTCCGCTTCTGAAATTGAAGAATTGGCAAAATCGGTCCCCGATAGTGATGGAGTGATCTTTGTTCCGGCGCTTGTGGGGCTTGGAGCTCCGCATTGGCGACCTGACGCGAGAGGTTCGATTACCGGCATTACCCGCGCCACGACGGCCGCTCATATCGCCCGAGCAACGTTGGAGGGGATTGCTTATCTTCAATACGATATCCTCCAAGCGATGACGAAAGATCTTGGTAAGAAGCTGAAAATTCTCAAAGTTGACGGAGGGGCTTCGGCAAATTCCCTTTTGATGCAATTTCAATCGGATATTTTGGGGGTGAAACTTTCGCGTCCGAAAATGATTGAGACGACTGCTCTGGGAGCAGCTTTTTTAGCGGGATTGGCGACGGGGGTTTGGGAAAATCAAGAGGTGATTCGCCGATCTTGGAAGGAAGATCAGCAGTTTATTCCCAAAACTTCCAAACAAGAGCTAAAGAAAAAAATCGCGGCTTGGGAGTTAGCGGTTCATAAGGGATAAGCTCTTCATTTTTTGACAAAACTTAGTAATTTTTTACCCCTTTCTCGCCAATCTTTTGACTATTTTAACAAGATAAGAGTCCGATCAAGTTTTCATTACTTCGTTCTAAATCTCTTCTAACCCTTTATTATCTTAAACAAAATTTTGCATACTCCTCTCCTTCTTTAAAAATGGCTTAGAAGTTGCTTTCTCTCTTCGTAGAAAGAATTCCCCCAATAAAAATTTATGAAATTTCAAAAATTAATTTTTTTGTTTTTGATTCTCTTGCTTTCTGAAATTGTTCATTCATCAATCTCTTTTAGTCAAACGGCCAACTTCTTTCCTAGAGATGAAGATTCTTCTTCGGGGGATGCTTCTTTCCCCAATGAAAAGAAAGCTAAAGTGAAACAGCCGATTTTGAAATCAAATCCAAAAAAAGTGAATCTCAAAAAAAGTTCTGTTTCAGATTCTAACGTGAATAAAAGTTCTCCTGCGGTGGCCAGTTTTGATGGAAAAAGAGTCTACGAAATGAATGGCAAAAATCAGATTAATATTACCGATTATTCAGAAAGTAAATCTGGTAAAAAATTCAGTATGATATTGGATAGAGCTCCAGTGGCAATTGCTCCCGATCCGATTCTTCCGATCGCCTATGTGGTTACAGTCCCCAAGGGGAGTGAAAGACATGGCGCGCTTTACAAGATCGGTCCTCAAAATGGTCAATATCAGGTATTGGGAGATCCGATTCTTCTCGGAAAAAATCCGAGTGCGATTGCGGTCAGCTCTAATGGAAAAAAAGTTTATGTGACGCATACCGATGATTTTCAGAATGAAAATCCCTACACCGCAAAAGGTTCACTATTTATTTTTGGAGCGGAACAGAATCCACCGCAACTCACTTTAAAATCTGCCTTGGGGATTCAGCAAAACCCCGTCGGAATCGCTTTATCTCCGAATGACAAAACGGTTTATCTGGTGGAAAGAGAAGATAAAGATAATCCGACAGGAATTTTGGCGGCGGTTGAAACCGATTCTTTAAAAGTAGTTTCTCATGTGGCGGTGGGGGAAGATCCGGAGGCGATTTCGGTCAGCCCGGATGGAAATTTTGTTTATGTCGCTCATTCAGGAAAAAAACAGATGGCGGTGGTTGATGTTTCTTCTTACCCGATTCAAAAAGTAATGGATGTTTCGATGAAAGATTCTCCCATCGTTTTTGGAACTTTTCACGACGTGCCTTCTTCTCTAATGCAATAAATACAGGGGTTAGAAATTTTTTTCGAGTTTGACTCAACAACTCCCCTGTATTTTTTTATTGATACTTTTGGTTTGTTTTCGGAACTTGATAAGGCTGTTGTGCTTTTTTTCTACTCACAGGCTCAAAAAGGTTTGGTGTTTTTTTCTGTGCCGCTTCTGTAGTCTCTTCCGGAGAAGCGGGAACCGCTTTTTCTAAAGAAGCGGAAGAGATTGCATCGAAATTCTGCTTCAAATTTGCTGAGTAAAAACTGATCGTTCTAAAATTATCCAATTCAATACGATCGGAAAAAAAGAGATCAAAAGTTTGGGTATATCCCATTTGAACTCCTGCTGGATATTCGATCAAATCTCTCACTCGCGGAGGGAGATCGGTCCAGGTTTTTGGATCTTTAATTCGAAGAGCGGCAATCCCTTTCTGTTTTTTCCCCCAGGCATCTTCAATGATCCACTGATCTTGCACCGCATCGAGTTTGATCACATCAACCGAATGATTGGTTAAAGCGATTGTGACGATTTTATATCCTGGAACTAATTCATCGAGTTTTTTGTCGTAGTTTGCATCGATCGTGACTCCCCAATTGGGAAGATTGACTCTCGCTTGAGAAGTGGGATTTTTAGGTTTGCTGGGGCCTCGAGACCAGCAGGCTGAGATAAAAAGGATGAAAAAAGATAGAACGAAAAATGACAAATTTCTTTTTGTGGAATTCATGAAAATTTCCTTACATTCCCTTTTCTGCAAGATAAGGGGGAGGTCGGGAGGGGTTATGAAAAAATTTGCATATCTCCAACGTTCATAACCCCTCCTAACCCCTCTTAACTTAAGAGGGGGAATCGTCATTTCTTTAAAATTACTTTGAAAACGGTGGAATTTTATCCACCAAATGACACGCCACTTTGTGTTGAGCCGTTTGGTCGATTAGCATAGGAATTTTCTGTTTGCAAATTTCTTCCGCATAGGGACAGCGGGTATGAAAAACGCATCCAGAAGGAGGATTAATCGGAGAAGGGAGTTCTGCGGGAATCAGTTTTTTATTCTTCTTTTTTTCAGGAATTGGAAGCGGAATAGCTGCGAGCAAAGCTTGAGTGTAAGGGTGTTTGCAGTCGAAAAGATTTTTGCTTTCTAACACTTCTACCAGATGACCCAAATACATGACGGCAATTTGATCACTGATCTGTTGAACAATTTTTAAATCATGGGAAATAAAAAGATAGGTGAGATTTAGTTTCTCTTTCAGTTCGATCAATAAATTGATGATTTGCGCCTGAATCGATACATCGAGAGCAGAAACCGGTTCATCACAGACGATCAACTTTGGAAGGAGTGCTAAAGCTCTTGCAATCCCGATTCTCTGACGCTGTCCCCCTGAAAACTCGTGGGGATATTTGGAAGCAGCTTCCGGAGAGAGTCCAACCTGTTTTAAAAGCGATTCTACTTTTTCTTTCCGTTCTTTTTTGTTTCCCACATTGTGAATCAGAAGACCTTCTGAGAGAATTGATCCAATTGTCATTCGAGGATTGAGGGAAGAGTAGGGATCCTGAAAAATAATCTGTATTTTTTTTCGGATCGATTTCAGTCCTTTTTGATCCAGTTGCGTAATTTCTTTTCCATCAAAATGAATTTGTCCTTCGTCAGGATTGACCAAACGCAAAATGGTTCTAGCGAGCGTTGACTTTCCACAGCCCGATTCTCCCACTAATCCCAAAGTTTTTCCTTCTTCAATGGACAATGAGACATCAGTGACTGCATGAACAGAAGCTTGCACGCGGCTAAAAAATCCTCCTTTAATCGGAAATTTCTTGGTTAAGTTTTTGATTTCTAGAATTGGCATATTTTTTTGTAGGGGCGCACGGCCGTGCGCCCCTACTTTCTCAATAATTTATACATCTTCCTTGTTGTCCATTTCCCGCATATCGCATCGGAGGGGTGTCAAATCCACAAGCCTCCACCGCTTTAAAGCAGCGATCTTTGAAACGACATCCGCGTCGCAGATGAGCCAAATTTGGAACCGATCCCGGAATCGCCTTTAAAAATTTCCCTTCCTGTTTTTTTAAAGAGGGGATCGATTCTAGCAATCCAATGGTATAAGGATGTTTCGGGCGATTAAAAATCAGTTGTACCGATGCTTCTTCAACGACTTGTCCTGCATACATCACAACAACATCGTCACAGGTTTCAGCCACCACTCCAAGATCGTGCGTGATCAAGATCATCGACATCTTCATCTCTTCAATAATTTCATTCATCAATTCCAAAATCTGAGCTTGAATGGTGACATCCAAAGCGGTGGTTGGTTCATCAGCAATTAGAATTTCAGGTTCGCAGGAAAGTGCCATCGCAATCATCACTCGTTGTCGCATTCCTCCTGACATTTGATGGGGATAATCATCGATTCGTCTTTCGGCATCCGAGATTCCGACGCGGCGAAGTATTTCAATTGTTTTTTCCCGTGCTTCTTTTTTGCTCCCATGTTGATGAATTAAAATCGCTTCTTCAATCTGATTTCCAATCGTGTAGATAGGATTTAAGCTGGTCATCGGCTCCTGAAAGATCATTGCAATTTTTTTCCCACGGATTTTGAGAAGTTCTGAATCACTTAAACTGAGCAAATCGATTGCCGCTCCCGTGCTGACCGGATCGATCTTTTCTGCGGGTGGCATAAACGAAGCAATAGAATCCAAATTAATTGTGGGTGGAGCAGGATGGGGTATTTCTAAAGTCGGCTTGTAATAAAGAATTCGGCCATCCACAATTTTTCCTGGAGCATCGATCAAACGAAGAATCGAAAGAGCGGTGACTGTTTTTCCACAGCCTGATTCTCCGACCACACCTAAAACTTTCCCTCTCTCGAGACTAAAGCTGACATGATCAGTTGCCCGAATGTTTCCGGAGTCGAGTTGAAATTCGGTGACCAGATTTTCGATTTCTAGGATTTTCATTTTTATCTTTTTAACTCCTCCCCTTAAGATAAGGGAGGTTGGGAGGAGATATGAAAAACTTTGCAAGTCTCCAACGCTCATATCACCCCCTAACCCCCTCTTAAGAGGGGGGAGTTTTTTATTTTAACCGCGGATCAATCGCATCCCGCAATCCTTCTCCCACCAGGTTATAGGAAGTGATCGTAATAAAAATTGCGATGCCAGGAAACAAAGTTAGCCACCAGGCGATATCGATGAAATCACTCGATTGAGAAAGAATATCTCCCCAGGTAGGGGTGGGAGGTTGTACCCCAAATCCCAAAAAAGAGAGAGACGATTCGATCAAGATGGCACTCGCAATTCCAAAAGTGGCTGAAACAAAAATCGGCGCCAAGGTATTGGGAAGAATATGACGAAAAACAATTCGGAGCCAACCGGCTCCTTGTGCTTTGGCAGCGGTGACATAATCTTGGCTGCGCTGTTTTAAAAATTCTCCGCGGGTGAGGCGTGCAATGCCGGTCCATCCAGTGAGTCCGATAACCACCATAATATTCATGAGGGAGGGGCCCACAAAAGCTAAAACGACTAAGATTAGAAAAAAAGTTGGGAAGCAGATCATAATTTCGGTTAAACGACTGATAATAAGATCAATTTTTCCGCCAAAATATCCGGCGCAGGCACCTAAAAATATTCCGATAAAAATATAAATTCCGACGGCCACAAAGCCGACGGATAAAGAAATTTGCGATCCATAGATTAACCGGCTCGCGACATCACGTCCCTGTTCATCTGTCCCGAGCCAGTGAATGGAAGAGGGAGCACTTAAAATAAAATTAAGATCATATTGAGTGGGAGAATAAGGGATTGGAGGCCAAATGATTTTAATATTTTCTGGACGGACTGTTTTCCACTGCTCAAAAGTTTCTTCATTTGGAAGATCAGGATATTTCACAAAATACTTTGTCGGAAAAACCTGTTTCAAGATTGGAAAATAAGTTTTGTTTTCTGTTTTTAAATAAAGAGGAAAATTATTAGATAAGAAAGGGGCGAGTAAAGTGATCAAAAAAGTAAAAAGAATAATAAAAAAACAAAGCTTGTTGAGTAAA
>CAZQOW010000062.1:6119-11314 GCA_964595045.1 uncultured Pseudomonadota bacterium
TGCCGCCAGACGAGCTTCCAGTAAGAGATTGCCTCTTCTTTTGTTTCCAGATCTTCGAGTTCTAGCCGTTCAGTGTTGGTATCCATAATAATTTAGACATCACCCCCCTCGAGGTGCATTTTCTTAAAGAGAAAGGTGGGGTGAAGAGTGGTTTTACTCTGGGGTTTTTACACTCCAGAATATAATTTTCAACAACCTCTAATAGTTGATTAACATATCATGAACTACTGAAATGATTGAAGAAATTTTATTTGTTCCCGCAAAGATAGAGTGGCACGTTGGTTGCTATATCAAATAGCTAACGTTTGCTCAATAACACCTAAAAATGAATAGGGTAATAATAATGAACTCAGAAAAAACAAATTTACAAGCAATATCAACGACGGTTCGAGAATCGGAAACTCCATTTTTACCTGATACTCTCGCAGGGTTGCATGGATTTAAGGACTCAGTTTCTAAAGAGTCTATCCCTAACCGTGCTAGGTTTTTTGGCTCTTCCGTACTCACAGTATTTGAGAATGCGAAGGCATTTTGGATAAGTCGTCAAGGTAAATCGAAGGTAGAAGGTTGATAATTTAAATGAGATGGAGGAGTCATGTATGACAGATGTAAATAAATTAGCAAAGGATTTTACAGAGACTGCCATTTCATCCGGAAAATGGTGGATAGGGCAAGATCCCAGAACAAGAAGTGTAAATAGTACTTTGTATGCAGTTGGTAATCTGCCAGACGGAGATAAAGGCAAGTTTAATCAAGAAACTTTTAGAGCAGTTCAAGATTCTTTTAGTACTTCTGATAGAGGAAAACTGGCTAAATTAGTCGGTGGGAAGTTAACGGCTGATAATGTTGTAGCGGCAGTCGTTAAGTTTCAGATGGGTTCTGATAGTTGTGAGGCAAAACATGCGATAGAGGTATATCAAACAGGAGTTGTTCGTTTTGTTTGTCCTTCAAGGGAACCAGAAGTAAGAGTGGAAAGTTCATGGCTATATTCGCTTCGTTCTCTTTTTGGTAATATTATTGAAGGTCCGAGAGGTTTAAAGCCACAAGCATTGAGTAAAATGGATATTCGCGAAAAATAGAAGGTTTTTACAACTTATCAAAACTAATCCGCGGATCCACCCAAACATACAAAAGATCCGAAACCAATAATGAAATCAAAGTGAGCATCGCCTCGATCGAGGCGATTGCCATCAGAGTTGGATAATCCCGCGAGAGAACCGATTCAAACCCTAATTTTCCCATTCCTGGAATTGAAAAAATTTGTTCAATAATCACACTTCCGCCGAGTAAGGCTGGGAGCAGAGTTCCCATTAAGGTGACCAAAGGGATCAGCGAATTTCTGAACGCATGTTTCCAGATGACGGTTCGTTCGGGCAATCCTTTCGCTCGGGCTGTTCGGATGTAATCTTGACGAATTACCTCGAGCATATTCGATCGTGAGAAACGGGAGAGAAAGGCGAAACTTCCGTAGACCATGCAGACAATCGGTAAAACGAGATGCCAGGCGATGTTGCCGATCCATCCAATCCAAGAAAGATTTTCTGCGCCATCGGAAATATATCCGACGATTGGAAACCAGTTGAGACCGTCTCCATTCGCAAAAAGCATGATGAGGATAGTGGCCACCCAAAAAGTTGGGAGAGAGTAGAGAATAAAAAGATTTATCATCACCGCTTTATCAAGAAGTGATTCTTTTCGGAGGCTTGAAAAAACGCCGAGTGGAATGGAAATAAAATAGACGAGAAAAATTTCGATGATATTTAAAGTCATAGTAATTGGAAGAGCTTCTTTAATTTTAACGATGACTGGCCGATGATCTTTGAAACTATTTCCGAAATCGAGTGAACAAATTCGTTTGAGCCATTGTGTGTATTGAATCCAATTTTCTCCAGTCCATTCAGCAAATTTTCGAAACCAGTTTCTCTCTTCTATATTTTTGACTCCAAATAAAGTCGCATTGGTTTTATGAATGAAATGTTCGTACCAGCCTGGAAGTGGTGTATCGAGACCATAAAGTTTTTTGAGCTGATCGAGAATTTCTTTCGAGACGCTTTGTGCCTTGATTCCTTCGGATGCTTGAATTTTGGTCGAGACAGGATCGCCCGGCGCCAGTTTGATAATAAAAAAAGTGAGCAGGGTGATTCCCAAAAAAGTGGGTATGATTAAAAGAAAACGTTTAAAGAGATAGGTTTTCATTTTTTCTGATTTTCCGTTTTGCTTTCGGTATGATTGGGTAATTGCCATTCCAGAATATCAATTCCACCTTTATAAACTTTTACATTCTGAAATCTAGCAGATCGTGCAATCAAGGCCGATCCGGTATAGAGAAAAGTGTAAGGCTGTTCTTCATTCACGATTTCATGAAAACGGTGGTAGAGCTTTGCCCGTTCATTCTTGTCAAAAGTCATTCTTGCCTGTTCCATGATTTGATCGGCCTCTGCGTTTTCAAAACCGACAAAGTTCGATCCTTCTTTGGTTTGTGAAGAATGCCAGACCTGATAAGGGTCTTCGTCAAATCCGAAAGACCAACCGAGAGAAGTGGCGTCAAAATCTCTTTTATTGATTCGACCGATAAATGCGGCCCATTCCATGGTTCTAATTTCCATGACGATTCCAGCTTTTTTAAAATCTTCTTTCATCAGAGTCGCTAAACGTTCATAAAACCTGGCTCCGGAAGGGATTAAAAAAGTAAATTTGAAGGGAACTCCAGCTTTATCGCGAATGCCATCCCCATCGTGATCCGTCCAACCTGCATCCTCAAGCATTTTTTTAGCCTCGTTTGGATTGTAAGGGATCGGCTTTATTTTTTGATTATACTCATAGCTTTCAAAGAAGAAGGGTCCGCTAATCACCTTTCCAAGGCCGAATTCCAGTTTGTCGACAATCGCTTCTCGATTAATCAGACGGGTCAATGCTTGGCGAACCATTCGATCTTTAAAGAAAGGTCGGTGTAGATTCCACCCGACAAAACGGTATCCAGGAGTATAGTATTGGAGTTTGTCAAACTCTTCGTTGAATTTTTTTGAGTCGGTCTGTTTAACCCATTGAATGGGGCGAAGTCCGGCGAGATCGAGTTCTCCTTTTTTAAGTTCTTGCAAAGCTACCGTGTCACTGTTGATCACTTTGAAAAGAATTCCTTTAATTTCTGGAAAATGATTTTTATCCCAATAATCTTCATTTCTTTCTAGAACAATTTTTTTGCCGGTATCCCAGCGGACGAATTTATATGGTCCGGTACCAATGGGATGTCGATTGAACGAGTGATTGTTGAAATCTTCTCCATTATTAAAAATATGTTTGGGAAGAATCGGGATTCCTCCGCAAAATTCGAGTGCCTTGAAATAAGGACGCGCGTAAGTAAAGCGGACAGTCTGTTCATCGATTTTTTCGACTTTTTTCAGATCTTTGTAATAAACCCGCAAATGCGGAGCGTCGACTTTGGGATCCATGATTCTTTGGTAAGAATAGAGAATATCCTCAGCGGTAAAAGGTTTTCCATCGTGCCACTTCACCCCTTGTCGCAGATGAAAAGTGAACTGTAACTTGTCATCAGAAATCTCCCATTGAGTGGCGAGCTTTGGAATCAATTCGAGGGTCCGATTATCTCGCTCGACTAGGCTTTCAGAAATGAAACTGTTAATTCGGCTTGAATAAGCATCGGTCGCGGTGATCTGGTTCAGCGTGTCCGGTTCAGATCCTAAATGCCAGACGAGCCAGGCTGGGTCTTTTGGGACACGGACGTTGCAGGAGCAAAGAAAGATAACGAAGTAAAGAAACCAGAAGAGATTTTTTGAATGGCGAATCATTTTTATTAAGGTTCCAGTTCAAACAGAGTTTGAGAAAATGGTAATCTTATCCCAATATCGATCACTTTATAATTTATCTCAATTTCATTTTTCGATTTTAAATCAGTTAATCTGATTTGAGAGGGAATCGTAAGAGACGTTTCTTTGGTCGGAGAAACAGTTGGATGAATGAAGTTTTTCCCCTCATATTGAAAGGTGAGTTTACCACTCTTTGATTTCAGTGCAAGAAATTCGATGGTTTGTTTTTGATCATTCCAAAGAATTTCTCCTTGAGGGAAGGTAAGACGATAGGATGTAGAGGTGCACAGCCGTGGATCCCTACAAGGCGATTCAACAACAGAGGCAGAATGAATTTCTAGTTTTGGAATTCTTCCGATTAACAATCCCAAAGTTTCTTCGAGAGAATTTGCCAAAGGTAAAAAATTTCTCAAATTTTTCTCGGAAAGATCAGTTGAGTGAATCTCTTCTTTAGAAAAATCTTTCCAAGAGAGAGTTTTTCCATCTGAGACTACTAAGCTTCTGCTATTTCCCAAATCATCTAGCACTTCAAATCGGAATCTTAACGGGACAAACTCATGGTCTGGTATGATATTAAAATCGACAAGGATAACGGCATCAAAATTTTCTTTTTTTGATTTTATTTTTAGTTTTACTTTAGCGTAACCTTTGGCCGAATGAAGATAATTGTGATTTTTTTGCAGATAGTTTTCAGTTCTTTGAATAATTTTGGATTCGACCTCTTCTGAAAGAGAACTTCTAGGGGGAGTCTTGGATCCACAGGCAGCAAGAGAGACGACAAGAAAAAAAGAAATGAAAGTCAAATATAATGGCTTCAGCAGTTTCATTAGTTCCCGATTCTTACTTCAACCCGAGTCTTTCAGAAAGTTTTTTCTTTAAACGGGAGATCTGCTGAGGATCAACACTTTCTTTATTCGATTGTGATTCCATTACTCTAACTGCCTGGCGGTAGTAATCTTCTGATCTTTTTCGATTCCCCTGGGCATAAAATAGATCTCCCAGATGTTCAAAAATAATCGGTTCATTCGGATTTAAATCTTTTGCCTTTGAAAGATATTCATACGCCTTATTTAAATTTCCCATTTTGAAATAGATCCATCCTAAACTATCAACAATATGACCATCTTTGGGATGTAACGCATTCGCTTTTTCGACGAGCCGAAGTGCTTCGGGCAAATGAATCCCTTTTTCTGCATAAGAATAACCGATGTAATTCATTGCAGAGGCCTGTTCAGGATTCAGCGCAATCGCGGTTCGCATCATTTTAATACTTGATTCAAAGTCACCGTTTTTATCGTAGAGGACTCCTAAGGTAAAAAAGAGACGATCATCTTTTGGAAAATTCTTGATCGCGTTTTCAAGAATTGAAAT
>CAZQOW010000063.1:0-11294 GCA_964595045.1 uncultured Pseudomonadota bacterium
CGGAGCGTTTCAAAAAGCAGGTGGAGGCGAAGGAAAAAGGGGATGAAGAGGCGATGTATTTTGACGAAGATTATATTCGCGCGCTTGAATATGGAATGCCGCCAACCGCCGGGCAGGGGATAGGAATTGATCGATTGACCATGCTTTTGACGAATCAACCTTCGATTCGGGATGTCATTTTATTTCCACAACTTCGCAGGGAAAAATAATTCATGTCTCTCGAAAATATTCTCGCCCGTCGCTATCTCTTTTCCAAAGAGAGATCTTTCATGGTTTCTTTTCTTGCCTTGATCGGGGTTTTGGGGGTGATGATCAGTGTGTTTGCGCTTTTATTGATTCAATCGGTGATGGCAGGTTTTTCAGCAGAGATGCAAAGCAAGGTTTTAAAATTTACCTCTCCGATTGTTTTAAAGCCGATTTCTCCAGAATATTTGAGCGGAAAGAAAATGCCGATCCTGCCAAAAGATCCCACGATCACTGGATTATTTCCTTATCTTGAAACTGAGGCAATTATTCATACAGAAGACGATTCGAGCCAAGGATTGAAATTGAAAGGGATCGACTTATCCGACAAAAAATTTTTTGAAAAATTGAACATTGAATTTGTCGAAGGCTTTGGGGTTGAAAATTTTCAATCAAGCGAAGAAAACCTGCCTGGAATTGTTCTCGGATCTGAGCTTGCGAAACGATTGAATATTTTGGCGATTCTTGCCGAAGAGGTCGATCTGATTTATCCGTTCGGTGAAGTGGATCCGAGTGGAGAGATGCGACCCAAAAAAAGAAGATTTAAAATTATCGGAACTTTTAAGAGTGGCTATTATGATTATGACAATAAATTTGCGGTGATCGATCTGAAAGAGGCGAGAAGGTTAGTTCCTTTTCAGGAAGTTCCAACCGAATGGTCGATTCATCTGCAAGATTTTTTTCAGGCAGAGAAGATTGCTGCTCTTCTGTCCGAAGATTTGAAAAACTCTTTTGAAATTATCCCTTGGCAAATAAGGCATCAAAGGCTTTTCAAGGCGTTGCGTCTTGAAAGAATGGCGATGTTTTTTCTCCTCGGTTTAATGATTGCGATTTCCTCCTTCAACATTTTTAGTCTGATGATGATGCTCGTCGTCGATAAACAGAAAGAGATTGCGATTCTTCGATCGCTCGGTTTCAGTCAGAAAAAAATAGAAAGAGTTTTTCTGAAAATTTCCCTTTTTTTGGGAACGATGGGAACCTCTTTGGGATTGCTGATGGGGTTTGGAGCGATTCTATTTTTGAAGTGGCATCCAATTAAAGTTCCATCGGCTTATTATTTGGATTATCTGCCGGTGAAATTTGATCCACTTTCCATTCTGTGGGTGATCCTCCTTGCTCCTCTGCTGGCATTGTTTGCTGCGTGGTATCCGGCGAGGAAAAGCGGAAATTTTGATATTGCGGAAAGTTTAAGATATGAGTGAAAAAGTATTTGGAGTGGATTTATATAAAAGATCCTTTGACAAAACAGCCAAGAATGGCGATTCCAATAACAATTTATGCGGCTTGCCTTTCTTATTGCGATTCGTTCCATCTTTAGTCGTCGCTCCAAATATGCCCATTCCGCGATTGGCTGGATTGCGATCATCGGTTTAATGCTTGGCGTTGCTTCTCAAACAGTCACGTTGTCGATTCTTGCCGGTTTTGAAAAAACATTTACTGAAGCAATTTTAGGATTTAATGCTGATCTTTTTCTCAATCGAGAAGGAGAGATTAGTCAGCCACAAAAAGTTCTTAATGAGCTTGCGTCCAATCCTCACATCAAATCGATTACCCCGTTTCTTTATCGAGAAGGATTGATTGCGCATCATTCCAAAGTGAAAGGGGTAGTTCTAAAGGGAATAGATCCCTTGACCTTTCAGAAGGTCTATGGTGTAACTTTTCGTCTTTTTTCGGCTTCTCCGAATTTTGTTTCTTTGTTTTCTCCGGAGAACCAGAAAAGTCGCAATCCTCCAATTATTGTTGGAAGTGACTTGGCAAAAGAGCTCGGAGTTTCCGACCAAGAAAGAAAGATTTCAATTTTATCGCCGCAGGGAGATTTAAAAAATATTACGGCGGTGAATAATTTTAAAAACTTTGAGGTGATCGGAACTTTTTCTAGCGGACTTTACGAGTACGATTCCCAGTTTGTCTTGCTCGATTTGGCCCAAGCTCAGAAATTTTTCGAGGTTCCGAATCAAGTGACCGGTTTTGAGATGAAAATTACCGATTTGAAGCAAGCGAAAGCTTTGGCGATTCAATTGCGGGAGAAGTTTGGTTTTCCTTATCAAGTGGTTCCCTGGGATGAATTGAATAGTGAAATTTTTGAGGCACTCAAACTCGAGAAAAAACTCTTTTTCATTCTGATGGGACTCATGGTAGCAATTGCCGCGGCAAATTTGATCGGTTTAATCGTCGTGTTGGTGAGCGGACAATCCAAAGAAATTACTATTTTAAAGGCGATGGGGATGTCGGCACAGACCCTGAATAGAATATTCACGTTACAGGGAGCTCTATTGGCCCTAGTTGGAATCAGTTTAGGGGTTATTTTAGGAGCTGGAGTTTGTGTTCTTTTAAAAATGTATTCATGGATTGAGTTGGCAAAAGAGGTTTATCTCGTTTCATCCTTGCCAATTTTATTTTCGATGAAAAATATCCTTGTGATTATCGCATTTTCATTTCTGGTTTCTTATCTGACCGCTTCGCTTGCATCGAGAAGGTTGGTTAAGGCGAAGCTAGAGCGTTTATAGTGACCTGTTCGTTATTTAGATTACTTTTATGTTTCAAGGCAGCGCCCTCTCTCTGCAGTCGGGGTTGTCAGTTTTTCTAAATTAATGATCCGTTAGTAAAATAGGTAAAAGAATGTCTTTTCTTCTCGAAGCGAAAGGTTTGTATAAGGTTTACAAAAAAGATTCGAGTGAACTCGAAGTTTTGCACAACGTGAACCTTCAGATCCAGGCAGGAGAATCATGGGTAATTGTTGGAGCTTCAGGGGCTGGAAAATCAACCCTGTTGCACATTTTAGGAGGACTTGATTCTCCCACCCAGGGAGAAGTTTTTTATCAGGGTGAAAATCTTTTTAAAAAAAGTGAATCACAACTTGCCTCTTTTCGTAATTCGAGTTTGGGATTTGTTTTTCAGTTTCATCATCTGCTCCCTCTTTTTACTGCCTTGGAAAATGTGATGATGCCAGGGCTGATTGCGGGAGAAACGAAAGAAAAGGCGAAAAAGTCGGCATTAGATTTATTAAAAAGAGTTGGTCTTGAAAAAAGAGCTTTTCATCGGCCTCAAGAACTGTCAGGAGGGGAGCAGCAAAGAGTTGCTTTAGCGAGAGCTTTAGTTTTAAAGCCAAAAATCGTGATGGCGGATGAGCCAACCGGTAACTTAGATACAGAAACATCTCGAAAAGTGTTTCATGAGATGATCAAGCTTCATGAAGAGTTTAAAACAACATTAATTGTAGTGACTCATAATGATGAGTTGGCTGCCCAATTTCAACGCAAGGTTTGGATGCAAGATGGAAAAGTTTCTTAAGAAAATTGTTCTCTGGTTGATCCTAATTTCTGTCAGTTTCTCGGGAAGCTTTCTTTTCTCGATTGTTCTTGCGGCAAGTAATACCGTCACATCGGTCGATGTCGAGGGGATTTCCAAGGTAGAAAAGAATACGGTTTTAAAAACGATTCGTACTACAGCCGGTTCTCCCTACTCACCCCAAATAATCCACGACGACATTAAAAGTTTGTATGCGTTAGGGGTTTTTCAAGATATCGAAGTCGATAAAGATGATAAAAGTGGCGGAATTAAAATTATTTTTCGGGTGAAAGAAAAACCTTCCGTTTCCAAAATTACTATTACCGGAAATAAAGAAGTTTCCACCGAAAAAATCAAACCGGAAATTCTTCAAAAACAATACCAGATTCTCGACGAGAAAAAAGTTAGTCAATCCAAAGAAAAAATAAAAGATCTCTATTCGAAAGAAGGATTAGGTTTAGCTATTATCTCGACCGAGATAAAACCGACCTCCAATCCAAATGAAACTGAGCTTGTTTTTCGAGTCGCCGAAAACAAAGGTTTTAAAATTAAAAAAATCACCTTTCAAGGAAATAAAGTTTTCTCTTCCTATAAGTTGAAGCGGATGATGAAAACAAAAGAGAGTGGAATTCTCTCTTTTATGACCGGTTCTGGGAAATACAGAGATGAAGCGATTGAGCGGGATGTTGCTTATCTTACTTATCAATACCTCAATCTTGGATATCTCAAAGCTCAGGTTGAAAAACCGGAGACAATTCCCCTCCCTGACGGAAGTGGAATTGAGCTCCATTTCAAGGTTTATGAAGGGAATCGATACAAGATTCGTAGCATTGCATTGGCTGGAGATGTTTTGACCACTGAAAGTGAACTTTTGTCGAAGATGAATACGTTGAAAGGAAATTATTATTCGCAAAAAATTCTCGAAGAAGATCTTTCTAAGTTAACCGAGTTGTACGGTAACCAGGGATATGCGTTTGCGAATATTCGTCCTCAGCCAATTCCTGATGATTCAACTCGTGAAGTTGATATTCGAGTCAATATTGAAAAAGGACAAAAGATCACGATTGAAAGAATCAATATCACTGGAAATACGATTACTCGAGATAAGGTCATTCGTCGTGAGTTGAAGGTGACAGAAAACAGTCTTTATAACGAAACCTTAGTTAGAAAATCGAAAGAGCGATTACAGGCATTAGGGTATTTTGAAAATATCGAGTTTTCAACTCCCCGAGGTTCGAGCGATGATAAGCTAGTTTTAAATGTGAATGTCAAAGAAAAGCCGACCGGCTCTTTTTCAGTTGGCGCAGGATATAGCTCTGTTGAAAGTTTTATCTTTACTGCATCGATTTCAAAACAGAATTTTCTCGGTTATGGCGTTAGCACCTCCGTTTTGGCCGAAGTTTCAAAGTTAAGACAACAATTCTCACTTTCTTATAGTGATCCCCATTTTATGGATACGGATTGGATTCTCAATGTCACTGGTTATAAACTTCTCACGGTTTACGAAGATTTCAATCGAGATTCTTTCGGAGGGGAAATTGATTGGGGACATCATCTTTTTGATTACTCTTCTCTGACCCTTGGTTATCGTGTTGAAAATGTGAATGTCGGTAATTTTGCTGCGATTGTTCCGCAATTTTTTAAACAGAATACGAGCGGTCTTACTTCGAGTGTTGTTTTACTCGGAGAAAGAGATACCCGTAATAATCGTCTTGTTGCGACAAAAGGATCCTACAATAACGCCTCCATTGAAGTAGCGGGAGTGGGTGGAGATAATGCCTTTTTTCGAGTGAACGCAAACTCTCGGTGGTTTTTTCCTTTACCGCTACCCAAAAACTCTGTTTTGAAGGCAAATGCACGAGTCGGTTACATCAAATCCCTCAATGATCAACCAGTTCCTCTCTTTGAAAGATATTTTACAGGGGGTGTAAACTCCTTGAGAGGTTTTCGTCCCAGAACGATTGGACCTTCGGTACAAATTCCTTCTTCCACAACCGGTGGAGATCAAAACTTTGTTTATGGAGGTGATAAGCAGATTTTGTTCAATCTAGAATATGAAATTCCGATTTATGATGCAGCCGGATTAAGAGGGGTTCTCTTTGCTGATGCCGGAAATGCTTTTGGAGAAGATCAAACCTTGAACCCGATCAAGCTAAGAACCGACTGGGGATTTGGGGTTCGATGGGTTTCTCCCTTTGGTCCTTTACGTTTTGAATGGGGTTTACCATTTAAGCCAAAACCGGGTGAAGACAAAATCGTCTTTAATTTTACAATCGGTTCCTTTTTTTAGTGAGAATATAAAGAATCAAATTTGTTAATTGAATGAGTCGGATTTTTTAAAAAAAACTACCGTTTGTTCAAAAAGGGTTCGTGATGCTTTCATCCGTAAAATCAATGAAGATAAGTATGAGAGGGTTTATTAAAGAGTTTTTATGAACAGGGATTTAACACTTGTTTAAAAAAAAAAACCGGGTTATATCGCTACCACTTTTATTTTAAGGAGGCTTTAAAAATGAAAAAGATTATTCTGACAATTGGGTTTATGCTTCTCGTTTTGATTGGTCAAAACTTGAAAGCTCAAGATTTGAAGATTGGGCTGGTCGATTTTCAAAAAGCTTTAAATGAGGTTGAAGAGGGAAAATCAGCAAAAGCGAGATTGAAGTCGGAATTCGAACAAAAACAGAAAACTTTAGATGCTTTGCAGAATGAATTAAAAACAATGAAAGATAGTCTTGAGAAGCAGAAGCTAGTTCTTAATCAAGAAGCGATGAAACAAAAAGAAGCTGAGTATCGAGATAAGTTTGTTGAGCTGCAAAAGAAACTTTCCGAATTTCGAGGAGAACTTCAGCAAAAAGAGGTTCAGTATACCGGAAACATCATCACAGCACTTCGTCAAATTGTCCAAGAAATCGGAGCAAAAGATAAATACACTCTCGTTTTTGAGCGTGGTCAAGATACCATTCTCTATGCTCCAACCGCTGTTGATTTGACCCCTCAGATTATTGCCACATACAATTCTCGTCCTCGTGGAGCAGCAAAAGCAAAATAATTGAAAGAAAATGAGGGCATGAGTATGCCTGTGTCGAATGAATTGTTAGAGTTATTGGTTTGTCCCAAATGTAAGTCGGATTTGAGTTATCAATCCGAGAACGATTCACTTTTATGCAAGGGGTGTTCTCTCTTATATCCAATTCGTGAAAACATCCCTGTTTTGTTAGAAGAAGAGGCTTTTGAGATTGGTAAAGAGGGGAAAGTTATGACGAAGAACTCAAGTGGCTCAGTGGCTCTTTTTAAAATCACCGAAGGTCCGAATAAAGGAAATAGTATAAAACTCCCCATCGGATCCTGCAAAGCCATCGGACGAAGTATCGACGATATTAATAAAACCCAGTTAGTCAGCCTAGATCCAACCGTTCCATTAGATGATTTTACAAAAAAACTAGTGATGAATTACCTCTCGAAAAAGTTAGGCAAAACTTTTCAAGGAGAAGCTAAAATAGATAAAAATGGATTTGGAGAGTTTAAAAGACTTTCTGATTTAGTGTTAGATGATCCTGCCATTTCTAGACTTCATGCGATGATTTTTTATGATCAAACTGGAGTCGGAATTCTCGATCTGGTTTCAAGAAATGGAACCTATGTGAATGGACAAGAAATTGAATCCCGCACGTTGCAAAATGGTGATTTGATTGAAATTGGCGCAACGAAAATTGTGTTTGGATTGGGAAATTCTTAAGCTGTAACCTTCTTAATTAAATTCTCTTAATTAGTGTTATAAATATTTAAGATAAGCCATGAGTTTAAATTTTTGGCAGAATCAGTGGTTTTGATTTGCAAGCTCATTCCTGGATCGGTGAAAAATAGAGATAGTGTTTGTTTTTCACAAATTACTTCCCATTTGTTTTTTCCTGCTTTACTTTGTTCGCTTCACAAATAACAAACTTTTATTTAGATAAAATATAGCGAGGTTTTTTATGAAAAGTATGACCGGTTATGGGATGGGGGAAGTCAAATGGAAGAGTGGGAAGATCACCTTCGAAGTCAAAACAGTGAACCATCGATTTTGCGAAGTAAACTTTCGCCTGCCAAGTCGCTATTATCCTTTGGAAGCAGCTTTACTTGAATTTACAAAAAATAGCTTTAGTCGTGGAAGAATTGATATTTTTATTCGTGAAAGCGGAACGAAAAAACGAGGAAAAGTCAGAGTTGATCAGGAACAGCTCGGTCAATATCTCCAGATTCTTAAAAAGTTAAGTAGTGAAATAAAATTGAATACTCTTCCTCAACTAGAAAATCTTCTTACACTTCCACAGGTTATTGTGGTTGAAGATGAAGAAGAAGATTTGCAAAAAGTTCTCGAGCTATTTAAAAAATCTCTAAAGCAGGTTTTTTTAAATGTGGAAAAGGTCAGAGAGCGAGAGGGAAACAAGCTAAAGGAGGCTTTCTTTGAACATCTCGAAAAAATTGAACAGGTGATTCGAAAAACCGAGAAGGCAATTCCGGAGATGGTTCAAGAATATCAAAATCGACTAAAGGAAAAAATTTCAAAATTGGTAGAGCAGACCCCTGATGAATGGAGACTTGCGCAAGAAGTGGCTTATTTTGTCGATCGTACAGATGTTTCTGAGGAAATCCAGAGACTGAACAGTCATATAGATCATTTCAAGGAAGTTCTAAAAGAAAAGGGACCTATCGGTAGAAAGCTTGATTTTGTTCTTCAGGAGATGAATCGTGAAGTAAACACTTTGGGGTCAAAAGTTCAAACTTCTTCTATTTCAAAATCAGTAGTTATCTGCAAGCATGAGTTGGAAAAGATGAGAGAACAAGTTCAGAATGTCGAATAAGGGGAGAAATAAGAAGTAAGTAGACAAGAGACCGGCTTACTTTTCATTTTTTGTTTCTTTACTTTTTATTTTTCTAAATAACTATGCGCCAAGGAATTTTATTCATTATTTCGGGTCCTTCCGGTACCGGTAAAACAACCCTTTGCCGAATGGTCGAAGAGCGTTTGAATATTCCTCATATGATTTCTTATACAACTCGTCCTCCCAGAAAAAATGAAACCGAAGGGAAAGACTACTTTTTTATTAAAGATTTGGCGTTTGATGAGATGATCGATCAGGACAAATTTCTTGAATGGGCCAAGGTTCATGATTATCGATATGGAACTTCCCTGACTGAAGTGGAAAAAAAACAGAAAGAAGGGAAAGATCTTTTTTTTGATTTAGATACCCAAGGGGCATTGACCATCAAATCAAAAAAGCCGGATGCTGTACTTATTTTTTTGGATATTACCGATGATACCCTAGCAGAAAGATTGGGAAAACGTGCTACAGAAGATCATGATATCATAAAAAAAAGGTTGAATCAGGCGCGTATTGAAAGAGAGTATAAGAAAAAATACGATTATCAAATTACGAATGAAAATCTTGAAAGCGCCTATCAGGAGATTGCTGATATTATTCAGAATGAAAGAGAGAGAAAAAAATAGACTTTCTTCTGATTTTTGATTTTTTCTATGGTCTCTTTATCCGACATTTCAAATGAAGTTCTCGCTTACAATCCAAAAGCTGATATTTCTTTTATCGAAAAAGCGCATCAATTTTCAGAAAAAATGCATCAAGGTCAAAAACGGGCATCGGGAGAACCTTATGTAGTGCATCCTCTGGAGGTGGCTCAGATCTTGGCGCAGATGAGACTTGATGTCCCCTCCATTGCCGCAGGGCTATTGCATGATACCGTTGAAGACACTTCAACCTCTTTAGAGCAGGTAAAAAAGGATTTTGGAGTTGAGGTTGCAACGTTGGTCGATGGAGTGACCAAGCTTGGAAAAATTAAATTTTCGAGTGCTGAAGAAAAACAGGCAGAAAATTTTAGAAAAATGATTATGGCGATGTCGAAAGATATCCGGGTCATCCTAATCAAGCTGGCTGATCGACTGAATAACATGCGAACCTTGAATCATCTCCCTGAAGAAAAGAGAATGAAAATTGCCAAAGAGACGATGGATATTTATGCGCCGCTTGCAAACCGTCTCGGAATTCAATGGATGAAAATTGAGCTCGAAGATTTATCTTTTAAATATTTAAAGCCGGAGAGTTATCAGGAAATCGAAAGTAAATTGGCGAAGGTTAATCTTGAGACAGAACCTTACATTGAAAAAGTGACAAAAATTCTATCTGCAAAACTGGATGAATATCATGTTCAGCATAAAATTTACGGAAGGTTAAAACATTACTACAGTATTTATCGAAAGATGCAGTCCCAAAATATCAGTTTTGAACAAGTGCATGATCTAGTTGCTTTTAGAATCATCGTCGAGACAATTCGGGATTGTTATACTTTACTCGGAATTTTGCATGAGCTCTGGACCCCAATCCCCGGAAGATTCAAGGATTACATCGCCATGCCAAAAGCGAATGATTACCGTTCTCTTCATACCACGGTGATTTGTCTAGATGGAGAGCGGGCTGAGTTTCAGGTGCGAACCCGCGAAATGCATGAGATCGCCGAAAAAGGGATTGCTGCTCATTGGAAGTATAAAGATAACGGATCGGTCGACGAAGTTGAACAACAAAAGTTTCAATGGGTTCAAGAGCTACTCAGTTGGCAAAAAGATCTGAAAGATCCTGCCGAGTTTCTAGATACAGTGAAGCTTGATCTGTTTGCGACCGACGTTTATGTTTTTACGCCAGCAGGAGAGGTGAAAGAGCTTCCTCATGGTGCTACTCCAATCGACTTTGCCTATGCCATTCACTCCGACGTTGGCAATCGTTGTGTTGGAGCAAGAGTCGATGAAAGAATTGTTCCTTTAAGTTATCATTTGAAAAGTGGCGAAACGATTGAAATTATCACGCATCCCAATCATCGTCCCTCCAAAGATTGGCTGAAATATGCGATTACCTCTCGCGCAAAGGCAAAAATCAGACAAGTGATTCATCAGGAGCAGCGAGAGAGAAGTATCTTAATTGGGAAAGAATTGATTGAAAAAGAATTTGAAAATTTCGGGATTTCTCCCTCTAAATATCTGAAAGGAGAACTTTTAGAAAAACTTTTACAAGAACATGGATATCAAACGCTTGACTCTCTTGCGATGATGGTCGGTTATGGAAAACTCTCACCTTTTTTGGTGGTCTCCAAAATTGTTCCCAAAGAGCAATTAAAAGAAAGAGAAGTCGCCCTTGAAAAACCTGAAACCCAAATTTCTCAAATTTTCAAACGAGCTAAAGAGCGAGTTGGAAGTATTGTCAGCGTTAGTGGCTATAATGATATTCTAGTGGCTTTGGGAAAATGCTGTTCCCCGCTTCCAGGAGACTCGATAGTTGGGTTTATTACCCGCGGCAGAGGAGTTATTGTTCACTTATCTGATTGTCCCAAGGTTTTGGCAACCGATCCAGAGCGACGAGTCGAAGTTGCGTGGGATGAAAAAAGTGATTTTCTACACCAGACAAAATTAAAAGTAGTGAGTGCTGATCGTCCTGGGCTTCTTGCCTCAATGACCAAAGTGATTTCGAATGAAGGGGTGAATATTTCCCAAGCTTCTATCCGTACGACCAATGATCAAAAAGCGGTCAATCTTTTCGAGCTGAGAGTGAAAAGCATGCAACAGTTGAGAGTTGTGATGCGCGCCCTGGAAAAGGTAGGGGGGATTATTTCAGTCGAAAGAATTCGGGGATAAACTAAATCGATTTTTGAACAAATCCTGATCGAATACATCGGGTGCAAGCAAGAATATGTTTCACTTTTTCTTTAATCTTTGCTTT
>CAZQOW010000064.1:0-11220 GCA_964595045.1 uncultured Pseudomonadota bacterium
AGTTTTCACAATTTCTGACAAAGGTTTTGTGATGAGAGTGGCAGATTCTCCCAAAAGAAGTTGTGTGATCTGTTCGGTGGCATCTTTCAGCTGTTCTTTTCCAAACGCTTTTCCACGCGCAAAGACATGCCGATCAGGTCTGAATTGAAGTTCGAGAAGTTGAACATCAATATTGAATGGTCCAAAAAGATGGACTCCATTCATCAAAGTAATGGAAGGACGAAACATCACATTTCCCACAGGGATTCCATTTTCGATTTTTAAATCCATCACGACCGTTGTGTCAGGTGAAGTGATTTTTATATGGTTGCTATAAATTCCTTCTCGAAGTGGAAGTGTCAGTTGAATCGTATGTTCTCCCTGATCGAGAAGTCTGAAAAAATCGGTCGGATTTTGGCGAGACTGGTATTTCTCTACCAGCTCTTTAAAAAAATGCTGCACCTCTTGAGTGGTTCCAATAATATTTTGATTTGAAGTTATTGGGGAAACAGGCGAGGGGGTGAAATGAATAAACGAATCATCTTCTGCTTTACAGATCGGCTCTTCTTTACAGATCAATTTCGCAGGATTTTCAACCCTGCAAAGATTTTCCGGTTGCCACACCATATTTTTATCCTCCCTCGAAATCTTTCAATCCTCGACATTGAAAGATAAGAAGCTTCTCGAAAAACGATAAAAATAGTTGTGTAAAAATTTTTTAGTTCCTTCGAGTTGGGTGATATCATTAGTTATTTTGGTTAAAACTGCACTGAATTGCATAATAAATTAGCTTTTTAAGCTGATTTGGCATAGGGTTGCCAACTTTTTGCCCCCTTTTTCTGCAATTTAGGGGAGAGTACAATAAAAATTATATTAAGGAAGGAAACCGAATGAAATCCGTTCAACAGAATCCAAAAATCAGGAATATCGCTATTATTGCCCACGTCGATCATGGGAAAACAACCTTGGTTGATTTCATGTTAAAACAGAGTGGTACTTTTCGTGAAAATCAGGCGGTCGATGATCGTGTCATGGATAGTATGGATCTCGAACGAGAAAGAGGGATTACCATCGCCTCTAAAAATTGTTCGGTTCATTGGAAAGATACCAAAATCAATATTATCGATACACCAGGCCATGCCGATTTCGGTGGAGAAGTGGAACGTGGATTAAAAATGGTCGACGGTGCCATCCTTCTCGTCGATGCCTCAGAAGGTCCACTCCCGCAAACCCGGTTTGTCCTTAAAAAAGCACTCGAAGCAAATCTCAAAATTATTGTCGTCGTCAATAAAATCGACCGAAAAGATGCGAGACCTCAAGAGGTTTTGAATGAAGTTTACGATCTGTTCATCGATCTCGATGCCCAAGATGACCAGATTGATTTTCCGGTTCTTTACGCCATTGGAAGAGAAGGAATTGCTCAGAAAACTTTGACAGACAAAAGAACCGATTTGAGTCTTCTTTTCGAAACGATTGTCGAACAGGTTCCCGGACCCAGTTATGATCCTGCAGAACCTTTTCAGATGCTTGTTTCCAATCTTTCCTATTCTGATTATGTCGGGCGACTCGCCATTGGCCGTGTCTTTCACGGTTCGGTCAAAAAGAATGAAAGTCTCGTTCGACTCGATAAAACCAACCAACCTCAACCGCTGAAAATTTCAAGTCTTCAGGTTTATGATGGGGTAAAGATGGTAGAAGTGGAATCGGTAGAACCGGGGGACATCATTCTTCTCTCCGGAATCGAAGAGGTCGAAATCGGCGATACCATCTGCCGCAAAGAATCTCCCAAAGCGCTCAAGAGAATCACAGTTGATGAACCGACGGTGTCGATGCAGTTCATGCCGAATAATTCTCCTTTTGCTGGACGGGAAGGGGAGTTCGTTCAATCGAGAAAAATCTTAGAAAGACTTGAAAAAGAAACTCTTCACAACGTTGCCTTGAAACTCGAAATTGATCCCAAGGGAGAAAGTTTTATCGTCAAAGGACGAGGCGAATTTCAGATGGCGATTCTGATCGAAACGATGCGCCGAGAAGGTTTTGAGCTTTGCGTCGGACGCCCCCAAATTATTTTCAAAGAACAGGATGGAAAAAAACTCGAACCGATTGAACATCTTTTTGTCGATTGCCACGAAGATTTCACCGGAATTGTCACCGAAAAACTTTCGCTTCGAAAGGGGAGAATGCTCAATCTCGTCAATCATGGAACCGGCCGAATTCGTCTTGAATTCTCAGTCCCCTCCCGTGGATTGATCGGATATCGAACCGAATTTTTAACTGACACCAAAGGAACCGGAATCATGAATTCGTATCTTCAGGGATACGAAGAACATCGAGGAGAAATTACCAGTCGAATGACTGGATCGCTTGTATCTGACCGAACCGGTGAAACCGTTGCATACGGGTTATTCCATTTAGAGCCACGCGGAATCTTAATGGTTGGGGCAGGAGTGGCAGTTTATGAAGGGATGATTATCGGTGAACATAACCGTGAAAATGATTTGAACGTCAATGCCTGTAAAGCAAAGAAGCTCACCAATATGAGAGCCTCTGGAAAAGATGAAAACGTCGTACTGACTCCAGTGCTTCCCATGACGCTTGAACGGGCGATTGAATTTATTAAAGATGATGAATTAGTTGAAGTCACACCTAAAAATATTCGATTGAGAAAAGCGGTATTGGCAGCGAATATGAGAAAGTAATGAAATTAATTATTAACTTTCCAGGAATAAGAACAAACTTTTAAATCGTTTAATCTCTTCATCTTGAATGTTTAGTAAAAACACCCACTTGATTGAAGAATCTAGTGGGTGTTTTATTTTAACTCGGTTTGCTGAATTGCATTTGAGAAATGATAGGAGCCGATTCTGCAACAGATAAAGTAACCGGTAGTTTTTGCCCTGAGTAATTCGCATTTCGTACTTCCATCGCCCCTTCATTTAAAAGTCGAAGTTGCTTAACCACCGCATCCAAGGAAGCTAATTCGATATTGTCGACATGAATCAAGGAATCTGTATCTACGGGATCTCTTTTTCCGGTTTCAAGCTTGATGATAGCCTGTGCACCGAGTCGGCTTGGAGGAACAATTTCTCCGGTTGCGTTCAAGACTCCTTGCAGAGTTTGAAGTCCTGCCTGATCAATCGCATCCGAAGAAGTAGTGGGTACATAAGGATATCCCAAAATATAAACATTTCCTTTATGGTCTCGATGTCTTATTGCGGTAATTCCTTCGTTGACAGACTTGGCGACTCCCAAGGACGCATCAGGCCCATACTTTGGAAAATAAGGTCCCAATTTTTCTCTCTGAATATCTGACCAGGTGAATGTGACTATATCTGAGCGTTCTCCTATCCATCCAGGTTGTTCAAGGAATCGCCTATAAAGACCATCTTGAAGGTAACCCATAATTCGAATCGTCAAAAGCATATCGTTTGGATTCTGTCTTTTAACTGGACTAATAATAATTCGAGGTCCTTCTTCAGTCATAGCAATAGCCGCAACCGCTTCAGGTGCGGATGGACCAGCATTCATATCTTTTGAACCGGTCGCACCATTTAATAATGAAACATTAAAAGGTTTACCAGTCTGTCGTGTAGTAAATGCTCCAGCCTGATTTACGGTTTGAATGATTTCTGGTGGTAAAGGACGAATCCGCTCTTGTTCGAGCCCTTGAATTTCAACAGGAGAGACACCTCTTACTAATTCGATCACATCCGATGGAAGCGACAATGTGTGCTGTCTCTCAGTTTCAGGAATATTTGCTTCTGTCTCAATTAAGAAACCGCTTGCATTGACAGCGCTGGCTCTTACTCCCATAATTTTACAGAGTTCAATTAAGGCATATAAATTTCCAAGTTCAGATTCGGCAACTTTCATTCTTCCTTCAGCTAACATTTTAACATCGAGAAGACGTTTAGGTGCATTTTCAGGAATCGGTTTTGCCAATGCTGCCGCATTATCTTTCGCAGCTTTTTCGTTAGCAAAATACCAGAAAACAATATTCTTTCTTCCTCCGATAATGACTTGTTCCAGAAGTCGTTTCAAAATTCCACCGTTTGGGCCCAACGCAACCAAGGGATCCCAAACTTTTCCTGGATTCGATTGAACTGCATTTTTGACATCTGCCGAGAGATCGGCTGCTTCAAGTAATCCTACTTTTAATCGCTCGATTCCGGCTGCGATATCCACATCGACTGCATCAAAAACTCTTCTTTTCCCACTTGTGACTATAACTTGATCAAGTCTAGCAATCACTTCTGGAATGGTTGCAGGAATAGAATCGAGTCGAGCCAGTGAAACAAGGCCGGTCGGAGGCGAACCTTCTGACTGAGTTGTTAGAGTTTCTTCCACAGCCATTGTACGAGCTGGATATATTTTTTCATAAATCAGCGAAGGAACTCCCATTGTCATTCGCATCGTTCCGATCGACCGGCAATGCTCAACGACCTGCGCAATCTGATCGGGAGTTTCAGTTCCGAAAATATGAATTCCCTCTTTTGGTCCGATTCTTTTTACCAATCCACCCAACACCGAACCTGGTCCTACTTCTACAAAAGTGGTCACTCCCAAAGCTAAAAGTTGTTGAACTGCCGGTTCAAAAAGAACGGGAGCTGGCATTTGTTGGCTTAAGGCGGCAAATGCTTCTGCGGAGGTTCTTTTCACAGCTGCATCAACCGTTGAGACGAGTGGAGTTCTCAATGCTTGATCAAACTCATGAAAAGGAAGTCCTCTCAAGAGAGGGGAGAAACGTTGTTGCGCCGCCTCCATCAACGGAGAATGGAAAGGGGCACTCACCGGTAAAAGTTTGGTAATTACTCTTTTTGCATTGGCCCTTACTCTTTCAAGAACCAGACTCACTGCTTCGGTATGGCCGGAAATAACAAATTGTCCCCCTCCATTTTGATTGGCAATCACAACAGTCTGGTTTTTTTCTTGGGAAATAGTAGCGCAAATTTCAGCAAGTGTTCCTGATTCAACTCCAATGACAGCCGCCATTGCACCGACTCCTGCGGGAACAGCTTCTTGCATGAATCGACCTCTTTCTGCGACCAGATGGGGGGCGTAATTCATCGGAATCACTCCCAATGCTGCCAAAGCCGATAATTCGCCCAGACTATGTCCTGCAAAATAATCGGCACGAACTCCCCGAAGAGCCAAAACTCCGGCAATCCCAACGCTCATGGTCAAGATGGCAGGTTGTGTGTTTTGTGTCAGATTCAAATCTGTATCAGGACCTTCCTCCATCAACCGTCTAAGTCCTGGGACAGATTTTTCAGCGGTATCCACAATTTGGCGATAGGTAGGATCTGTTAAATGATCTTTCCCCATTCCGACTTTTTGTGAACCTTGACCTGGGAATAAGAAAGCAACTTGATTAGATGGCGGTTCTCCAGCGGTAATTCGAGGTTCAACCGTTGATACTGCAGTTGAAACATCGGAAGAAGGGGAGGCCTCAACCGCTGAGGGTTGAACTATTTGGGCTGCAAGTGCCTGCATTTCCGGAAATCGCTGTGGTTCTGGAAGAACAGATTCATTTCCAGACTGTTGATGTTCTCCTTTACCTCCACTGCTAGCATCAGAAGAGGGTGACACTGCAACCGAATCCGAGGATAATGACTGATATTTGGAAGGTTCGAGGCTAAATATACCGATTAATTGTTGGCGTTGATTAACAATATGAACCGAATAAACATCCAGAGGAGCACCCAATGAATCCTTTAAAATGAGTGGGATTAGCTGATCACCCGGTAACGCATATCCACTAAACTTCGCGACAAGCTTAACATTACTGTTAGGATGTAGCTTTGGAGCATAAACCGTATATAAAACATGGGTTGCGTAATTTAAGGTTGCCATTCCATGAAGAATAATATCAGGCAAACCAATCGCTCTTGCGGCGCGATCTGCAGCAACTCCCAAATTTGAATCGAGACCATGAATAATATTATGATCACCACTTGCTTCTCTGAATTGAGCAATCAGTTCTGGGGTGACTAGAAGGGGAGCAACGTTCGCATTTTCCAGATCTTTTAGATCATTTTCTGAAATTCGAGCTGGAGTTGCTTTACTTAAATCATTGGCGACAGTGAGTCTTGAAGCAAACTTTGAACTCGCAACACCCTCTACAACAGTTTCATGGGAAAGGGTCAAAATCATCCTCGATCCTCTTCCCTTCACATTCGAAGTCAACGTAACACCGATCTCACCAGCCTGATCCATTCTGATTGGATAATAAGCACCTTTCAAATCAAGATGAACTGGAAGGATTAAACCTTCAAAAGCAGCCTCTCCCCGTTCAGCAATTTCAGCAGCTATCGGCATTTTTATATGTTCTTTTAAAGCGGCAAACGCGGCATGGACTACTCCTGAAAAGGCAACAATTTCTGCAGGTAAAATTCCTGCCTTCAAAGCATGTAAGTTGCCAGTGACCGCTCCATAGCGTGCCACCGATTCAGGCGTTGGTCGCAGGGTAAAATTAAATGCTCCGGAAGTTGAATCTGCTTGTACTTCTGAAGCCCCATCCAAAATAGAACTGCCTGTTTCGATCGAATGACCAAGCTCAACTAAACTTAAATAATAGTTTAATAATTGATAACGGGGTTCTAAACGATTGGAAAATGAAGCAGCGATTTCAAGTTTTGTTCTTATTTTTAAATGAGAATCTTGAGAATGTATCATTTTCTCTATAGCATCATAAAGATGATTTGAGAGTTTTCGAGACCATTCACGATACCAAGAAATTTCAGTTTCGTAGATTGTATAAAGAATTTTTCCACTATTATCATTGGTTCTAACTTCCATTTCATAACCAGGAAGATGTCGCTTAATTTCATTGCCGCAAGCGATAAATGCAATCCCTTTTCTTGCATAAGGAGAACTTTCAAAAGGTTTATAAGGAATAAATTGTAAAGCTTCTTCGGCAGAAAGAACTCTTTCAATTTCAGGACGATCAGCCTCCCCATTTTTAATTTGAACAATTTCTCCATCGGCCTTTCTAATCGTTAAAGGAAGAATCTGAAGATCAGTATTAGCTAAATTAAGTGAAGTTGGAATCATCACCTGTAATTTATCACACCATTCTAGTTTTTGGGCTTGAGTCATCTTTGTAGATTCAGTCCCATCTGGTGTTAATACAAAGTGTTGAGCCTGTCCTTCTGCTCCTTCATTCCCTCCCGTCATCATGAAAATATTTTTTCTTCTCTCCTGACGAGATTGTTGCTCATTTGCCAGATGGAGAGTTCCTTCAATCGGCATCTCATTTGCCGATCTTAAACCAAAAGCTCCTTGCAATCCTGTTTGAATCGAATGCAACCAACCTTGGGGAACACCAGTTTGATTTGGAACTCTATGGAATGACTCAGCCAAACTTACTTTCGCATTCATCATCGTAATCTCATGACAGGTAAGATGGACAACTCCAGCTCCAACTTGCATCTGACAAGAACTCATCTGGGCATAAAGCAATCGGGTGTAAACTCCTCCCGTCTGTACTTCACTCCATCCTAAACTAGCGGAAAGATCTTGCGAACAGAGAACTGCAACATCCTGAATCATCTATTGAATTAAAAATCCTCCTCCCAATTTTCCAGCTCCTTGTGAAAAGCCAACCATTAGAGCTGAAGAGGCGGATCCACGCAATAGATTCGCAGTTTGAAGTGACCTCGTAGCAAGAAGTTCGGGAGCAATATGAAACATCGTTCCTTCAGCGACCACTTTTGCACCAAAACTAAATACTTTTGTCGCAAAGGATGAAACACCAAAAAGTTTTGATCCAAGAGAAAATGCCTTGAATCCAAAAAGAGAACCGCAGAGATTTGCGGCTGAAGCACCAATCAGCATCGATGGTCTGAACGCCTCGGTGCAAAACATCTGAAGGGTTTGAGAAAGGGCAAGATTGGTTTCACTCAACTCTGCTTCACATTGAAGATTCATGGAAATAAGAGTATTAGAAATTCCAAGATCGGACATAAAAACTCCTTTGGCAAAAGATAAACAAAAAATTGAATTGGTAAGAGCTCTTCGGAGAGAAAAAAAATAAGTTGCTAAAAAAATGTTTCAAAAAACATTTTTTGTTTTTTATAATTTCTTAACTATTTTTTCCAAAAAAAAGATGAGAAGTCGCAAAAACTTCTCCACTCCGATTCACAATCGAAACTGAAATAAAATTTTGTGATGCATGATTCTGTTCCGCGAGAAGCATCATTGGTTCACCTGAATTTGGAAGAACACCAAAATGATAAGTGACTCTTTTGACTCTTGTTCTTCTCTCTTCTTTTTTGATCTCATTCAGTTGATCGTTTACCGCAGTCAAAGAAAGCCCCGCTTTTTGAATCTCGGAGAATACTGCCAGAGCATAAGCATTTGTTTCCGTTGCTGAACGAACATTAAAAGGAATCCATAATTGTTGAACATGGTTCAGATGACGAGTTTCTCCTGGTTTGCTGAAATCTTTTCCAGCGAGATCAGAGCGGATTGAAATGGCACCAGGAGTTATTATATGAGCCGGAATCTGTTCCCGATAAGGTCGCCAGGTCATAGTGCCAACCGGCCGAGTCGCCCCGACTTCTCCGCTGTGAAACAGCACGCTTCCTTCCAAATGGAGATTTGCCTCCAGCTGGCTGGTTGCACTTCCATCGTCTCTGGAAAAACGTCCATCGAGGTGGAGTTCAAACTCGCAATTTCCAAAATCTCTTTTTCCCAGATATTGGGCAAAAATCGAGAGACCGGCAGCTCCCAGTTGAAGAGTATCCACTCCACTTTGCAGGTTTCTGGCGATCACCCGATGATTCAGGGGATGAGTTCCCTGACCCAGCTCTACCGCAAGATCCAAGGTATCCATTCTCTCTTGAACCTGAGTCACTGCTTTCTGGACTTCGGGAGAGAACAGAACAGGAGAAGTTTCAATGCTCACTTCTCCAGCAGTCACTTGGGCGAGCGGATTTGCGTAAGCACTTCGGAGTAATAGATCTGTCGGCGTTAGTTTTCCTTGACGCACATTTCTCTGCTGCTCTTCATATTGACCAATGGTCTCTTCCCATCCATCGATAAAATAACGAACCTCTTTTAAAAGATGCGGAGGCCAGGGATAACGAAGAAGTTCTCGTGGATCGAATCGACGAAGAACGAGTGCTGCATTGCGCGAACCAAATCCTTGCGAAACTCCCAAAGTTGCTTCAATTCCACCTTCGATCGGTTTCTCTGGAAATTCAAAAGCTTCTGTCAAATCATAGGGAGATTCTTTCGGATCAGAATATCGTCGATCGATTGATTCTTTTTTAAAGTTGAAGAGTCCAGGTGCCCGTTGCTCAAGCAGGGTGTCAACCGCCATCAAAACATCCAACATGCTGGCAGAACCCATCGCATGGCCGATCAACCCTTTCAGAGCATTCAGACGAGGGCGACCTTTTTCCATTCCATAATGTTTCGCAATGGCAGAGAAAGCTTTATAGAGAGAAAGCAGCTCGGCAATATTATTCAACTTGGTACTGGTGCCATGAAGTTGAATGAGTGAAATATCTTTGAGCGACATTCCATGTCCAGCAATTCCCATGTTGATTGCCTCAGAGACCGCAGCAACGCTCCCTTCATCCATCCCCATTAATTGTTCTTTTCCCCCTTCGCCAAGACTAACCCCCCAACCTGCCACCAGCGCACTAATGAACTGTCTTCGATGAACCGCCTCTGCAAGTGTAGTAACAGCAATTGATCCCCCCCCCTCAGAAATTACTAGGCCAGAAGCGAGATCACTGAGAGGCATGGAGGCTTGAGTGGGAGTAATTCCAAGCTCTTTCAAACGAGCGCGACTGATCGGAGCTTTCTCGCTGAAACCTCGAATCAGCATCGGAGCCCATAAGGGTGAAAGGGAGCTGTCGGCCGCTCCAAGTATGGCAAGCTCTGGATACCACTGACCTGGCAACCGTTGAGTCAATTTTCCTGCAACGACTGCCAAGGCATAGAAGGCACTAGCACAGGCAGCCGATTCAGTAAAAACTGGCCCCATCACATTAGGACCCACTAAGGGATTCATATCGGGTGGAACAATCCCATCCAGTAATGCTTTTGAAGAGCGATAGTTGAACTCCGGCCCAAGCATGTTGGAAAGAACGGCGGGAGGCTGACTTAAAAGGAGATGTGCCAAAGGAGTTTCAAGACCTGCATAGTTTTTGTGAGAATTATGATCAAGATACATTCCAATCAATTTTTCCCAGGCTTCAAAACAGGAAGCAAAACCGAAACCGACTTTACGGGAGTGGGGATAAAGTTCCGGAAGAGAGTGTCTTGCTTGCTTTGATTTAAATCCACTGACCTGTCCTAATACCTGCATAGCACTGTAAAGATAAAGTTGAGTTTGGCGCGAGGCAGCTTGTAGGATATTTTTAAAATGGGCACCGCCGAGCCTCGTTCCTTTTACCGCTGAAAGGGTAAGCCCAAGTCGATCATAAAGCTTTCCTTCCATGTAATCGGGAATGATCCCACCAAAATCAGCTGCCATAGAATCAATTGGATGTCTTCGAAGTGCTTCTAATTTCCCTACAAGATCTTTTTTGTAATGTTGAATTCCTTCCAGTTTTTCTACTAGCTTATTTCTCTCCGAAGATCCCGCATCTGTTCTGTGGATCGCTTGCAAGAGCAAAGTCTCTGCCAGATCAATATTTGGACTCTCAGCGAGTTGAATCGCCAAATCTCTGCTAGGATCTCTCGTTGGCAATCTTTCCAAAGTTCTGATTCCACTTTTTTCTCTTAAAAAGACTCCCCATCTTGTCTCAATATCCCCCAGAGAGAGAAGATCTCCGCTCGAAGAATCACGCCACTGACTTTGACCTGATAGTTCCCCCGCATAATGGACCAATCGCGCATCTTCAGCCCTATGGGCAACCGCATCGGCATCTCCCATAGCGACTCTTCGGGTGGTACGCCACGAACCGAGAGTGGTGATGCCAACTCCCCGACCGAGCAAAACTGGAATTTGAAAAGGGTTAGCTTCAAATTGAGCACGGATCATAATTTGCGGAGCTTGGTGATCGGAAGCTTGTTCAACTTCGAGCGGTTTAGACGAGACTTCTTCCGAAGAGGGGGGAGAATGAATTCCTTTTTCATTTGAAGCCGATGCTCCTTCTTCAGCAACCATCATGAAAATATTTTTTCGTTTTTGTTGACGAGCCTGTTGCTCACTCGCCTGATGAAGTGCTGCCTCAATCGGCATTTCATTCGCAGATCGAGGAGCAAACGCTCCTTGCAAAGTCG
>CAZQOW010000065.1:0-8671 GCA_964595045.1 uncultured Pseudomonadota bacterium
TTTCTATTTACATATATTGAACTCGATAAATTGCAAATTATTTCATCTCCCCCATTTTGTACTGAATCGCTTCTGTGATTGAAGCGGAGGAAATATTTTCTTCATTTTTCAGATTCGAAATGGTTCTTGCGACCTTTAAAATTCGGTTAAAAGCGCGAGCGGAGAGCTGCCATTTTTTCATCGCTAGCTCTAATATTTTTTCTCCGGCATCGTCTGTTTTACACATTTTTTTGATCAATCTTGGAGTCATCTGGGAATTAAAGCGGATTCCAAATTCCGAAAGTTTTTTTGATTGGGAGATTTGCGCTTGAGTGACACGCTCCCGAACTTTTTCTGAACTTTCTTCTTGGCGTGAATCTCTCAACTCTTCAAAAGTAATCGCTGGAACTTCAACGCAAAGATCAATTCGATCGAGCAGAGGACCGGAAATTTTTGTTTTATATCGCTGAAGTTGAATTTGGCTGCATTGACACGCTTTGTAAGGATTTCCATGATGTCCGCAAGGGCAGGGATTCATGGCTGCAGCAAGAAGAAAGCGGGCAGGGTAGGTAATGGATTGTACGGCACGTGAAATAGTGACCGATCCGCTTTCAAGCGGTTGACGAAGCGATTCTAGAACATGGCGATGAAACTCTGTCAGTTCATCTAAAAATAAAACTCCATAATGAGATAAAGAGACTTCGCCTGGTTTGGGATGAGTGCCACCCCCGATTAATCCTGCATCGGAAATCGTATGATGAGGGGAACGGAATGGTCGATTTTTGATGAGTGAATCTCCTTTGGCGATCATTCCCATCAAGCTGTAAATTTTCGTTGTTGTGAGTGATTCTTCAAAACTCATTTCGGGGAGAATGGTCGGCAAGCGTGATGCGAGCATCGTTTTACCGGTGCCGGGAGGTCCCATCAGAAGAATATTGTGAAATCCTGCGGCAGCAATCTCCAGGGCTCGTTTGGCGTAAGCCTGTCCACGGACATCCGAGAAATCTAGCACTTCAGACAACTCTTTCTTTTTAACTTCTGGCTGAATGGTCGGCGGAGGAATTAATTTATCAAGCACTAAAAAATCGACCACTTGCGGAAGCGTTTCGACCGCCAAAACTTCTATCCCTTCGACTACCGAAGCTTCCCAGTAATTCTCGGCGGGAAGAATCACCCCTTTCAATTTTAAGTCGCGTGCCAGTAGCGCAATCGAGAGAGCACCTCTTATTTTTCTCACTTTGCCGGTAAGAGAAAGTTCTCCCACAATCAAATATTCTCTCGCTCTTTTTTGGGGAAGGAGATCAGCCGCTGACAGAAGTCCAATGGCAATCGGAAGATCATAGGCCGTTCCTTCTTTTTTGATATTGGCCGGGGCGAGGTTGATGGTGATTTTTCGATAAGGGAATTCATATCCACAGGTATGGACGGCGGAGATGACTCGTTCTTTGCTTTCCTTGACTGCCGATTCGGGAAGACCGACTGTATTCCAGGTTGGGAGGCCGAGACTGATATGCAGCTCCACGTCGATGAGATGAGCGTCGATTCCAATCAGTCCGGCGGAATAAATATGGCTGAGGAGTGAAGACATATTTGTATAGGAAAGCAAGTAGGATGCCAAGAAACAAAAAGTGGATATTTATTTGTTTCTTCAATAAGATTTCTTAATTCGTTTTTCCCCTCTCCCCTGGAGGAAGAGGGCGGCCGTATGCCGGGAGAGGGGCTTTAAATGAAAATCATTAAAAATTGCAGAATTAAAGATAGATTACATAAACCAATGTTCGATTTTCAAACCATCAAAGTATGAATTCAGAAAATAAAAATATTTTTCCAAAACTGCTTCTGTTTTTTGTTTTTTTCCTATTTTCTTTCCAGAATTTTATTTTCGCCGAAGAAAAAGAGCCTCTCGTTTTAATCACCGATCCGCAAATATTGATTCAGATTGAAAGTCAGGGACTACAATTCTCAGAAAGAATTGCTGGAAAAGAAGCGCATAATTTTAACAATACACAACTTCTTTCGAATCCCGCTTATCGCTCTTTGGTTAAAACGATCGAAAGTGATTTGAATGAACTTCGGGTCCTCGATTCCCCTCATCTGGGAGTAGGAGTAAAATATCCACATCGTCTATTCGACAGTCGATGGTTAAAAAGTGCCGATGCCCGTTTTGAATTGGTTGGGATTTCGAATCGGCTCGATCGTCAACCGTTTGCCCCGAATGCCTGTGGAGAGATTCGATTTATCTATCGGCTCGCCTATAAAAAGAAAGTAAAAGGGGAATTCATCACTTCAAGACTTCCGCTCACGATCAACTTTGTTACTTGGGCGTTGGATGAAAATGGAAAAGCAAATTGTCAGACGATTGCAAATCGGTGGTTCATTCCGAAAAACTTGAAAGGGAAGGCTATCGCCGATCAATTGATTTCTGAAGAAGGAGCAGTCAATTCCAAATTATTAAAATCGGAACGAACAAAATCAATTGAGATTAATCTTCAATCGGTTCGTTGGCCTTCGACGATTCGCCCTGATTTAGCAGGTCATGCAGAATATCTGATGCGGGTTTTTCATTACGATCCGACGCGATCTTTTCTGATTTCTGCCGAACTTGAAAATACTCCCGATCTGAACTCTCTGAAAAAAAACCAAACTTTAAAATTAGAGCTTTTAAATTGGATCAAAGATCCAAAGAATATTTCCAAAATTGATCAGGGAATTGCCGTGATCCCAGAAAAATTTCTGGCTAAAAAAGCTATCGATGTTGCTCCACATGGTTTGGCTCGTTTGGCCAATCGCCCTTTTGATCAATTGTTCAAAGAACAAGATTTTATTTCTCTCGATTTGAAAAATAATCGATCTATCAAATCACCCGCGATGTTGCTTCGAAGATTGAATGATCTTTCTTGTATTGGTTGTCATCAGGCGAGAACGGTCGCCGGATTTCATTTGCTAGGTGAAGATTTACCAGGAACTATGTTTGGAAACGGAATTCAAACCGCCGCTTCCCCTCATCTTTTAAAAGATTTGATCCGTCGAAAAGAATTTTTAGAAAGCTTGGCAAAACTCGGCTCTGCGAATCCAGCTCGTCCCTTATCAGAACATGCGGATGTCGGGGAAGGGGATTGGGGCTCTCATTGTGGACTGAGCGATCCAGCATTCGCCGAATGGAAATGTAATCCAGGATTCGAATGTCTTCGGGTAGGAAGTTCCAAAGAAGAAAAAGTCGGCCAATGCTTTCCGGTTGAAAATTCGGCGATTGGAAAACCGTGTGAGATCGGAATAATGATCGAAAATGAAAACCCTCATCAAGATAAAATCATTCAACTCAAAAACTCTTCTTGTGGATTTGGTAATGTCTGCGAAGTCAATTCGGTCGGTTTTCCAAACGGGCTCTGTGCGGCCCATTGTGAAAGTATCGATTCAAATTCTACCTGCGGTGTCATTGCGATTCTTCAAGGATTCAATCAATGCTTGGCGAAAAATAATCCTTTCAACCAATGTATTTCTGAAAATGTTCGCCCGGCGACTCTTCGAAAATGCGATGATTCTCATCTTTGTCGAGATGATTATATCTGCTCAACGACACCCAAAGGGGAGGGGGCTTGTGTCCCTCCTTACTTTCTCTTCCAATTAAGAGTGGATGGGCATCCGGAGCCGAAGCTTTAAAAATAGTTTACTTTCTACTTTCTAGCCATCTCTCCGCATCGAGCGATGCCATACATCCCATCCCAGCCGCAGTAATCGCCTGACGATAAACATGGTCGACACAATCGCCCGCGACAAACACCCCTTCGATGTTCGTTTGGGTTCCATTTTTTGTCAGGAAATAACCGTTTTCATCGCATTCAATCTGATCTCTGAAAGGTGCCGTGTTTGGAATATGTCCTATTGCGACAAAAATCCCTTCAACTTTGAGTTCTCTTTTTTCTTTGGTTTTAAGATTTTCTAAAACGGCTGATTCCACTGCTCCCTTTTCAATGCTTGAAACATCGACAATCGTTGAATCCCAGATGAATTCGATTTTAGGGTTTTTTAACGCCCGCTCTTGCATGATTTTACTCGCTCGGAGGTGATCTCGTCGATGAACGACGTAAACTTTTTTTGCAAATTTTGTTAAGAAGTTAGCTTCTTCCATCGCTGAATCTCCACCGCCCACGACAATTAAGTCAGCTCCTTTAAAAAAAGCGCCATCACAGGTAGCGCAGGTAGAAACTCCACGTCCCATCAGCTTTTTCTCCGCTTCGAGTCCTAACAATTTGGGTGCTGCTCCTGTTGCGATAATTACTGCTTCCGCGAGTAGCTCTTGAGATCCTAATTTAATTTTTTTGGGATGAGATTTTAAATCGACGCTGACCACTTGATCAAAAATAAATTGGGTACCGAAACGTTCCGCCTGTTTTCGCATGTTGTCCATCAACTCTGGCCCCATGATTCCTTCCGGAAATCCTGGGAAATTTTCGACTTCGGTGGTGGTGGTAAGTTGTCCACCTGGTTGAGTTCCATCGATCACGACAGGATGAAGATTGGCGCGGCCATTATAGATTGCTGCAGTGAGCCCTGCTGCTCCAGATCCGATGATGACTACTTCATGAATTTGATTATTTGACATTTATGAATCTCCTTGAAATGAATGAATTTCCCCCTCTTAAGGTAAGAGGGGGATAGGGGGTGTTATGAAACTTTGGAGAGATGCACCATTTTTCACAACTCCTCCCGACCTCCTCTTAATCTTAAGAGGAGGAGTAAGAAAAATCTTCTTATGAAAAAACTCCTTCTCTTGGCAAGCCTCTTTATTTTTTTGATTTGTGATATTGCCAATGCGCTCGAGTATTATCCTTCCTTTGGACCTCTTGCGACTCGAACGCAAAACCCACTTTACTTGCTTTTTTTCAGCTTAACTCCTGAATCTCCCAATACAATCGAGCCTGGAAAATTTCAATGGACGATCAAAGAGGTCTTCACCAGCATGAACGAAAGGAATTTTAAAACCGGCGCCTTGGGAGTCGATCTGGATATGGAGGTTTATAGAACCTCTCTCGATTTTTCCTATAGTTTTTATAAAAGTTTTGAAGTGGGTGCCGAACTTCCTTTCTTAAGTTTTTCAGGCGGATTTCTCGATTCTTTTGTTCAGAGTTATCATCACACCTTCGGTTTTCCGAATGGAGGACGAGAGTTAGTTCCGAATGGAAGATTCAGTTACAAAATTACTCGTGGCGCGCAAAACCTTTATTCAGTGACGCAAGAAACTTTTGGATTATCGGATATCAATTTCTATTTGAAACATCAATTCCTAGAAGAGAAAGGAAAAGTTCCTGCGCTTTCACTGAAAGGAGCATTTAAAGTCCCAACCGGAAATCGGGAAAGTGGCCTCGGAAGCGGAAGTGTCGACTTTCATCTGAATCTTGCTTTAGAAAAATCTTACAAACGTTTTCATTCCTATACCAATATGGGATATCTCGGTTTAGGAAATTTTCCTCCTCTTGAAGGATATACCCGTTCCGCAGTTTTTGCTTTTTCCCAAAGCTTTGAGCTGAATATCACTCATATTGCTTCTGTGGTTGGACAGGTCCAGACAAATACCCCCCTTTTCGCCTATACAAGAAATCCTCTATTAGATAAACCCCCCGTTGATCTAAATGTTGGATTTAAGGGAACTGGCCCAAAAAATAGCCAATGGAAACATTTTTTATGGGAGTTTGTTTTTACTGAAGATTTGGCAGTGAATGGTCCGTCGCCGGATTTTAGCGTCTACTTTCGGTTGGGGGCAAATCTGTTTTAAAAAAATGAATCTCTCCGCACTTGAAAAGGTACGGAGAGAGTTAATTAAAAATATTAGAATGGAATGTCATCGTCCGATTCCGGAACCGGAATTTCCCCAGTCGCAGAAGATTTAGAAGAGACTGGCTTTGCTTCTGCATAACTCTTATTTTTTTCTCCAGGACTTCCTAAAAATTGAATACTATTCGCGACAATTTCAGTCGTATATCGTTTATTTCCTTCTTTATCGTTCCACTCGCGGGTTTGCAGTCGACCTTCGACATAAACCGTTCTTCCTTTACCGAGATATTCGCCGCAAAGTTCGGCCAATTTTCCCCAAACGACAATTTTATGCCATTCAGTTTTTTCTTGATCTTGACCATCTTTTCCTTTCCAGGATTCGTTGGTTGCAATATTGAAATTTGCAACGGCTTGACCACTCGGAGTAAAGCGAACTTCCGGGTCAGAACCTAAATTTCCGATTAAGATGACTTTATTGACACTGGCTGGCATAAAAACTCCTTTGATAAAATGGCGGAAGTGAAAATGTTTGAGTCGTTTCAATGAAACAACCCAGATGATCACTACAAATGATAATATTTAATAGACTTTGGTAGCTAAAGCAGGCTGTAAAAATAATCAAGTGATCGTTTTAAAAAGGTAAAGATTGCTAACTTTCTGATTATTTTTTATAAATAATGGTTTTATTTTAAAAAGGATTTTATTCATGAAAAAAATGGCCGCCATCTTACTTGCTGCAGGGCAGGGAACTCGAATGAAATCGAGTTTACCAAAAGTTTTACATGAAATTTCCGGTTTACCGCTGATTCATTATCCGATCGAAATTGCCAAAGAGTTAAAACTTTCTCCCATCGTTTTGGTGGTGGGGCATCAAGCCGATCAAATCAAAGATAAATTGAAAAACAATACTTCTCTTCGTTTTGCCACTCAGAAAAATCAACTCGGATCAGCGCACGCGGTTCTCGCAGCCGAACAATCGCTTAATAATTTTAAAGGAACGATCCTGATTTTTTCAGGAGATGTTCCGCTGATCCAGAGAGAGACGATTCAAAAAATGATCGAGTTTCATCGATCTCAGAAAAATGATTTAACTCTCGGAACTCTTCATCTAGAAAATCCAACTGGTTATGGCCGAATTTTTAGAAACCAATTCAAACAGGTGATTAAAATTGTCGAAGAAACTGATCTTTCGGAACCTGAAAAGAAAATAAAAGAGATCAATGGCGGGCTTTATATGATCGATGCCGAGCTGCTCTTTAAAAACTTGAAGAAAATCAAAAAAAATTCGATCAAAAAAGAATATTATTTTACCGATTTGATCCAAATTCTAAACGACCAAAATTTTAAAGTGGGAGGATTTTTGATTGAGCCATCGTCAGAGCTTCTCGGAATTAATAATCGGGTCGAGCTTGCCCATGCCGAAAAATTGATTCAGCAGAGAATTCACAAGAAGTTGATGCTTAGCGGTGTTACTTTTATCTCTCCCGATCGAACGATGGTTCAAAACGAAGTTCAAATCGGTATCGATACGGTGGTTCATCCCGATGTCACTCTCATCGGAAAAACAAAGATAGGAAAAGAGGTTGTTTTAGAGCAGGGGGTTATCCTGAAAAATACAATCGTTGAAGATCGGGTGTTGATTCACTCCTATTCCCATTTAGAAAACTGTATTGTTCGCTCAGGTGCTATGATCGGCCCATTTGCGCGAATTCGTCCCGAATCTGTCATCGGGAAAAATGCCAAAATTGGAAATTTCGTCGAGTTGAAAAAAACAGAATTAGGGGAGGGGAGTAAGGCAAATCATCTTTCTTATTTGGGGGATGCAATCATCGGAAAAAACGTGAATATCGGCGCAGGAACGATCACCTGTAATTACGATGGAGTAAAAAAATATCAGACAAAAATTGAAGATGAAGTATTTGTTGGAAGTGATACCCAATTTGTCGCTCCAGTCAAAATCGGAAAAAAAGCGTATATTGGAGCTGGCACAACCGTGACACAAGATGTTCCACCTGAGGCGCTTGCCATTTCAAGAGTTCCCCAGAAAAATATTTCAGGTTATGCGAAAAAAAGGATAAAATCCTAACACTAATCAATTTATCTTATTCTTAAACAAGGAACAAAAAATGTGTGGAATTGTCGGTTATATCGGTGAAAAAGATGCCTCTAAAATCATTCTCGATGGTTTAACCCGTCTTGAGTATCGTGGATATGATTCTGCCGGAATTGCGGTTTTAAACGGCTCAATTCATATCAAACGATCCGAAGGAAAACTGAATCGTTTAAAAGAGCTTCTTGTCCAAGATCCGCTTCCCGGAGTGATCGGAATTGGGCATACACGCTGGGCAACCCATGGCAGACCTTCTGAAGCCAATGCCCATCCCCATCGGGCTGGTTCGATCGTCGTGGTTCATAATGGAATCATTGAAAATTATTTAGAACTTCGTGAAGAGCTGATCCAGCAAGGGTGCGAATTTCATTCAGAAACCGATACCGAAATCGTTGCGCATCTGATCAACAGAGATTTGCAAAAAGGGATTTCAATTTTTGAGGCATTTCAAAAAACGCTGCAAAAAATCAGAGGTTCTTATGCACTGGTGGTGATGGATGAAAAAGATCCAAATCATCTCTATGTGGCGCGCTATCAAAGTCCGCTCGTTTTGGGAGTAAGTGAAAATGAAAATTTTGTGGCGAGCGATGTTCCGGCACTTCTTCCTTATACTCGCAAAGTGATTTTTTTGGAGGATGGGGATCGCGCGATTGTCAGCAAAAAAAATATTCAGATTTTTAATTCTAAAAATGAAAAAGTAAATCCTCCCATTAAAGAAATTAGATGGAGTCTCGATCAGGCGGAAAAAGGAAATTACAAACATTTCATGCTCAAGGAGATTTTTGAAACTCCCAGAGCCTTTACTGATAC
>CAZQOW010000065.1:8771-11199 GCA_964595045.1 uncultured Pseudomonadota bacterium
CTCATCGGAAAATTTTATCTAGAAGAATTTGCAAAAATTCCTGTTTTTGTCGATATCTCCTCGGAGTTTCGTTACCGAAACCCAATTCTTGATTCTCAAACTCTTCTGATCGCGATTTCCCAATCCGGTGAAACGGCTGATACGCTCGTTGCCGTGAAAAATGCCAAGGCAAAAGGGGCGAAAATTTTATCGGTTTGTAATGTGGTCGATGCCAGTATTCCGCGAGAATCGAATGCCGTTCTCTATACGAGAGCGGGACCCGAAATCGGCGTTGCAGCAACGAAAACCTTTATTACTCAAATCGAGGCACTTCTTTTAATCGCGCTCTATTTTGGGCAGAAGAAAGAGCTGAGCTCTTCCCAAGTTCAAAAGTTTACTCAAGAAATGTCTGCTCTTCCTTTAAAGATAGAAAAAATTTTAAAACAGTATTCTGAAATCCAGAAAATCGCCGAGCAGTTTAATAACTCCAATTATTTTTTATTCATCGGACGGGGATATGAATACCCGATTGCCTTAGAAGGAGCGCTGAAGCTGAAAGAAATCTCCTATATTACTTCTGAAGGATATGCTTCCGGAGAGCTGAAGCATGGCCCGATTGCGATGATTGATCATCAAACACCGGTGATCGCGTTGATTCCCAAAGATCAATCATATGAAAAAATGTTTTCGAATGTGCAAGAAGTACTTGCTCGTGACGCCGCATTAATCGCCATCGCGACTGAAGGGGATGAACAGATTTCCAAAAAAGCAAAAGTGGTTTTTTATATTCCTGAAACGTTACCAGTTTTTTATCCGCTTCTTACTGCAATCCCTTTGCAGCTTTTAGCATACAAGATTGCGGATCTTCGTGGACATGATGTTGACCAACCAAGAAATCTGGCGAAAAGTGTTACGGTTGAGTAGGTGATTTTGATCCAAAAAAAAATTAATTGTGAAATGGCCAAAACTGATTTCCGCTACACTGTTTCCAGCAAAAGTCGACTGGACGTCGCTGCATTCGACATTCAAAATAGCAGTCAGCTTTTGTATAAGTTTTGGTCGGATCAATCTGTTTTTCCAATTCTTCTATCAAAGCCTGATCTTCTGGAGTAATCAATTTGCTTCGATCTCTTTCCTGCTCTTCTTGAGCAAAGGCAGAAATAGATAAAAAGATAAGGATGAAAAAAAAGAGGATAAAGTTTGAAGTTCTTAGGTTTCCAACTTGGTTCATTGATAACCTCCCATATAGTTTTATTCTATCATCCTTACTTGAGTGAAAAAATAAAAATGAAAACTGCTCTTTGCTAGAACTGTTAATCCCTGCTAAAAAGAGTCCTCGGTTGCTAATTTATTTTTAGATAAAGGAATAAAAATGATTTTTTTTATCTTCAAAGTTGTTGTTTCAGGGGTTTTGATCGCACTGATTAGTTCTCTCGCTAAGTCTTACCCTCGCTGGGCAGCATTATTGACAGCTCTTCCTTTAATGACCTATCTTTCCCTTTTTTGGATTTACTTTGAAAATAAAGATTTAAACTTGTTGGCCAACTATACCCGCGATGTCTTTTGGTGGATTTTACCAAGTCTTATTTTCTTTGTAGTCGCGATTTTTGTATTTAGATCTCAAATCAACTTTTTTGTCTCGATGGGGATCGCGACGATAGGATTATTTTTAGCCGTATGGCTATTTCTGAAAACTGGATTGATCAAATAATGAAAAAACTTATTTTTAAAATTGTCTCCATCTTTTTTGTTCTTGTTTTATTCTTATCCTGGAAAGTAATTTCAAAACCTTCTTCTCCTTCCTTAGATTCAGAAATTAAAGCGGATAAGGTTCTTGTCGAAAAAAGTAAAAGAACCCTTTCTCTATTAAAAGAAGGAAAAGTAGTAAAAACCTATAAAATAGCACTCGGATCAAATCCAATCGGGCCAAAGATCCAGGAAGGGGATGGAAAAACTCCCGAGGGAATTTATATCATCGACGCGAGAAATCCCAAAAGCCAATATCATCTTTCCCTACACATTTCTTATCCAAATGAAGCCGATCGGAAGCGGGCGGAGAGTTTAAAAGTTTCTCCTGGCGGAAATATCATGATTCATGGACTTCCAAATCTTTTAAGCTGGACAAAGAAGCTCTATGTCCCTTGGGACTGGACTTTGGGATGTATCGCCGTGACAAATTCAGAAATTGAAGAGATCTGGAAAGCGGTACCCGATCGAACCGTTGTTGAAATTCTTCCATAAATTCTCTCTCATTTTTAAAAATCTCTTTTCATCCTTTAAAAAATTCTTTAAGGGAGATCCTCTCATGTCTTCTCTTCTTACAAATCTGAATCCTTCTCAACAAGAGGCGGTTCTTCAAACGGACGGTCCTTTGCTGATTTTTGCGGGGGCTGGGTCTGGTAAAACGAGAGTTTTAGTTCACCGAATTGCTTATTTAATTCAGGAAAAA
>CAZQOW010000066.1:0-9223 GCA_964595045.1 uncultured Pseudomonadota bacterium
AATCCACCCCAGTCCTGCCAGAGCAGCCCACTCTTTTTCCTGGATCGGACCGGTATCGACATATCGCTTGAAGGAAGCTTGCGGAAATTTTTCTTTGAGCTGATTTTCAAGCTGCTGCATTTTTCGATCGATAAGAAGATGATAATCTTCTCCCCAAGCATAGCGGGAAATAAAAGGGGATTTTTTTGGGAGATTCAACTCTGCCTGATCTTTCAAGGCGAGCATCAAAATCGTTTTTGCATTTTTCAAAATAAGCGAAGGGGTTTTTCTTTTTTCCAAACCTCTTTCCAAATAGCTCATTTCGCCATGATATTTATTTTCAATCCATTGCCGAAACTTTTCAAAACCGAGAGAACTATCTTTGAGTTCAGAAACCCCAGCCCAATCAAAACCGTTTTCAACCGCCAAATTGACAATTTCCTGGTTAAGATTCATAAAAGGATAAAATCAAATTTTTAGGATCACAATTCTCTCATGATAAAAAAACATTTTTTACTTTTCATCACGCTTCTATTCACCAGCTGTTCGGCTGAAAGTCATTTAGCCTCTATTAGTGGCACAATTACAATATCCCCTCCCCTAGTCTCAAAACTAGAACCTTCGGATGTTTTACAAATTTTGGCAGTTTCAGAAGAGTCGATGAATGCATTCAAAGAGGAGTCATCAAAGGGAAAACCCAAAAAAAACAGGGTTCCAATCGCAATTCAGAAAATAGCACCCATTACTTTTCCATTAAAATATAAAATCAGCGAAGAGGATGTTTTGTTTCCTGAAAACCGATTCAAAGGAAATCTGTTTATCCTGGCAAAAATAGAAAAAAAGAACCTAAAAAACCTGGATGAAAAACGAACCCTCGAAGGTTTTTACCCTAAAAATCCAGCTCCTGTTGGTTCAAAAAATATCGATATTATTATTGATCAAGAAAAACCGTAGGGGCAAACGGTCACCTACTTCTTATTCACCATCATTTCCAATTGCCTCGACAGGACAAGCTTCCATCGCCTCTTGGCAAAGTTTTTCCTCTTCGGGAGAACCTGCCTGCTTATATACAAAAGAATAACCCTTATCATCGTCTCGCTTGAAGTTATCAGGGGCAGTTTCTCGGCATAAGTTACAATCAATGCATTGACTGTCGACATAAAATTTTCCGGTCGGTTGATTCGGTAATTTATCATTTTTATCCGCCATTTTTTCTCCTTATTTATTTTATAAAATTGGGGAAGATCGATTAAATGGTCTCTTAAATAGGGCAAGCCGGTTTTTTTTGCAATAGGGAATAGTATTGATTTCGGCTCTGTTCTGCTGCTAATAGACTTCTTTGATACCCTATGTCATCCCCGCCCTGGAATGCCGTAGTATAATTGATAGGGGGAATCCTCCAACTCAATAAGTGGATCAGGGGGGATTCCCGCTCAAAAGCCTGCGGGAATGACATCCAAATGAAAACTAAGGAGTGAAAGAAGTCTAATGAATAAACGAAACAAGTCTGTGTCAGAATCAAGTGGAGAAGGGATAAAAAGGATCAAAATATGGATTTAGCGAAATTAATTAACACCCATGTCAAAAACTACTATTTACTTCCGCCTCCCAAACAGATTCACGCTCTTTTTTCCCCTTCCGAAGAAAGTTTTAAAACCGTTTTAACGGGACGCCAAACCATCCAAAATATTCTGGATGGCAAAGATCATCGCCTCTTCATTGTCATCGGCCCATGTTCTATTCATGATCCAAAGGCCGCTCTTGAATATGCAGAAAAACTAAAAAAATTAGCTGAAAAAGTGAAAGATCAGCTTTTTCTAGTCATGCGTGTTTATTTTGAAAAACCTCGAACGACGATTGGCTGGAAGGGGTTGATTAATGATCCGAAGATGGACGACTCTTTTCATATTGAAGAAGGATTAAAAATCGCGAGAAAACTTCTTATTCAGATTACGGAGCTAGGGCTACCAACAGCCACTGAAGCTCTTGACCTTGTTACTCCGCAATATTTATCAGATCTCGTCTGTTGGTCAGCGATCGGTGCCAGAACGACCGAATCACAATCTCATCGGGAAATGGCCAGTGGTTTATCCATGCCGGTCGGCTTTAAAAATAATACTACCGGAAGTGTACAAGTCGCGATCGATGCGATCAAATCGGCATTAACTTCTCATCATTTTTTAGGAATCGATCCCGAAGGGAGAACTTCTGTTTTTAAAACAACCGGAAATCCTTACTGCCATGTCGTTTTAAGGGGCGGAAACAAAAAGACAAACTTCGATCCCGAAAGTGTCAAACACTGTGAAGAAGAACTCGAAAAGGCAAATTTAAGACAAAAAATTATGATCGATTGTAGCCATGGTAATTCAAATAAAGATCACCGAAAACAACCAGAAGTTTTCGAATCTTGCATTGACCAGATTCTTCATGGAAATCAATCGATTGCTGGAATGATGGTTGAAAGCAATCTCTTCGAGGGAAATCAGCCAATTCCGAAAGATTTAAGCCAGCTTCAATATGGTGTATCGGTCACCGATAAATGTATCGATTGGAAAACAACTGAAGAGATGATTTTAGCGGCGCACAAAAAACTTTTAAAACTCAGTTAGAATTTTCAACAAACTGTTTCAGCTTGATCAATTCATTCAGTTGATCTTGATGATATCTTCTTGATTCTCCCACAGTTGCTTGTTGAACAAGCTTTGTTCTCCATTGAACCTGAGTCTCTATTTTTTCAAGAAACATTTTTTTAAAATCTGACTCAGACATTGCCTTGATTTTCCCTAAAACTGAATCAAGATAAATCACCCGATCGCGATGAGTATCATCATTGTAAATCAGCATATCTCCCATAACATCGGCAAATATTTCAGAAAGCCCAAACTCTCTCTCCAATAAACTGAAATACAGATCAGATTCAGGAGAATCAAAAAGCGCCGAAGTACCATAATCAATTATTTTTCGATCGATACTGATCTTTCTGTCTGCTTTTTTAGCTGAAGACTCTATCGAACCAGTTTGAAAATCCCTTCTCATATAAACAGATCCTTCTGACTGTTTTCGATCAGGAATCGTATACAGATCAATCGCGGGAAGACGTTCAGCAATCTTCAACGCCAATCCTTTTAAATTAAAAGCGGATAATAATCGTGCAGCCTCTGTTGCTCCAGTTCGATCGAGTTTTCCCGTTTTCGATTTTGTTGAATTAAAAAGAAGTCCGTAGATTTTATAATCTTTTCTCTCCGCCGCATTTTCAGCCTGTTTCATGAGTAACAGACGTTTATATCGAGAAAGATTCCCCCCTTCCAAAGAGGAAATGGAGAGTTTCTGAAATAACGCCTGGATTTCACGAGATCTTGGAGAGTTTGCAGTCGCTGTAAGGGTAAGAGGCTTGCGAAAATCACATTGATCTGGATGAGATTTATCTACCGCATAAATCTCATCCGTGCGGGTATTGAAAACCCCAAAAGCTCCACCATCAGCAATACAAACATCGTCCAAAATAACGGTTCGTTTCTGAACATCGTTTGGCATATTTTACCCCCTCTTAAAGAAAATCGGGGAGAGAGAAATAAAGTTGCGCAATTTTAAAAAAAATATGAAAGAAAGGAAAATAAAGGAACTAAAAACATGCAGCCTAAAGAAATCAAAAAAGATGCAAACTATATTCACATCCTCTGGAATGATGATCACAAAAGTGTTTATGAAATAAACTATTTAAGGCGAAAGTGCCCTTGTGTGGTCTGTTTAGAAAGCAACAAGCGGACACCGGATGGCGGAGTGGAGCTTCCCTCTTTTAATGCAAAACCAGTGGAAATTCTAAAAAGTGAACTCGTCGGAAGATATGCAATTAAATTTAACTTTAGCGACAAGCACGATACCGGAATTTATTCATTCGATCATTTGAGGAAGATTTGCGCCTGCCCTGAATGCAAGTCTTCTCAGAAAAAAAACTGATTATTTCTGCGCTGGCTTATCGTATTTTTCGACAAATTTTTTGATATCTTCAATATGCTCCAAAACAAGCTTTGCCTTTTTGATTCCGAACTGAAAAGGAAATTTATCATCCTCGCTGTTTTTGAGAACGATCATTGGATTTCCTTTGTATTCTGACTCATCCGCTATTGCCATATTATTTCCCCTTAAAAGAAAAAGCCATTCGCTTCATCCATGAATGGCTTTAAGTTAAAAAACTCCGGCTGCTGGACTCGAACCAGCGACCTAGCGGTTAACAGCCGCTTGCTCTACCGACTGAGCTAAGCCGGAAATAAGAAAACGACTTGAAGAAACAAGTCGTTTGATTTGCTCGGGTGTACTAAATTTTAAAAAGTGTGTCAACGTAGCGGTTAAAAATATTAATATTCTTTTTAGAATTGAAAAAAGAGTGTGGAGCGAAATGCAAATGCCTGAACCGCTTTTGAATAAAGAATCGGGTTAATCGCCTGAAATTGGCTATTCGCCAAATTATCATTTTTCACATCATAGGCAGCTCCTGGGAAAAGCCAAGCGCCTGTGAGATTCCAGAAGATATGATCAAAAAATTTTGCCTCGACAATGAGATCAGTTTCTACCCCATACCAGCGACTTGAATTAAAAATATAAGGTAAAGCAGCACTACTAATTTGACCCAAGTTAATATCTAATACTCTCGATGGAGCCCAAGCTGTAAAAACATGTCCTCCCAACTTAATCCATTGAGCCTCAGGGACAAGTTGAGAAATATCAAATTTATGTTTGTAAGTAATCCCGGCATAAACCGCATTGTTTACAAAATTGGAGGTCACCGGCTGTTGTCCTAGATAAGTCTGTCCATTGACCTGAATGGGAGGAGAGGTTCCTAATGGATCTTGAAACATTAGCAGCGCCACATGATAATCAGGTCTAAATCCGAATTGAGTGATCTTACTTGAAAGAGGATTAGAATCTCCTTCGGCAAACCCAGAGATAAATTTCCATTCATTGAAACCATGAACTCCTTCAACCTCCAAAGCTCCCATCGAGACGGAAAGATCATTATAACCACTTTGTCCATTGGCCCCGTTTAAACAAACAGGGGTTTGAATAGGATTAGCTACTCCAGTGGGTGTTTGGATGGCATTCACACAAACTCCGGTTCCTAATCTGCCTCCCACATACACATACTCTAATTGAACCTTGATGGGATCTTTATCCCATTTGAAATAGGTATCGAGAAAAAAGGTTCGTGTATTTCCATCAATGGCTCCTGGGCCAAGCTGTCCATTGGAATAAACTGCCCCATTTGGAATTGGCTGGCCTGTTCCATTTCGAAAACGGAAGCCAGCATAGGTTCCTACTTCGAGATGAGGTCGTTGATAAAATAATGCTTCAGTAAATTGATAAGTATCACGATTAGTACCGATCACACGAGGTGTCGTTCTTCCCCCATTCGCAGTTCCTTGAGGGTTCCATTCGAGAAGATCAATCGCTGGGTTTCCGGTGTTTTGAAACGCAAAATCAACTAGCGTGACAAAAGCTAGACTTGAAGCATCTTTAAAATCATATTTTCCAATGTAGAGAAAACGATCAAAAGTATCACCGAATAAACTATCCCAATCATTTCCATCATTTTGAAAAATTCCTAATCCCCAATGGGAAGGTTGGCGACCTAATCGAAATTTTCCGACCGGAGTTAAAAGATCGACGTACAAACGACGCATGTTGAAACTTCCACCACCACCGGTAACGACGTCTCCTGCAGCACCACCGGTTACACCAAAGGCACCATTCGCTCCTGGAAGAGAAATTGTTCCGACCAGAGGATTAAAAACTTGCAAGCTTAATGTGTCATTTCTTCCAAAAACAACATCATCTAAAATATCCACTTGGGCATGAAAAGAGATGTTGTCATTTAACTTTAGAGAAGGATCTAATCGAAGACGATGTTGACCATAAAAAAGAGTTCCAAAACGATCGTCACCACCCACCGTATTTCCTTGTGCAATATCTCTATGCTTCTGAAGATCCAAATCTCGTGAAGTTTCAAGGCGAAGGCGATAATAACCATGCGTTGAAAAATCGACGGCAAAGACTAGATGAGAAGAAAGAAGAACAATTGCTACTGCGAGTAACAGAAACTTCTTCATAAAACTCCCCCACTGAAATTAGTTTTGAGAAATTATTTATTGAAATGAAAAATTAAAATTTAAAAAGTGTTTACCAAGGGAAATTTGGAAGTGTCAATCAAAACTCGGTTTTGATTTGAAAATAAAAAGGCGCATCGCGTTATCGCGATGCGCCTTAAAAAACGAAAACTCTGACTGGCCAGACAAGTCTGACTTGTCGGACGAGTCAGAAAAAAAACTACATCATGCCACCCATTCCGCCCATGCCACCCATACCACCATGTCCACCCATGGCTGGCATTTCTTTTTTCTCTTCAGGCTTTTCTGCAATTAAGGCTTCCGTGGTGATCATCAATGAGGCGACACTCGCCGCATTTTGAAGAGCATTTCGGGTTACTTTGGTTGGATCGATAATTCCGGCTGCGATGAGATCTTCGAATTTTTCTTTCGAAGCATTGTAACCGAACGATCCTTTATTTTTCTTGATTTCATCGACAACGATCGCTCCTTCAACTCCGGCATTTTCTGCGATCTGTCGAGCAGGTTCTTCTAAAGCACGTCGGATAATATTGACACCAGCTTGTTCTTCTTCGCTCAATTTCAATTTTTCAACAGCTGCTAAACAACGAAGTAGAGCGACACCGCCGCCGGGGACAATTCCTTCTTCAACCGCTGCACGAGTTGCATGAAGTGCGTCTTCAACACGTGCTTTCTTTTCTTTCATTTCGGTTTCGGTTGCTGCGCCAACGTTAATAACCGCAACTCCGCCGACCAGCTTTGCCAAACGTTCTTGAAGTTTTTCACGATCGTAATCGCTGCTGGTTTCTGCAACCTGGGCACGAATTTGAGCCACTCGCGCTTCGATCTCTTTTTTATCTCCAGCTCCATCGACGATAGTGGTGTTGTCTTTATCAATAACTACTCTCTTGGCTTTGCCAAGATCTTTGATGGTGACGTTTTCTAATTTGATTCCGAGTTCTTCGGCCAAACATTTTCCACCGGTTAAGGTAGCAATGTCTTCAAGCATCGCTTTTCTGCGATCACCAAACCCAGGAGCTTTTACTGCTGCCGCATGCAGAGTTCCTCGAAGTTTATTGACGACGAGAGTTGCCAACGCTTCGCCATCGACATCTTCAGCTAAAATCAAAAGTGGCTTATTCAATTTTGCAATATTTTCAAGAACTGGAAGAAGCTCTTTCATTGAGCTGATTTTCTTTTCGTGGATGAGAATATAAGGATTTTCTAAAACGCATTCCATTCTCTCTGGGTCGGTAACGAAATAAGGAGAGAGATATCCTCGATCAAACTGCATTCCTTCAACCACATCGAGGCTCGTTTCCATACTTTTTGCTTCTTCAACGGTGATGACCCCTTCTTTACCAACTTTATCCATTGCTTCAGCGATAATGCTACCGATGGTTTCGTCGTTGTTGGCAGAAATGGTTCCAACTTGAGCAATTTCTTTTCTATCTTTGGTAGGCTTCGAAAGTTTTTTCAACTCTTCGACTGCGACGGCAACTGCTTTTTCAATTCCTCTTTTGATTGCCATTGGATTATGTCCAGCAGCAACCATCTTGGCACCTTCTCTGAAAATAATCTGGGCGAGGACGGTTGCAGTGGTGGTTCCATCTCCAGCGATATCACTGGTTTTGGAAGCGACCTCTTTTACCATCTGGGCTCCCATATTTTCGAACTGATCTTCAAGATCGATCTCTTTTGCAACACTGACACCATCTTTAGTGATAGTAGGAGAACCAAAACTTTTATTTAAAACAACGTTACGACCGCGAGGTCCTAAAGTCACTTTTACTGCATCGGCCAGGATATCAACCCCTCGTAAAATTTTTCTTCTTGCATCTTCACCAAATATAATAATTTTTGACATAAAACTTCCTCCTTAAAATAAATATCATTTAAAAATTAAGCGATAACCCCTTGAACATCATCTTCTCTGAGGATCAGGTAATCTTCCCCTTCAACTTTTACTTCGGTACCAGAATATTTTGCGAAAAGGATCTTATCTCCCACCTTTAAATCGAGAGGGGTGATTTTGCCATCTTCACTGATTCTTCCACTTCCTACGGCAACAACTTCTCCTTCTTGTGGTTTTTCTTTTGCGCTATCAGGAATAATAATTCCACCTTTGGTTGTTTCATCACTATCGATACGTCTTACTAAAAGACGATCGCGTAATGGACGAATATTGATTTTCTTGGCCATACTTCTCTCCTCCTTATATATGTTTAATAATTACAAATAGAATGGTTTTAAAAATTTACAAGACAACCAAAAAACAGACTAAAATTGCCCAGTCATTATTCGATTTTCTTAAGATTTTTAACTAGGTTGAGGGTGATATAAGCATTCGACACGGGATGTCAAGAGGGAGAGTCAAAAATTCCTTTTTCGAGCCTCTTCTTCGTAATACTTTTTATACAAAACTTCCCATTCTCTCGATGATTCGCTGACCCCTTTTTTCAACGACGTAATCTTTCTTCTCACTTCATTATCAATCTGATCTTCGATGTGCAGATAATCAAAAATAAGCTTTTTCACTACCTTTAATGCTTCTTCGTCATCGGAATAATCAACCAAATCATCATGATAGAGTTGATCACAGATGCGGTGGGATAAATGCGTAATTTTTTCTTCGGAAAGTCGCATAAAAAATTATTTAAATCACTAAACCCCTATCTTTAATCAACTGCTTTTTAATCATTTGGAACATCTTTTGATAATCAATCTGCCCAGAAGAGATTTGAGCTTTGTATTTTTCCATCATCGTTTTCACTTCTTCATCTAGATCAGATTCTACTCTTAAATCTTTGATGATAATTTCTTGGATTCGACTCAGAATCTTTTCTTCCGGAACCTTGAAAGCCGCAAGTTTTTTTTCTTTGAACCCTTTTAAAACCAGTTCAGCTATTTTTTGAATTTGTTCTTTTTTAAGGCGCATAATTTGTTTCAAAAAGATAAGGAGGAAAAACTTCTCTTATTCCCCCAAGCTTTCATGATAATTCCTAAAGAAAATCCCAAAATATAACCAGCGACGACATCCGAGAACCAATGAACTTCGAGTAAAATACGGGAAGCTCCGACTCCTACTACTAGAATACAAAGCAGCAAAAAAAACCATTTTCTTTTTTGAGGATGAGCAATTT
>CAZQOW010000066.1:9323-11102 GCA_964595045.1 uncultured Pseudomonadota bacterium
ACTAGAATACAAAGCAGCAAAAAAAACCATTTTCTTTTTTGAGGATGAGCAATTTTCTTTTCTAGAAACCAATAAAGAATAACCGATAAAAAAGCAATATTTGTTGCATGCCCTGATGGAAAACTAAATCCAGAGGCCCAACTGATCGATGAAACAGGTCGAACTCTTTCAATCGATTCTTTCAGTATCCAAGTGATCATTCGAACCGACAAAAATCCTAAAAAGGTAAAGAGAAACGGTTTTGGCCCGAGATAAAAAAAGGCACCGAGACAAAAAAGAATCGCAAAAGCAAAAAAAGTTTCTCCATCTCCCAGATGGGTTACTATCTTCATTATTTTAATCAGGGGTGAGTGAGGAGAAAATTGAACCTGCTGGTAAATTTTTTGATCGAAAAAGATTATCGGCGCTGATCGAATGAGTCGTGGACCGAAACCGATGACAAACAGAATCCCGAGAAGAGCAGCCAAAACGGTTTTACGCAATGGAAAGAGAGAAATCATAGATTCGACGAAGCTCGAATTTGTTCTGCCGCTTCCTTCAATTTTATAACTGCCTGCTCCGGAACCGAAACAGAACCTAGTGCCTTTTTGTTTTTTTCAATTCCATGAAAATCAGAACCACCCGTAACAATCAAATGATTTTCAGTAGCCAATTTTAAAAAGTGATCTCTCTGTTGCTTTGAGTGACTGGGATGATAAATCTCAATCCCGAAAAGTTTTAATTCCAAAAGTTTTGAAAAAACAGATTCAAAATTTCGAATCAATCCTGGATGCGCCAAAACCGGAACTGCTCCATTTTTAAACAACTCCGAGATTACCTCCCTTGCCTCCACCGATTTTCTGGCAATGTAGGCGGGTTTTCCTCGATCGAGATAAAAATGAAACGCCTCTTTTAAATTCGCTACATATCCAAGCCGGACAAGTGCTTGTGCCAAGTGCGGTCTTCCAGGAGAAATTTCGTTTTTGAGATACGGTTTCAGATCTTCAAAAGAAACCTTTACATTCAACTCATTCAACTTCTCAATCATTTTTGTGAGTCTCGAAAAACGATCTTCGGAAAATTGGCTTAAAAAATTTAAAAAGCCGGGATCTTGATATTGAATATGATAAGCAAGGAGATGAATTTCTTCTCCTTCACATGAACAGGAAATCTCTACACCTGGGATAAACTCAATCTCCTTTTCTTCCGTCAGTTTTTCAATTTCCGAAAGAGCCGAAACGGTATCATGATCGGTCACACTCAAATGGGTCAGTTTTTTCTTCCATGCCAATTCAATTAATTGAAAAGGAGAAAGAACTCCATCGGAGGCGGTTGTATGAGTATGAAGATCAATTTTCATCATCCATCCGTCACACAGCCATTCGATGCGGTAGAAACCGTTTTAATATATTTATAAAGTGTTCCTTTGGTTACTTTCAAAGCCGGAGCTTTCCAAACTCTTAAGCGGGCATCGATTTCAGCTTGGGGAAGATTCAAATTCAAGACCTTTTTTTCTGTATCGATGGTAATTTCATCCCCGTCTTGGATGATCGCAATCACCCCACCCAATTGGGCTTCCGGAGTGATATGACCGACGACAAACCCATGCGTACCACCAGAAAACCGTCCGTCGGTAATCAGCGCGACCTCTTTGCCCAACCCTGCCCCCATTACCACCGCGGTTACCTTCAACATCTCGCTCATTCCCGGCCCCCCTTTTGGACCTTCATAGCGAATCACAATCACATCCCCTTTTTGGATTTTTTTATTTTCAAGGGCGAGGATTGCCTCTTCTTCACT
>CAZQOW010000067.1:0-10997 GCA_964595045.1 uncultured Pseudomonadota bacterium
TCATTTCAGATTAACCGATGAAGCGTGCAGAGGTTACGATCAGAATACGAAAATGGCTCCGCCGCTTCGAACGAAAGAAGATGTTCAGGCGATCAAAAAAGGGTTGGCAGATGGAACGATTGATGCAATTGCAACCGATCATGCTCCGCACTCCATTTCTGATAAAGAGGTGGGATTTCAGGAGGCACCCTGCGGAATCATTGGCCTAGAAACCGCATTTTCTCTCGCTCTAAAGCTGGTGAATGAAAAAACAATTTCGCTCAACCGGATGATTGAGTTGTTGACCAATCGTCCGGCAAAAATATTTAAGCTAGGTCGTGGAACTCTTTCGAAAAAGGCTCCGGCCGATCTAGTAATCTTTTCTACTGAAAGTTTGACGAAGTATGATTTAAATAAAAGTTTTTCAAAAAGCAGAAACTCGCCATTCGAAGGATGGAAATTGCCAGGAAAAATTTTATATACGATCGTGAATGGAAAAATTGTTTATCAAGGACAAGACTTATGACAAAAGCATTACTCGTTTTAAAAGATGGAACTTCTTTCGAAGGAATTTCTTTCGGTTATAAAGGAGAGGAAGGTTCTTTCAACACAATTGGTGAAGTAGTTTTCAATACCTCAATGACCGGTTATCAGGAGATTCTGACCGATCCTTCCTATAAGTGGCAGATGGTCTGCATGACCTATCCCGAAATCGGAAATTATGGAGTGAATTTCGAAGATCTCGAATCAGAAGTTCCCCAAGTCGCGGCGATGATTGTAAAAGATTATAATCCGCGCCCTTCTAATTTTCGTTCTAAAGAAACGCTTTCCGATTATCTGAAAAAAAATAAAATTCCTGCACTCGAAAAAATTGATACCCGCTCGCTCGTCAAGCATTTACGAGATAAAGGGGCGATGTCTGGAATTCTCGCCATCGGTGATTTTGATCCGGCAAAAATTAAACGGGAGGCAAAAAAACTTCCAACCATTGAAGGGATGAATCTGGCGAAAGAGGTGAGTTGTAAAAAATCGTATTCCTGGAAAGAAGGGGTTTGGGAGTTGGAAAAAGAAAATGATGATGTAGGGGCGAATCTTGTATTCGCCCAAAACAGAGGTGGCACATTTAAAAAAGGGCGAATACAAGATTCGCCCCTACGGATTATCGCATACGATTTCGGGATTAAACGCAATATCCTTCGAAACCTTGTCCACATTGGTTTTGATGTAACCGTAGTTCCTTCATCTACCTCAGCAAAAGAGATTTTTGATTTGAATCCGGATGGAGTTTTTTTGTCGAATGGCCCGGGAGATCCTGCCGCGGTGACCGATGGGATTGAAAACGTTTCACAGATTTTAGGAAAAATTCCGACCTTTGGTATTTGCCTCGGTCATCAAATCATGTCACTCGCATTGGGGGCGAAAACCTACAAGATGAAGTTTGGTCATCGGGGTGGAAATCAGCCTGTGATGGATCTTTCCACAGGCAAGGTTGAAATCACCGCCCAAAATCATGGGTTTGCCTCCGATGAAAAATCGTTAAAAGGATTAACAGAAGTAACGCATCTGAATTTAAATGATAAAACGGTTGAAGGGTTAGCCGATTTGAAAAGAAAATTTTTCTCGGTGCAATATCATCCAGAAGCCTCACCTGGTCCACATGATTCGCTTTATCTGTTTGAGAGATTTCGGAAGATGATTGAGAGCTAGGGGGCGGCCGTGCGCCCCCTACGTGATAGAAAATACATTGCTGCCTAAATTACAACGGGAGATTATTCAAAATGCCAAAACGTACAGACCTTAAAAAAATCTTAATCATTGGAAGCGGGCCGATTGTTATCGGACAAGCATGCGAGTTCGACTATTCGGGAACTCAAGCGGTAAAAGCACTTCGCGAAGAAGGATATGAAGTAGTGCTGGTGAATTCGAATCCTGCAACGATCATGACCGATCCCGATTTTGCCGATGCGACTTATATCGAGCCGATTACTCCTGAGATGGTTGAAAAAATTATTGAACGAGAACGTCCGCAAGCGATTCTTCCTACGTTGGGTGGCCAGACCGCTCTCAACATCGCTGTGAATCTGGGAAAGATGGGAGTCTTAGAAAAATACAATGTTGAGCTGATCGGAGCGAAACTTCCCGCAATTCATAAAGCCGAAGATCGTTCTCAGTTTAAAAAAGCGATGGAAAAGATTGGGGTCGCGGTTCCGAAATCGGGTCTTGCGCATTCGATGGAAGAGGCACTTCAGGTAATCAATGAAATCGGATTTCCGGTCATTATTCGTCCAGCTTTTACACTGGGTGGAACTGGGGGAGGCGTTGCGCACAATCTCGCCGAGTATCGTGAACTGGTTCGTTATGGTCTCGATCAATCCCCAACCCGAGAGCTTTTGGTTGAAGAATCGGTGATTGGCTGGAAAGAGTTCGAACTCGAAGTAATGCGAGATAAAAAAGATAATGTCGTGATTGTCTGCTCGATTGAAAATTTTGATCCGATGGGGGTTCATACGGGTGATTCAATTACCGTGGCGCCGATTCAAACCCTGACCGACAAAGAATATCAGATTTTAAGAGATGCCTCGATTGCAATTATTCGCGAGATTGGAGTTGAAACAGGCGGATCCAATATTCAATTTGGTGTGAATCCAAAAAATGGAAAAGTCGTAGCGATTGAAATGAATCCGCGCGTTTCACGCAGTTCTGCACTTGCGAGTAAGGCGACCGGTTTTCCGATTGCAAAAATTGCGACGAAACTGGCGGTTGGTTATACGCTCGATGAAATTCAAAATGATATTACTCGATATACCCCTGCCTGCTTTGAACCGACACTCGATTATGTCGTGACGAAAATTCCAAGATTTGCGTTTGAAAAATTCAAAGGGGCTGATGATCGACTCACCACGCAGATGAAATCGGTGGGTGAGGTGATGGCGATTGGGCGAACTTTCAAAGAGTCGTTGCAAAAGGCGATGCGGTCGCTTGAGACGGATAAGTACGGTTTTGACCCGCTCGTTTTTAATCGGACTGGTCAGACGGGTCGGACGAGTCAGAATCTGACTGAGTTACGCGAACGGCTCAAAACCCCTCGTGCTGACCGGCTCTGGGTGATCGGCGAATCGTTTCGTCGCGGAATGAAATTAGAAGAGATTCACCAATTAACGCATATCGATCCTTGGTTTTTGGGACATATAGAAGAGATTATTCAGTTTGAGAAAAAGATTGGGGCGGGTCGCCGCGCGCCTCTACAGGGACCGCAATTATTGCAAGCGAAAGAGATGGGCTTCTCCGATCGTCGATTGGCGCAGCTTTCGAAAAAAACTGAAACCCAAATCCGCGCACTTCGTAAAAAACAAAAAATCAAACCGGTCTATAAGCGAGTCGATACCTGTGCGGCAGAGTTTGAGGCTTATACCCCTTATTTTTATAGTAGTTATGATTCCGAAGATGATTCGTATCCAACCAAAAAGAAAAAAGTGGTGATCCTGGGGGGAGGTCCAAATCGAATTGGTCAAGGGATTGAATTCGACTATTGCTGCGTCCATGCAAGCTTTGCGCTTCGTAAAGCTGGCTATGAAACCATTATGGTGAATTGTAATCCTGAAACGGTTTCGACCGATTACGATACCTCCGATCGACTTTATTTCGAGCCGCTCACCGAAGAAGATGTGTTGGCGATTTTGGAAAATGAAAAACCTTATGGAGTCATCGTCCAATTTGGTGGACAAACTCCGCTGAAGCTTGCGCATGCGATTCAAAAAGCAGGATTCCGAATTCTTGGAACCTCTCCCGATAGCATCGATTGTGCCGAAGATCGTAAACGATTTCAGAAAATGTTGCACAAGTTGAAATTACGCCAACCGCCGAATGGAACGGCTCGCTCTTTTCAAGAGGCAGTTCGCGCAGCGAATAAAATTGGATATCCGGTGGTGGTTCGCCCTTCCTATGTTTTAGGAGGGCGGGCAATGGAGATTGTCTATGATGAAAAAACGTTGAAGCGCTATATGACTGAGGCAGCGCTGGTTTCTGGAGATCATCCGATTTTGATCGACCGATTTTTAGAGTCGGCAATTGAAGTGGATGTTGATTGTGTTTGTGATGGAAAGCAGGTGATCATCGGTGGAGTCATGGAACATATTGAAGAAGCAGGGATTCACTCCGGTGATTCCGCTTGCTGTCTGCCTCCGCACTCACTTTCCAAAACGATTCTCGATGAAATCAGACGACAAACGGTTTTGATGGCGAAAGAGTTGAAGGTGATTGGTTTAATGAATGTTCAATATGCGGTAAAGAACGGAGAGATTTTTGTTCTCGAGGTCAATCCACGTGCGTCGCGAACTGTCCCATTTGTTTCTAAGGCGATTGGCCGTCCGCTTGCGAAAATTGCCTCTCTGGCGATGGTTGGTAAAAGTTTGAAATCTCAAAAATTTGAAAAAGAGATTATTCCTGATTTTCTATCGGTCAAAGAAGTGGTTCTCCCATTCACGAAATTCCCCGGAGTGGATATTCTCCTCGGGCCAGAAATGAAAAGCACTGGAGAGGTGATGGGGATTGCAAATGACTTTGGATGCGCATTTGCGAAGGCAGAGCTCGGCGCTTATACAAAAATCCCCACTTCTGGAACGGTTTTTATTTCGGTGAATGATCAAGATAAACCAGCCATTGTTGATTCCGCTCGACGCTTGAGTCAAATGGGATTTCAATTAGTCGCAACCCGAGGAACCGCCGAATATTTGGCAAAGCTCGGAATTGAAGTTCGCATGATCAATAAAGTGGCGGAAGGATCGCCTCATATTGTCGATGAATTGAAAGAATATAAAATCGCGATGGTGATTAATACACCGTTTGGAAGAACTTCCACGCTCGATAGTTACTCAATTCGCCGAACTGCGCTCGAATACAGTGTCCCTTATTTTACCACCACCGCCGCTGCGAATGCTGCCGCTTCTGCGATTGAAGCGCTTCAGGCAAAACCGCTCGAGGTGAAAACGTTGCAGGAATATCATCAGCAAAAAACCGCGAACTCTTTGGATCGGCCAAAAAAAGTGAGCGGTGATCGAAAAAGTTAGCAACCTTTTTTCCAACTCCTCGATAGCCTCTCATCACTTTAATTTTAATTTTTTTGTTTTGGTGTTTTTGAAATGCCAAAAAATAAAGGAGGCTTTTATGGCAGTAGCTCAAGCTCAAGGAGTAAGTGGGGCAGTGGATTCTACAGGAACTAAGATTGATCCGAATATGGATCCTGGTTGGATTGCTCAATTAACCGGCGGTGGTGCAACCGCTATTGTGCGAAAACCGAGAGCGGAACTACCTCCCTCTTTGGCACCAGCTCCTTCTTTACGATCGGCGTTGTTTAGCTTGTTTGGTTCATTGCCAGTTTTTATGACTGGAACAGGTCCTGTTGATTCTACAGGAACTGGAATTGATGGAGATTTAGACCCTGGGTGGGTGGGTGAGCTAACCGGCGGTGGTGCAACCGGGCGTTTACCAAGACCTACACTTCTAGAACCTCCTACAATAGGAATTCCACAACTTCCACCTCCAGAAGTGACGGATCAACGGTTTGGAGGAATCCCATCTTTTGGTTTTCCTCCCTTAGCGCGAAGTTGGGGTAATGCTTTGACGGGGCTTGCTTTTACCGGTTGCGTGGTAGGGCTTTGTTATTTATTGCGACAGCCCGGATTAGGTCAACGAGTGTTGGCATTTGCAAAAGTTTAATGTTTTTAGGGGTAACTTCATAGGCGAGTTGCCCCTATAACTTTTTCTCCATCTCCAATAACTGTCCCAAAAAACTTCTATGAGCGGTCTCAATAATCGTCGGAATCAATTTCGCATTCAAAATCCCAGCCCCTGGTAGCGGAAGATGAAGTTCCAAAAGAGTGACATTTTTATCATCCTTCAAATGACCTTTTTGTTCATCAATTCTTGCCCGTCTCATCAGATCTACAAAGGTTGCCGAAAGTTGGAGCAGTCGAATCGGTGGTAGTTTTTGTAGTAGCCAGTGATGAAGAAGTTTGATTTTTCCAAATTCTGGAAAAAGATTTACGGCAATAATCAGCAGCTTTTTTCTTTTCTCTTTTTTCAGTAATTTGTCGTAAACCCATTTTTGATAAACGGAGACAAGCGGAATTTCTTCGGTGGTTCCACCATCAATATAGAGATGTTCGGTTTTTCCCCTCAGAATTTTTTTCGGAACATATAAAATGGGGATTGAAGAAGAGGCAATGACGGCATCAATCGCATTGGTGTGACGAATCGGAATTGGGTAACCATTCGATGAAATTTTTTCGGTAGTTAAAACCTCGTTTCGTCTTTCTTTTAAATTATAGGCGATACAATAAAAGGGGAGTTTTGAACGATGGCTTTTCTTCGACACATATTGATGTAAAACTTTTCGGATTGCCTCCTGGCAGTTGGCATATCCTTTCAATAGATTATCTGCAGTTGGCAAAACCGAATCCAAAATCATGTTTTTTAAAATTTCGAGTGGGTTTGGATTAAAATCGAGCGAGTAACGTTCGTTGTAGAAATGATACCCCAACTCTTCCATGACAATCGGCTCGACCCCCATGGCGTAGAACATCCCCGCCATCGCCCCGCCGCTGCTGCCCCAGATCTCGCTGATATATTTTCGAATCTCTTTCGGGGTAAAAAGAATTTCCAGAAATTTCATCAATGCAGGATGGGCAAACATTCGAAGTCCACCCCCTCCAAAAGAGAGAATGACGCGGGTATTGGGGTCTTTTATTTTTGCTACAATTTTGGGGAATGCGTGACGAATATCCTCCACTTTTTTAGGGATGGAGGAAATTTTCCAGCAGTAAGAACGTTTTCCACCGGGGCGATCCAGCAAAATAGTTCCCTCGGTAGAATGATGATTTCTTCCCAGATAATAAATGTAGATTTTTTTTCTCTCTTTCTGCTTTGAAAGTGCGTAAGTGGTAATTTCTTCGATCGCTTCAGGATGCGGTTTGTCAAAAAGAGAGGATTGCAAAGGGTAAACAATTTTTACCGGAAGTTTTTCAAAATCGAATTTTTTAATCTGATTGAAAGGAACTTTTTGTTTTCGAAGAGTTTTTAGGGAAGTCGTCGATAAGAAAAAATGGTTTTTATTTTTGGAGGGATAAAAAAAGAAAGATTTAGAATCTTTTTTCAGCTTTTCAGCTTTTAATAAATCGAATTGAATGAGATAAATCGGTTGCATAGGGCAACTTAAAATTTTATCCTAATTTTCCTTTCAAAAGATAGAGGGATTCTTCGGTTTTTCTATTGATCGAAATTTCTTGAATCTTTTGGAGAGGTTACTTACTAATTAGAAAAAAACTTTCAATTCGGGCAATTCATTAAAAGAAAACTAATCAATTGGGCATTTTAATCAAAAAATATCTCTGGATTATTACTTTGGTTAGCATTGCTTTCTGCTCATACTTTCTCGCCAAAATTGTGAATGTCATCATTCGAAACCAGTTAACAGTTGAACGAAAATTTGATCTTTCATCGATTCAATCGGCTTCGCTTCCGCCAAAGTCAACGATCCCTTTCGATCAATATCAGGTCATTGTGGATCGAAACATCTTTGACTCAAGAGATATTGAGGTAGCGAATCTACAAAATCCGACCGAGACAGAGTCGGCTTCTGTTAATCTCGATGGCCCCGCGACGAAAACCTCTTTACCTATTAAGCTGCTTTCGACTTTTTCTGTGGCTGATGGTCTTGATCCGCGCTCTAGTGCTTCTATTCAATCGAGTGGTGGCGGGAGTGGTGCTGGAAATACGGATGTGTACACGATAGGTGATGAAAAGCAATTCTCTCCTGGGGTAAAAATCACAAAAATTCTCTCGGGACGAGTTGAGTTTATTAATGGCAATCGTTTGGAATATGTTGAAATAGAAAATTTTGGTTCTAAGGTTACTACCGATGTTCCTTTGTCAAAACTCGATGGATCAGCTCCGACCCAAGGAGTTGCCAAAAAAGGGGAAAACAAATTTGTCGTCGAGCAGGCAGAAATTGATAACGCATTAGCAAACCTCGATCGACTATTTACAGAGGTTCGAGCGGTTCCCAATTTTGTTGGCGGGAAGCCAGCCGGATTGAAACTTCTTTATATGACTCCTACCAGTCTTTTCGGAAAGCTTGGAATGCAAAAAGGGGATGTGATTGAGAGAATCAACGGAGTGGAGATCGACATCAAAAAGGGATTAGAGATTTTTAATCAGCTCAAAGGGGAGAAAAAAATCACGATTGATGTGGAACGAAATGGTCAAAAACAAACACTAGACTACGATATTAGATAAATGGTAATCGAAATTCCTCTTCGGTTATTAATAAAAAAAATAAGAATCAAAAATGAAAAAAATATTTCATTCGGTTGTATTTATTTTGGTTTTTTCTCTGACTTTTCCAGTGAGTATTTTTGCTCAAGGAACTGATCCACGACCCAAGCTTCCCCCTTTGCAGATTCCAGAAACTAGAAAAAGTCCAGAAACAAAATCGTCTGTGTCTCCCTTTTCTCCCGATTATAAACCTTCAACCTATGAGCCGGATGCGCCAGTTCCTACCTCTTTGCCAAAAAACATCTCTTCTCCTACGAGTTCTCCTGCGAATCCCGCTGTCAGTAATAATAATCAAGGGACATTTTATCTAAACGCAGTGGATGCTGATATCCGCGAAATTATTAAACAGGTGAGCAAGGCTTCTGGTAAAAATTTTCTGATTGATGATCGGGTGCGGGGAAAAGTGACAATCTTATCCGAAAAGAAGATGACCACCGAAGAGGCTTACCAAGCTTTTTTATCGGCGCTTGAGGTGCTCGGGTTTACGGTTGTGACCGGTCCGGGAGATTTGGTGAAAATTGTCCCGTTGAAAGAGGCACTCGAAAGTCCACTTCCAATCTATAAAGGGGATAGCCCTTTCACCGACAGTTTTATTACCCGCTTGATTACCCTAAAAAGTGTCAGCGCTCTTGATATCTCAACCGTAGTAAAACCTCTTATTTCCAAAGAGGGAAATCTTTTTGCTTATCCAGCGACCAACACTTTAATCGTCACTGATTCTGGAACTAATATCGATCGACTGGTGAAAATTATTAAAGAGATGGATACGCAAGGTCCTGAACAGGTGCTCGAGATCTTTAATATTAAAAATGCTCCAGCCAAAGATGTGGCTGATAAAGTGCAAAAGCTCTATGTCGAGCAGCAACAAGCGGGAGCGGCGAGACGCCCTGCCGCAGGTGGTGGGCCTGAGTTGGCAGAAGCTCCTTTTATTTCTAAAGTAATTCCTGATGATCGAACCAATTCAATTATTGTTTTAGGTTCCAAAAGAGCGCTTCCAAAAATTCGCGAATTGATTTCAAGACTTGATAAAACCCTCGAAGGGGCTCAAGGAAAAGTGCATGTTCATTATTTAAGACATGCAGAAGCGAAAAAAATGTCTGAGGTTTTGGCCTCTCTCACCAGTGGAGTGAGTAGATCAAGTTCTGGCGGAGCACCCGCTCCAGCTTATCCAGGTGGAATTCCACGACCGGGGCAGGCATCGACCCCTCCGGTAGTGGCAGAGTTTGAAGGGGGAATCAAGATTACCGCAGATGAATCAACGAACTCCCTGATTATCACCTCAACTCAAAAAGATTATCAAACTTTAGTAGACGAAGTGATTAACAAGCTCGATATCCCGCGTCGTCAGGTTTATGTCGAAGTGGTCATCATGGAGTTGGCAATCGACAACTCTCGCGATGTTGGAACCTATCTTCAGGGTGGAGCGATCGCGAATATTAACGGGAATAATGTCGTTCCTTTCGGATCGAATCTGGGCGGCCCTTCCGCAGCGATTCCTTCGATTCTTGCCGGTGCCGGTGCTGCCGGAATTATCAGTCAAGGAACAATTACTATCCCAAGAACCAATGCCGATGGAACGACTACGAATATTACAGTCCCTAGTTTTGGTGCAGTCATTACCGCAATTCAATCGAGTACGAATGTTAATATTCTTTCAACGCCTAATTTGTTGACGCTCGATAATGAAGAGGCGGAAATTATCGTCGGAAGTGAAGTTCCATTTCCTTCCAGCTCCACGCTGACGACGGGTGGAAATACTACATTCAACGTCGTTCGTCAGAACGTTGGTATTACCTTGAAGCTGACTCCCCAGGTAAATGAGGGGGATACGGTAAAAATGAAGGTCCGTCAGGAAATTACCCAGGTAGTTCCGGGTGCCTCGACCCAGATTTTGACAACCGTTGGACCTTCCACCACTAAGAGAGCCGTTGAAACGGTTGTGGTGGCAAAAGATCAACAAACTGTTGTTATTGGGGGGTTGGTTGACGATAAACTGACGATTAACACCACCAAAATTCCTTTTTTGGGAGACATTCCTGTCTTGGGATTTCTTTTCAAGAGAAAAGTGACCACCAAAACTAAAACGAATATTATTGTCTTTTTGCGTCCATATATTATTCGAGAAACCGCTGACTTCCTGAAAATTCTTCAAAAGAAAGTAGAAGAGAGAAATGTGTTTATCGAACAAAATTATGGGCAAGGCCAACAGAAGGTCATTCGAGAATCGGTTCGTTCCCATGCAGCGGAGTTGCTCGAGTATAAGAAAGATATTCAGCTTCAGCAGTATCAATTTGAGAAATCGTCTGCTCCTCCAAATAAATAAAACTTCTATTTAGTTATTTTTTCTAAATGATATAATTATCGCTCTTGATGAATAATAAATAGTCTTGAGAGAAAAATCTCCTCTCCCTACATCCCACACTCCCGCTAGGAGAGAGATAAACCAATATTTTTGAGGATCCCCCAATGGAAGCGAGAAGTCTTGGAAATATTCTGCTCGAAAACAGCTCTCTCACCGAGGCACAACTCGAAGAGGGATTGATTGTTCAGCGAGAAAAAGGGATCAAGTTGGGAGAAGCGTTGATTCAGCTTCGTTATCTAAAAGCGGATGATATTCTAAAAGCGATCAGTATTCAGCTCGGTATTCCCTATCTAAGTAAACTCAAAACCAACGAAATTCCTTTTGA